>CAYOXW010000001.1:0-14315 GCA_964408005.1 uncultured Methylibium sp.
GTCGAGCTTCGGGTCCTTGGCGCAGCGCGGGTCGATCCACACCATGCTGATGATGCACAGATCGTTGGCGATGTCCTTCGGGATGGTGCCGTCGATCACGCAATCGAGCACCGCATCGGCGGTGGCCGCCTGCACCACGCCGCCGAACAGGTCGATGTTGACGCTGTCCTTCAGTGTCACCTTCGGCACCGTGATCGTCGCCGGGCGGACCATCTGGTTGCAGGCGCGGATCGCGAACATCGCGGTGTGGCCCTTGCTCTGCGCCATCAGGTTCGCGAACGCCGCGCCGACCGGGCCATCGGTGCGGCCGATCAGGATCTCGGGCATCGCGTCGGTGAACTGGCCGGCGGCGGCGAAGACGGTGGCTTCGGCGGCGTGGAAGGTGTATTTGCTCATGGTCGTCGTGGGTGGTGGGAAACGGGGATGAGCGCCGCGACGGCGGGGGCCGCGCGGCGGGGGACAGCTTAGCGGCTCAGGCGACGAGCAGCAGCTCGCCCTTGCCGCCGGCGGCCAGATCGCCGAGGAAGCGCGAGGGACGGCGCTGGCCCAGTGCCGCGAACGGACCACCGTGGCGGGCCAGGTCGCGCGCCAGCAGCTGCCAGAACACGCCGATGTCGACATGGTTGGCGACGAAGGTCGGCGGCGGCACCGGCGCAGGCCCCAGCGCCAGCAGCGTGCCGCGCCGCATGCCGTAGGCCGGGTGGGCGCCGAGGCGGCCCGCGACGGCGATCGTGCCGGCGACCATGCGCGAGGCGACGAAGTCGCCGGCGTCGCCGCACACCAGCGCGCTGCCGCGGCGCATGCGGTCGCCGAAGCGCGCGCCGGCCGAGCCGCGCACGAGCAGCGTGCCGCCGCGCATGCCATCCATGCTGCCGGGCAGCGCGCTGGCGGCGAAGTCGCCGACGTCGCCGCCGACCTCGAGCCGGCCGCCCGACATCTCGCAGGCCGCCAGCACGCCGGCGTGGCCGCTCGCGACGATCTCGCCGGCGCTCATGCCGGCGCCGAGGTAGTCGCCGGCCGCACCGTCGATGCGGATCGAGCCGCCGGCCAGCTGCCAGCCCAGGCGGTCGAAGCGCGCGAGATCGCCCTCGAAGCGCAGCTCGCCCTCGGTGTGCGGCGCGATCGTGAACAGATCGCCGAGCGCGACCGCTTCGTTGCCATGCCAGACGCGGTGCCGGGCCACGGCAGCGGCGCTCTGCCCGGCCAGGGCCGCCGGCGACACCGAGCGCAGGTCGACGCGCAGCGCCGGCGTCTGCTTCAGCGCGAGGATCCAGCCGCTCATACGGCGGCTCCCGGCACCAGCTTGTGCAGGTGGTAGAGGAAGGGGCCGAGCTTGCCGCCGTAGTTGCCGGCGCCGACGCGCCGGAGCCCCGAGGCGCCGCCGAGTTCGATCACCGCCTTCAGGCCGGCGCGCATCGCCGCGGCCACGTCGGCGTCGGTCAGGCCGTCGATGACCACCTCCATCACGCTGCCGATCTCCGGGCCGAGGTCGCTCTGCTTCGCCAGCTCGCGCAGGCTCGGGCAATAGGCGTCGTTGGTCGAGGCGCCGAGCGTCGGGTACTTGCTGCCGACCTTGGAGCCTGAGCGCACCACGCCACCGGGGAAGGGCATGATCACGTTCGGCACCCGCCGCATCGCCGCGACCGCCGCCTCGGCGGCGCGCAGCGCGGCGGCGGTGTCGGTGGCCAGCAGCAGCAGGTTGCCGCCGCCGACCGCCTGGGTCGTGACCCAGGTCGTCTCCTGCGCGACGAACTCGCCGTCCATCACCGGCACGCGCCAGTAGCGCTGCCCCGCGATCATCTTGCTCTGCTGCCAGCCGTCGCCGAAGAAGCGCAGGTTCTTGCCGAGCGCGATCGGGTCGCCCTCGAAGAGGCCGGCGTAGACCGCGGTGGTCGGGCAGGTCAGCACGCACTGGCCGACGCGCTTCTCGACCTGCTTGGCGAGCTCGCGGCCGCTCATCGAGAAGATCAGGATGCTGATGCCGGGCCGTCCGTCGGGCGTTTCCTCGGGCGCGAGCTCGCGCTCGATGCCGGCCTCGCAGCCGCAGGCGATCACCGAGGTCGCGAAGCCGGTGGTCGCGACCGCGGCATGGCGGGCCCAGGTCAGGTCGTGGGCGGTGACGATCAGCCGCGTGCCCTTCATCGGAAAGGCCTCGGCGAAGCTGTCGTCGATCGTGATGCCGTTGAGTTCCATGCTCAGTTCGCCGCGGTCTCGAAGCAGGCCGTCGGCAGCAGCCGTCCGCCGTTGCAGCAGCGGCACAGCTCGTCGTGGCCGATCACCAGGTGGCGCGGCGCGACGGCCAGGTGCTCGTGCGCGTAGTGCTCGATCAGCTTTTCGATGCCCCTGTCGTAGACCGGCTCGACGAAGTGGGTGCCGCCGGTCGGCGTCGCGGTGATCACGCCCCGGTGCGCGACGCGCACGCCGTCCTTGAACACATGCTCGGGCGCGGTGAACATGGTCTCGCGGTTCGCGTCCTCGCGGTAGATCGCGATGTCGGCCGCCGCGCCGACGCCGACATGGCCGCGGTCCTTCAGGCCGAGCAGCCGCGCCGGGCCGGCGCGCGTCATGATCGCGATCTCGTTCAGGCTCAGCTCGCGCGTGATCGAGCCCAGCGAGCTCATCGCCACCGCGTCCGGGTTCAGCTTGGCCATCTGCTCGTCGCGGAAGGCCTTGTCCATCAGCAGCCGGATCAGGTGCGGGTAGGTCGTGAAGGGCGCGCCGTTCGGGTGGTCGGTGGTCAGCACGACGCGCCAGGGGTCGTCGACGAGGAGGAAGATCTCCAGCCCGATCAGCCACTGCAGCGCGTTGACGAAGCTCTGCTCGCGGTACCTGAAGGGCACCACGCCGCAGCCGGCGTCGCACTCGATGTCGGCGCCGACCCACTTGCGCGGCGTGCCGAGGTCGGCGTTGGCATGCTGGCGCATCGTGTCGCCGGAGGCGGTGATCGTCTGGCCGAACATGATCTGGCCGACGTCGAGGCTGATGTTCGGATTCGTGTTGACGGCCTCGGCCAGCTCGCGCGCGGCCGACGAGAACTTCTTCGGGCCGTCCTTGCCGTAGGCGTGGAACTGGATGTGCGTCAGGTGCGCGGGCAGGCCCTCGAGCGCCGCGATGGTCTGCAGCGTCGACTCGATGTTGCCGGCCACGCCGAGGTTGCTGCCGTGGATGTGCAGCGGGTGCGGCACGCCGAGCTCGTGCAGCGCGCGCGCCAGCGTGTGCACGATCTGGCGCGGCGTGACGCGCCAGTGCACGTGCTCCTCGTCGACGTCGAGCTTGCGCTGGTTGAACTTGAAGGCCGAGATGCCGCCCGGGTTGACGACCTTGACGCCCAGCGCCTTGCTGGCGTTGATCGTCCAGCCGACGTAGTCGCGGATCGACTGGAAGTCCCGGCCCTCGGCGAGCAGCCGCAGGAACAGCTCGTCGCTGCCGAGCATCACGTAGGCGCCGTGGTCGAGGATGGGCGTGTCGCCCATCTCCATGTGGGCGTGGCGCGCGTTGGCCGGCAGCATGGCCGGCTCGAAGGCCGCGGTGTAGCCCATCTCGGCGTAGCGGTAGCCGGCGGCCAGCGTGCCGGGCGCGCAGTGGCCGCAGGAGGCGAGCTCGAGCGGGTTGCTCGGCAGCGGCACCGGGTCGCGATTGAGGCGGTGGTCCTCGGGCAGCAGCATGCGCGCCAGGTTGACCTTGCCGCCGCCGATGTGGCTGTGCAGGTCCACGCCGCCGGCCATCAGCACGCAGCCGCTGGCGTCGACCTCCTCGCCGACGGCCTCCTGCGGATGCAGCTCGACGATGCGGCCGTCGCGCACGCCGAGGTCGCGCACGGCGTCGACGCCGTGCGTCGGGTCGATCACGCGGGCGTTGCGGATGCGCATCGAGCTCATGACGGGAGGGCCTTCACACGGTGGGTCAGCTGGCGGGCGACCTCGGCCACCGAGGGCAGGCCGTCGTCGCGCAGCGCCTCGAGCGGCAGCGCGACCACGCCGTCGGTGCGGAACAGATGGCCGGCCACGCCGATGCCCGGCGTCGCGACCGGGATGAACACGCCACGCGCCGGCGCGGCGACCCCGGGGCCGCCGAGCACGACGGTCGGCACGTCGGTCGCCGGGCGCGCGGGCTCGCTGCCGTAGCTCGCGACCCACAGCAGCGCGTCGACGCCGCCCGTGGCCAGCAGCGTCTCGGCACCCCAGCGCAGCGGCTCGTGCTCGAGGCCGAGCGGGCCGGCGCGGCTGCGCAGCGGCAGGCCCGACAGCCAGGCGTGGACCTGGTTCACGCTCGCGCTGCCGTCGGCGCCGCCGAGCGGCAGCAGGCCGGCGCGCGTCGTGCGGTTCAGCGTCGTGACGATCTGGTTGAGCGTCTCGACGAGCAGCGCCCCCTGGGCCGGCAGCCGGGCGGTCTCGAAGGCCAGCACCGCGTAGCGTGCCGCGCGCAGCCGCTCGGCGAGCGCCGCGATCGCCGGCGGGACGGCGGCCCGGCGCTGCGCGACCGCGGCGGCCAGCAGCGCGACGCTGTCGAACAGGTCGTCGTTCTCGCCCAGGCTCGTCGTGGCGATGCCCGGCACGCCCGCCAGCGCGGCATCGGCCGGCGCGCCGACGAAGGCGATCTCGCGCTGCGCGACCAGGGCCTCGCCGATGCCCAGGCGCCGCCACACCTCGGGCAGCGCCTCGCGCGGCGAGCCGCCGACGCAGACGACCAGGTCGGCGCGGTTGCGCACCTCGGCCAGCGTGGTGGTGAACTGGCCGCGGTCCTGCAGCGCGCGCAGCGTGTGCAGCAGCGCGTCGCTGCCGGCCGCATCGGTGATCGCGCCGAGCGCGCAGGCCAGCGGGTAGAGCGCGCGCGCGCCGTCGATGTCGGTGCCGAGACCGGCGAACAGCGGCTGGCGGCTGCGCGCCAGCCGTGCGGCGGCGGCGTCGAGCGCGGCCTCGAGCGTCGCCGGCGCGCCGTCGACCGAGGCGGCTTGCGGCGCCGCGGCAAAGCGCCGCAACGCCTGGGTCGCGCGCGGGCAGTCGCTGCCCCGCAGCGCGAGGCCGCCGTCGGTCTGCACGGCGATCTCGAAACCGTCGCACAGCAGCGGACAGAAGGGGCAGGTCCAGGGGATCGGGGCGCTCATCGAGGCAGGCTCAGGCAAGGCGTGTGCCATTGTGTGCCCGCGGGACGCGGCGAATATGCGCGTTGTGCCCGGATGCAGCGGCGCGGCGTGCCGCTACCGAGGAGCCACCCGGAGCGGCCGGGCGCGACACAGTGTGGCCGCGCGGGCGCGGTTCGTCACATTCTGTGGCGCGGTGCGATGCGGCCGTCGTGCAGCGCCGAGGCGAGCAGCCAGGCCTGCGCGCCGGCGGCCGCGCAGGCCGCGAGGTCGGCCTCGTCGCGGATGCCGCCGGCACCGACGATCTCGGCCTGCGGTGCCGCGCGCCGCACCGCGGCCAGGGCCTCGAGGTCGGGGCCCGCGCCGCTGCCGACGCGCTCGAGCGTCATCACGATCAGCCGCTGCGGCCACAGCGCGGGGCAGGCGCGGATCCCGGCGGGATCGAGCGGCGCGCCGCCGCGGCTGTCGAGCGAGAGCCAGGCGCGCGCGGGCGGCGCGAAGCACTCGGCCAGCGCCTCGCGGGCGCGCAGCGACTCGCTGCCGTAGACCGGCGTGACGCGCGCCGCGGCCGGGCCGAGCGTGGCGAGCAGCCGCGCCGCCGCCGTGGCGTCGGCGAAGCCGGCATCGAGCCAGAGCCGGCGTGCCGGGTCGGCGTCGAGCAGCGCACGCAGCGTCTCGGATTGCGCCGGGCGGCCCTGCAAGGCATCGAGGTCGGCCAGGTACAGCGTGTCGGTGGCACAGTGTTCGCATAGGCGATCTGCCACGGGAAGAGGAGCAGCGCCCGGGCACAGCAGGGACTCGATCGGTCGGTACGCGGAGCGTTCGCCTCTCACGGCGCGCACCACCCGGCCGTCGAGCAGGTCGATCACCGGAATGATGTGCATCGCATGAGTTTGCGTCTGTGGGTGGGGGAGTATCTCAGTGGCATCGGGCGCGGCGCCGGCGCGGTGCCGGCGTCCTTGCTGGCCGCGGGCCTGCAGATGCGCGACGCTGTGCTGGCGGACTTGTCGCGCTGGCAGGCCGCCGCGCCGCGCACCGGCTTGGCACTGTTCTACCCGCTCGGGCCGGGCGTCGCGGTGGCGCCGCGCGACACGGCACGGGCGCGCGAGCCGCGCGAGGGCGAGGCGGCGCTCGACTTCCTGCTGCGCGAGGGCGCGGACCACGATCTGGTCTGGCTGGTCGCGCCCGAGTCCGGCGGGCTGCTCGAGCGGCTGGCGCGCGCGGTCGGCCCGCGCCGCTGGATCGGCTGCACGCCCGAGGCCATCGCGCTGGCCGGCAGCAAGCGCGCGACGCTGGCGCGTCTGGCCGCGCAGGGCGTGTGCACGCCGCTGGCCTTCGAGGGCCACGCGTCGGCCTGGATCGTCAAGCCCGATGACGGCGCCGGCAGCACCGACAGCCAGCGCCACGTGCAACGGGCGCGGGCCGAGGCCGACCTGGCCGCACGCGCCGCGCGCGGCGCGCCGGCCACGCTCGAGCCCTGGGTCGACGGCGAGGCGCTGAGCCTGTCGCTGCTGTGCCGCGCGGGCGCGGCACCGGAGCTGCTGGCCATCAACCGCCAGCACATCGAGATCGACGCCGCCGGGCAGCTGCGCGATGCCGGCGTGTCGATCGCGCGCATCGCGCTGCAGGACCCGCGCGCCGACGCGCTGCGTGCGCTCGCCGCGGCGGTGGCGCGGGCGCTGCCGGGGCTGCGCGGCTATGTCGGCGTCGACCTCGTCTGGCATCGCGAGCGCGGGCCGGTCGCGATCGAGGTCAACCCGCGCGTGACCTGCGCCTACGCAGGCCTGTCGGCGGCGCTGGGCCGCAACCTGGCCGCCGAGATCGTCAGCGCCCACCTGGAGGCCACCCATGTCGCGGCCTGAGCGCGTGATCGGCTGGGACGTCGGCGGCGCCCACGTGAAGGCGGCGCTGGTCGAGCATGGCGATCTGCGCGACGCCGTCCAGTGGCCCTGCCCGCTGTGGCAGGGCCTCGAGCACCTGCAGCGCTGCATCGACGCGGCGGCGCAGCGCTGGCCGGAGGCGCTGAGTTCGGCGCAGACGGTGCACGCGATCACGATGACCGGCGAGATGGTCGACCTGTTCCCGCACCGCGAGGCCGGCGTCGTCGCGATCGCCGAGCGGCTCGAGCGCACGCTGGTCGGCCCGGCGATCTTCTACGCCGGCGAGCCCGGCTGGTGCGGGGCGGCCGATGTCAGCGTGCGCTGGGACGCGATGGCCTCGGCCAACTGGCTCGCCACCGCGCAGCTCGTCGCCCATGTGCTGCAGCGGCGCGGCGGCGATGGCGGCGTGCTGGTCGACATCGGCAGCACCACCAGCGACCTGATCCCGCTGGCCGGCGGCCGCCCGCGCGCGCGCGGGCGCAGCGACGCCGACCGGCTCGTCACCGGCGAGCTGGTCTACCAGGGCGTGGTGCGCACGCCCTTGTGCGGCCTGGCGTCGCACATCGACTTCCAGGGCGTGCGGCGCGGCGTGATGAACGAGCTGTTCGCCACCACCGCCGACGTCTACCGCCTGTGCGGCGAGCTCGATCCGACGCACGACCAGCACCCGAGCGCCGATGGCGGCGGCAAGGACCTGGCCGCCACCCGGCGGCGCCTGGCGCGCATGATCGGGCTCGACGCGCGCGACGCCAGCGACGCCGACTGGCGCGACTTCGCCGCCGCCTGGCGCACGCTGCAGCTCGACGAGCTCGACGCGCAGTTGCGCCGCGTGAGCCAGGCGGCCGGCCTGGCGCCCGACGCGCCGCTGATCGCGGCCGGCTGCGGCGACTTCCTCGTCGAGGCGCTGGCCGAGCGCAGCGGCCGGCCGTTGCACCACTTCGCGACGCTGGCGCTCGGTGGCCCCGAGCTCGACGGCGCCACCGGCGGGGTGGCGCTGCACCGCGGCGCCCAGGTCGCGGCCCCGGCCTGCGCGGTGGCGCTGCTGTGCAGCACCGAGAGCGGCTGAGGGAGGCGCGGCGATGTGGGTCGTCAAACTCGGGGGCAGCCTGGCGCGCGAGGCCGTGCTGCCGCAGTGGCTGGAGATGCTGGCCGAGGTCGGGGGCGGGCGCGCGATCGTCGTGCCCGGTGGCGGCTCCTTCGCCGACCAGGCCCGCGAGGTCCAGGCCTGGTGGCAGCTCGACGACCTGGCCGGCCACAACATGGCCGTGCTCGGCATGGCGCAGACCGCGCTGATGATGCAGGCGCTGTGTCCGGCGCTGCAGCTCGCCGCCGACGAGACGCAGATCCGCGAGGTGCTGCGCCGTGGCCAGACGGCGCTGTGGTTCCCGCTCGACCTGCTGCGCAACCGCGCCGACGAGCTGACGCACTGGGGCGTGAGCGCCGACAGCCTCTCGCTGTGGCTGGCGCGCCGCCTGCACGCCGAGCGGCTGCTGGTGGTCAAGGCCTGCGCGATCG
The DNA here is from genome assembly GCA_964408005.1 of uncultured Methylibium sp. Taxonomy (GTDB): domain Bacteria; phylum Pseudomonadota; class Gammaproteobacteria; order Burkholderiales; family Burkholderiaceae_C; genus Methylibium. The sequence goes on from CAYOXW010000001.1 coordinate 8,476, forward strand.
ACGCCAAGCGCAGCTTCGCCCAGCTCGGCGAGGCGGGCGTGCTCGACAGCGAGTTCGCCGGGATGGCGCGCGAGGCCGCCTTCCCGATCGACCTGCTCGAGCAGAGCGAGGTCGCGCGGGCGCGCGGGCTGCTGCTGGCCGACTCGGCCTGCGGTGCGGGCGGCGCCGAGCCCTAGGCGGGCTCGGCGGCCGCGAGCCGCTCGCGCAGCGCGCGCACCCGTGCGGCGTCGAGCGCCGCGGTGCGTGCGCCGTCGCACACCGCGCTGCGGAAGCCGGCGAAGTCCGGCGCCAGCGCGCCCAGGCGCGGCAGGTCCGCGAGGCGCAGCGCGCCGGCCAGGCCGGCGAGGCGGCCGGCCGCGCGCGTGCGCGCGATGAAGCGGCGCAGCGCGGGGTCGCCGAGGCGTTGCAGCAGGCTGCCGCCGTGCTTGTCCTCGGTGTCGAGCATCAGCGCCGGGAAGGGGCCGTCGAGCGCGCGCGCGAGCAGCGCCTCGTCGAGGCCGGCGTCGGCGATCAGCACCGGCACCACCGTCGCGTCGCAGCGCGCCAGCGCGTCGAGCAGCGGCAGGGCCGTCGGCGCCAGACCGACCTTCACATAGTCGACGCCGCAGGCCGCGGTCGCGGCGACGCGTGCGAGCACCGGCGCCGGCGCCGCGCCGGGCGCGACATCGCCGACGGTCGCGCTGATGTGGCACGGCGGCCCCGGCCGCGCGCGCAGCGCCGCGACGATCGCGCGCGTCGTCTCGATCGGCAGCGCGCCGAGCGCGCCCGCCGAGGGCTCTTTCAGGTCGATGAAGTCGGCGCCGGCCGCGGCCGCCGCCAGCGCCTCGCCGACGCTGCGCACGCTGACCAGCAGCTTCATGCGCCGGCCTCCCGGTGCCGGGCGATCGCCTCGCGCAGCCAGCCCCAGGCCTCGCGCTCCTCGGGGCCGGCGGTCTTGTCGATCGCGATCTGCAGATAGTCCATCTCGGTGTCGACCTTCTCGGCCGGCAGCAGGTGCAGCCGGCTCACCAGCACCGCGCCCTCGACCACCGCCGCCTGCGCGCGGTTGAAGCCGGGGAAGGGCGCATGCGTCACGTCGAGCACGCGCTCGAAGGTCAGCGTCGGGCGCTCGGCATGGTCGTCGTCGTGCACCAGCTTCAGCTCGCTGTGCGCGAGCGCGTTCGCGAGGCGCACGCCGCGGATCGCCTGCGCCGGCAGCAGCGGCCACTCGCGCCGGCCGAGCCAGCGCGAGCACACGGCGCCGGCGAACACGCGGCTGTCGGTGGTGAGGTTGAGCACCGCGTGGCCGGTCTCGCGCAGTCGGTCCAGCGTACCGCTGGGCTTGAAGGGCATCAGCACGACCTGGGCGCCGCGGTAGCGCACGCCGAAGGGCGCGACATGCGCGCCGCCGTCGGCGCCGAGGCTGGTGATCACCGCCTCGAAGATCTGGTCATTGCCGCTCATGAAGGCTTCTTGCGGCCGTGGGTCAACGTGGTGCCCGGCCCGCACCAGCGGTCCAGGTCCTCGGCCTTGGTGTCGGCGGCCGCGCCCCAGGCCAGCGGCTGGTCCTGCACATAGCGCTTGCCGAGCTGGAAGGCGATCTCGGCGCGCGCCAGCTCGACGCCCATGTAGAAGGCGTGGCCGGCGTCGTGCTCGAGGCCGAGCCGCGGCCAGAGCTTGAAGACCTCCCGCTCGGTGCGCAGGCCGTCGCGGTTGTAGACGTGGATGCCCGCCTCGCTGACCTGGACGCGGAAGTTCGGGTCGCGCACCTGCGTCGCGGTCGCGGCGATCTCCTCGGGCGTGTCCGGGAAGGGCCGCTTGTCGTGCACCGTCATCAGCGCGTCGCCGAGGCCGCCCAGGCCCTTGGGCAGCATCGCGTGGCGCTTGGCGGCGTGCATGATGCGGCGCGCCACGTCGGCCTCGCGCACCGCGCGGCGCGCATGCAGGCTGACCTGCGTGGTCAGCACCGCGGCGACGTCGAGCTCGGCGCAGGCGCCGAACAGCAGCGCGTTGATGCCGCTGGTGTCGGCCTCGGTCAGCTCGGTCAGGTTGCCGACGCCCATCATGATCGGCGCCTCGGGGTAGCGCTGGCGCAGCGTCTGGTAGCGCAGCAGCGAGGCCAGGAAGCCGAAGGGGATGGGGTCGAGAATCGGGTCGGCCAGGTAGGGTCGGCCGCGCTTGTCCATGATCTCGATCGCCTCGTAGAGCGTCTCGAGCTCGGTCTGCTCGCGCGCGATCAGCACCGGCGTCGCGGCCACCTCGTCGGCGATCCACAGCGTGTCGAGCTTCAGGCTCAGCAGGTAGTCGCAACCGGCGCGGCCGCCGCGCAGCAGCTCGTCGGGGCTCATCGAATCGACGCTGACGGCATGGCCCGCGGCCTTCAGCGCGCGCACGCTGTCCTCCAGGTGGGGGAAGGGCGTGGCCGGCAGGCCGCCGAGGTCGATCACGTCGGCGCCGTCGGCTTTCAGCAGTGCGGCGCGTGCGACGATCTCGTCGACGCTGAGCCGCGGCGCGTCGACAATCTCCGCGAAGATCGCGACCTCGTACTCGTTCAGGTCGATCGCCTTGGCCGCGCGGTTGAAGAAGCGCGGCAGGTCCTTCATCTCTTCCGGCCCGCGCTCGACCGGCACGCCGAAATGCGCGGCCAGCGCCGCCACGTCGCCGCGGCAGCGGCCCGGCACGTAGATGCGGTCGGGCGGGCGCGCGCCACCGTCGGCGAGGCTCTCGCGCGTGACGCGGCGCTGAATCATCTCGGCCGTCATCAGCGCCGCGACCTGCAGGCCGATCTCGCGCGTCGCCCAGCTGAAGGCCGGCGGCTCGATGCTCGCGAGCACGCGCTCCAGCCCGGGCTGGGCCAGCTTGCCGGTGAGGAAGAGGTAATGCTCCATCCGCGCGTCAGAGCCAGGCCAGCTTCAGCGCCGCGAGCCGCGCCGTGAGCGCGGCTTCCAGTTCCTCGGGCGAGCGGAACACCTCGCAGTGATCGACCTCGCGCAGCCGATCGACATGCGCCAGGTCGACGTTGCGCGGCCGCAGCGTGAACCACTCGTCCTGCGTCGTGCGCGGGCCCTTGGTGATGACGACCGGTTCGGTGTCGCAGGCGAACACCAGGCTGGGCACGCCGAGCTTGCCGGCCTGCGCGAACATGTTGGTCGGCAGCGTGTCGGAGATGCCGAGCGCGCATTTCGCGACCGTGTTGCTGGTCGCCGGCGCGATCACCACCGTGTGATAGGCCTCCAGATAGAGCCGCCCGACCGGCACCGCGCTCGCGCTCTTGTCGCGGAAGACGCGGAAGCGTTCGCGCAGCGCCTCGATGCGCAGCCCGTACAGCGGCAGCACTTCGTCGGCCGCGGCCGACAGGAACAGGTCGACCTGCGGCAGCCGTGCGGCCAGCGCCATCGACTCCTCGAGGTAATGCCCCGAGCCGGTGACGCACCACGCGAAGCGCGAGCGCGGCGGGTCCTGGGTGGCCGGGTCGTGGTCGTCGCCGAGCGCGGCGGCCCAGCGCCGCGCGTCCTCAGCCCCCGGCTGCCGCACCGACGGGATGGGAGAGGGCGATGTGGAGCCGGTGGAGCTTGCGGTAGAGGGTGTTTCGGCTGACATCGAGCGCCTTCGCGACATTGCTCACGTTCCAGCGGTGTTGCTCCAGCAGCTGCAGCAGCACCTCGCGCTCCTTGGCCTGGATCGGGTTCAGCGGCGGCAGCACCGCCTGTTCATTGTCGGCGCTCGGCGCGGGGGGCGTCGCGGCCTCACCGGATGCCGGGGCCGGCGTCGCGGGTGGCGTGCGCGCCGTGCGCCGCTGCAGCGAGACGAGCTGCTCGACGCCGATGCGCCCGTCCTCGCCGGCCAGCGCAAACGCGGTGCGCAGCACATGCTTCAACTGGCGCACGTTGCCGGGCCAGGGGTGCTGCTCCAGCAGCGCCAGCGCGTCGGGGGCGAGCCGGGCCGCGTCGCCGCCCTCCTGCGCCAGCAGCTCGGCGATCAGCGCGCGGCGGTCGCTGCGCTCGCGCAGCGCCGGCAGCGTGACCTCGAAGCCGGCGAGGCGGTAGTACAGGTCCTGGCGGAAGCGGCCCTCGGCGACCAGCTGCTCCAGCGGGTGGTGGCTGGCGCTGACGAGCTGGAAGTCGACCTCGACCGTCTCCTCGGCGCCCAGCGGCGTGACCTTGCGCTCGTCGAGCACGCGCAGCAGCCGCGCCTGCAGCGCCAGCGGCATGTCGCCGATCTCGTCGAGGAATAGCGTGCCGCGGTCGGCCTCGACGATCTTGCCGCGCCGGCCGCTGCGCTGCGCGCCGGTGAAGGCGCCGGCGCGGTAGCCGAACAGCTCGGCCTCGATCAGCGTCTCGGGCAGGCTGGCGCAGTTGATCGCGACCAGCGCGCCGCCGGCCCTCGGGCTGGCGGCATGCAGCGCGCGGGCGAACACCTCCTTGCCGCTGCCGGTCTCGCCGTGCAGCAGCACCGGGATGTCGCGCGCGATGGCCCGTGCGGCGGCCTCGAGCTGGCGCACGAGGCGCTCGTCGCCGAAGGAGGGGGCCGGCGTGCTGCGCGGCAGCGAGGGCGGCTCGCGGCGCGCCTCGGCGCGCGGCGGCTGCGGCCGCGCGGGCATGACGATCGGTACGCCGGCGAGCTCGAGCTCGCCGGCCGGCGGCCGCGCGACGACGAAGAAGCGGCTCGAGCCCGGCACGCCGTAGCTGACCACCGGGTGGTGGGCGCTGCGCAGGCAGCGCTGCTCGAGGTCGGCCAGCGAGGACTGGAACAGCTCGTCGAGGCGCTTGCTGCGCAGCTCGGCGACCGAGCGCAGCCCGAGCTGGAACAGCGCGCTGCGGTTGCCGGCCAGGATGCGGCCATTGCCGTCGAGCGCCAGCTTGCCCTCGTGCAGCGTGTAGACGAACTCCGGGCGGCTGTGGAAGTGCAGCAGGTGGGCCTCGGGAAAGCGCTGCTCGAGCAGGCGGTTCTCGATCATCTGCGCCGTCATGCCCAGCAGCACCAGCGAATGCTGCTGCTGCAGGCTCGAGTGGCTGGTGACGTCGAGCACCGCGGTCATCTGGCCCTGCGGGTCGAACACCGGCACCGCCGAGCAGGTCAGCGAGGTCAGCTCGGTGAAGAAATGGTCCTCGCGCTTCACCGCCACCGGGCTGGCCGCGACCAGGCAGGTGCCCATGCCGTTGGTGCCGGCCTCGGCCTCGCTCCAGACCGCGCCGACCTGGAAGCCCAGCGCGTTCACCTCGGCCGCGAAGGCCGACGAGGACACCATGTGCAGGATCACGCCGTCGGTGTCGGTCAGCACCACGGCCGACTCGGCGTCGCCGAGCTGCTGGTAGAGCGTGCTCATCTCGTGGCGCGCGCAGTCGAGCACGTCGGCCACGCGGCCCTGGCGCTCGGCCAGCTCGGCGGGCGAGACCACCGAGGGGCGCGGCGAGTGATCCGGGTGCAGCCGGTGCTCGTTCAGGCAACGCTGCCAGGAACTGGCCATGACCTCGTCGGCCGGCGCCCGGCTTGCGCCCAGGCGCACCGCGTCCAGGATGCGCCGCGCATGGGCCTGCGCGTGCTGCTGCGCTTCGCGCAACGACAGGTTGCTCATGTTGTCTCCGGCGGTACGGGTCATTCCGTGCCGATTCTGGCGCGCGAGTATCGGTGTCCCCCAGCCCGTGTAAGCCCTCCCATGAACATATTTGGCCGTGCAAGGTGTTCCAGAATCTGCCATCGTCCGGGCTGCGCCGACAGAGGCCCGACCCGTCCGCCCCCGAGGAGAACGCCTGTGACCGCCGCCCCCCGCCCGCAGCTGCCCCCCACCCCCCAGACGGCGGGCGACGCCGAGCCGCTGGACCTGATCTTCATCGAGGGCTTCACCGGCCAGACGGTGATCG
>CAYOXW010000001.1:14415-63930 GCA_964408005.1 uncultured Methylibium sp.
GCCGAGCCGCTGGACCTGATCTTCATCGAGGGCTTCACCGGCCAGACGGTGATCGGCATCCACGACAGCGAACTGCACCGGCCGCAGACGATCCGCATCGACCTGACCGCCGGCGTGCCGCGCCCGCGCGCCTGCGACACCGACCAGATCGCCGACACGATCGACTACGGCGTCGTGCGCGAGCGCCTGCACCGGCTGCTCCAGGAGCACCGGCTGACGCTGCTGGAGTCCTTCGCCGAGACGGTGGCCGAGATCCTGATCCGCGAATTCGGCGCGCACTGGGTGCGGGTGGTCGTGGTCAAGCCGCGCAAGTTCGACGACGTCGAGTCGGTCGGCGTCGCGATCGAGCGCCGCCGCCCCGCCGAGCCGGCGCGCAGCGCGACGCTGGTGTCGCTGATCGGCTCGGGCATGGTGGTGCCCGGCGGGCGCTGAGGGCCGCGCCCCAAAGAAAAAAGCCGACTGGCCCGCCAGTCGGCTTTTTTGTGTCCCGCCGGCAGGCCGGCGGGACGGTCCGGGCCGCTTACTTGGCCTGGAAGGGGTGGGCGGCGCTGCCCTTCTGGGCGACCACTTCGCGGGCGCTCGGGAAGCCGGCGACGGCGCGCTTGATCGACTCCTTGACGGCCTGGTAGTTGTAGTCCTGGATCTTCTTGTCGTCTTCGGCCAGCCAGTGGATGAAGACGCCGACCGAGATGAACAGGTTGTCGGCCTCGTCGGCCGGGATCGTGCCGTCCTCGACGCAATCCGCCACCGCCATCGCGACGCCGCGCTGGGCCGGGCCGAACATCTGGACGGCCTGCTTGGCGCCCTTGATCGTGACCTTGTTGAACATCACGGTCGCCGGCTTGCACAGCAGGTTGGGCGCCACGACGGCCAGCAGCGAGGTGAAGCCGTCCTTGTTGTTCGTCAGGCTGTTGGCGAACGCGGTTTCGGCGGCCGAGCCGCGCGGCCCGATGAGCAGGTCGATGTGGGCCACTTCGTTGCCGTCGCCGACGAGCGATTCGCCGACGAGCATGCGGTCGATCTTTGCCATGGTGAGTCTCCGTGTGCAGTGTTCTGCGGACTGAAAAAGGCACCGGCCCCACGGCCGGTACGAGCAGAACTTACACGTTCCATGCCAAGGGTGCAATCAAGGTGGGGCGTCGATTTCGAGCCTGCCGATCGTCCCTGCCAGACACAGGGTCGCGACCGTCAGATCGGCCGTCGTCCCGGGGTTCAGGCCACGGGCCTTGAGCGCCTCGTCCCAGGCGGCGAAGGCCGGGTCGAGGCCGACCGCTTCGCCATGGTCGCTGCGCAGCAACCAGGGCAGGGCCTCGTCGGTGACAGCTTGTGCCGGGACTGCGCCATGCTTGCGCACTATGTGCGAGTCCGGGTAGCGGCCGAGAAAGGCGAGGTAGAGCGACTGCACCGCCGCCGCGTCGGCACCGCCGCGCGGCGGCAGGGCGGCCAGCCCGGTGTCGAACAGGTCGGCGTAACCATTGGCGTACTGCAAGGCGATGCGGTCGCGCGGCGCGGCCAGCCGCATCGCCTCGCGCAGCGTGACCGTCGGCGGCGCGTGCACGTCCTCGGCCTCGGCGTGGCCGAGCCCGCCCGGGCGGGCCGCCGCGATCGCGCGGAAGGCGGCCGCCGCATCGGCGCGGTCGAGGGTCGCCAGCACATGCTCGAGGCCGGCCCGCCAGGCCGCCGGATCGGCGGGCCAATCGGGGGCGAAGTCGGCGAGCCGCGCGATCGGCGCGCACAGCAGCACGATGCCGAGGTTGGTGTTGCAGCCGGCCACCGCCAGCGTCGCGCGCACCGCGCCCTCGATGCGCGCGCCGACCGTCGCGCCGGGCTCGAACAGCGGCCCGGCGGCGGCCGCGGCGCTGTCGAGGAAGTGCCGCGCCTGCATGCCGTGGCCCGGCGAGGCGGCGCTGACATTGCCCGGCTTGCGCACCGCGACGTCGAGCGCGCAGGCGGCCAGGAAGGCGCGGCGCGCGCGCGCGGTCGGGGACGTCATCGTGGGCGTCTCAGGCCTGGCGCACGCTGCGGCCGCACTTGCGCTCGAGCAGGTCGGCGACCAGCGCAGCGGCGAGGTTGAAGCCGGTCACGCGCTGCAGCCCCTGCCAGGCGGCGACGCCGTTGACCTCGAGCACCTGCGGGCCCGCGGGCGTGGGCAGCAGGTCGATGCCGGCATAGTCCATCTGCAGCGCCGCGGCGGCGCGCTCGGCCAGCGCGGCGAGCTCGGGCGTCAGCGCCGCCGGCTCGACCTGCGCGCCCTGCTTGACGTTGTGGATCCAGTGCGCGCTGACGCGCCGCATCGCCGCGACCGCGCGCCCGCCGATCACCAGCACCCGCCAGTCGAAGCCGGGCGAGGCGATGTAGCGCTGCAGGTAGGCCAGGCCGCCATAGGCCTGCAGCTCGGGCAGCGGCACATGCGCGCCGTCGACCCAGCCGAGGCGCTGCAGCCCCTTGCCCTGCGAGCCGAACAACGGCTTGAGCACCAGCGCGCGGCCCGCGGCGCTCTCCTGCGTGACCAGGCGCTGGGCCTGCGCGGGCGACTCCATCGCCCAGGTCGGCGGCGTCGGCACGCCGGCGGCGTGCAGGAGCAGGCTGGTCATCGCCTTGTCGACGCTGCGCTCGATCGCGCGCGCGTCGTTGTAGACCGGCACGCCGAGCTCGCGCAGCGCGTGCAGCACGCCCAGCCGCTTGGTCACCTGCTCGAAGCTGCCGCCGGCGATGCCGCGCACGATTGCGGCCTCGGGCAGCTCGCGGCCGTAGCCGGGGATCACCAGGCCATGCCAGGAGGCGGCGGTGTCGATGCGGCAGTCCTCGAGGTCGACGCAGCGCCCCTCGGCGCCGCGTGCGCGCAGCGCGGCCTGCAGCTGGCGGGTGTGCCAGCCGGTCTCGTCGGTGAAGATCGCGACGCGCATCGCCCCGGGCTCAGGCCTCGCCCAGCCACTGCCCGCGCAGCAGCTCGAGGTTCAGCCGGCCGCCATGCCAGGTCTTGCCCGATTCGAGCGAGGAGACCCAGACCTCGGCCGGCGCGAACAGCGCGCCGTCGATCTTGTAGAAGTCGTACTCGGCGGCCTTGAAGATGTCGGCGAAGCCGCGGCCGTAGTCGCGCGAGTTCAGCGAGGGCAGGTTCTTGGCGAGCGCGCGCGCCGCCTCGTCGGGGCCGCGCACCGTCAGGTGCACGCGGCCGCCGTAGAGGATGGCGTCGTTGGTGCGGCCCATCGCGTCCAGGCCGTCGGCGCCCGGCGCCGGCAGCGGCGCGCTCGCGACGCCGTCGACGATGTGCTCGAGCGTGAAGTGCAGCTCGTGGGCCTTGTGCAGCGCGACCTCGAGCACGCGCGCGACCACCTGGGTCGTGCCGGCGAGGCTGCGCGTCGGCGTCAGCACCAGCGTCAGCTGCGCGGGCGCGAGCGCGCAGTCGCGCAGCACCTTGTCGATCACGACCGGCGGCGGCACGCGGTCGACTTCGAGCACCAGCACGCCGCTGCGCTCGGCCGCGGCGATCGGGTCGCGGTAGCCGAGCTCCTTGAAGAGCTCCTCCTTGCCGGCCAGCGCGCGCGCCGGGCCGGAGCCGAGCGAGAAGAACTTCTTGCCGCCGGCCTCCTCCTTGCTCGCGCTGAGCGACCAGCCGGCGTACTGGCTGGCCAGGCAGGCCAGCACCGGCTGGCTGCTGCGCACCTCGAGCCAGCTCGGCCAACCGGTGCTCGCGTCGCCATAGCCTTGCGCGGCGATCTCGACCGTGCCGAGCCCGCCCATGCAGATCTCGCCGATCAGCCGGCCGGCCTCGAGGCTGCCGGGCGCGTCGATGCCGGCATCGACGATCGTGACGCCGCTGGCGTCGCGGCGCACCGCGACGCGCAGGCGCTCGGCCTCGGCGACGAGGCGCTGCACGCGCGAGCGCACCTCGCGGTTGACGCTCAGGGCTTCGGCGGCGAAGGGCAGGGGGGCGGCGTCGGTCATCGCGGTCTTTCGGGAATGGGGGCGGGGGAAGGGCTCCGGGCGCTCAGGCCGGGGGCCGCGGGGACGAGAGCGCGGCGCGCAGCCGGCGTCGCTCGGCCTCGAGGCGCTCGCGCACCGCGGCGACGCTGGGGCCGGCGGCGCTCAGCGTGCACACCGCGTCGCCGGCCGCGAAGCGGCTGCCGGCGGCGGGCAGGTCGTGGCAGTCGGCGCGCGCGGCGAGCGCGCCGGCCAGCGCCTCGCTCAAGGTGAAGGCGCTGCGCGCGAACAGGATCTCGCAGCCGCGCACGCCGTCGCGGGCCGCCTCGGCCGGCGGCGGCAGGCGGCCGTGCAGGCAGGCCTCGACATGCGCGTGCATCAGCGGCTGGTCGGCGTAGAGCGCGAGGCTGCCGCTCGGGCGCGGGTTGATCTCGAGCAGCGACCAGCCGCCCTCGGCGAGCACGAAGTCCAGGCTCGCGAGGCCGCGCAGCGCGAAATGCGTGGCGAGGCGGTCGAGCGCGGCGTCGAGCGCGTCACGCGGCCCGGCCGGCAGCACCAGCGGCCCGAGCGCGCCGCGGTACACATGCGGCAGCGCGCCCAGCGGCCGCACGATCAGCTCGTTGACACCGATCAGCCGCGCCTGCCGGCCGTCGGCGACGAACAGCGCCGACATCGGCGTGCCGGCGAGCTCGCGCTGGAAATAGGCGCCGCGCGCCGGGTCGGCCGCCGGGTGCTCCTCGGCGCGGCGGATGTGCCAGCCGCCGCTGCCGCGCGCGAGCTTGCGCAGCCAGCCCTGCGGCGGCTGCGGTGCGTCGCGGCGCACCGGCGGGTGCGGCAGCCCGAGCGCGTCGAGCGCGGCGAAGAAGCCCAGCGGCTCGCGCAGCCGCGCGACGTCGGCCGGGGCGGTGCCGATCAGCGGCAGCACGCCGGCGGCGCGCGCGAGCAGTTCGGGCTCGCACTCGAAGTCGGCGCCGGCGACCCAGCCGAGCAGCCCCGGCTCGCCCTGCAGCGAGGCCAGTGCCGCGAGCGTGCGCGGCGTGTCGATCGCCTGCCCGGGCGTGCCGATCGGCAGCCAGCGTGCCGCGGCGCGGCGCGTGTCGAGGTCGCCGTAGGTGTCGAGCGCGATCACGCGGTAGCCGTCGCACGCGGCCGCCTCGGCCATCAGCCGCACGGAGCGGCCGGCCACCACGAGGGTCGGCGGGGTGGAGGGGGGCGCGGCTGCCACGCTGCAGGTGCCGGGACGGGCCCGGGCTCAGATGTTCTCGCGCAGGATCTCGCGCGCGAGCGCGAGCGCCTCGGGGAAGCTCAGGTAGACGGCCTGCTCGGCGCCCCGCATGCGCAGCAGCAACCGGTGCTGGACCTGGTACTTGACGTTGCCGATGGCCAGCGCGCCGATGCCGACCGCGCGGCAGTCGGGCAGCAGCCGGCCGTTGTCCATCACGCCGACGCCGGCGATGCCGGTCGGCGGCACCGCGTTGACGTCGGCCGCGACCAGCAGCTTCGCGGCGCTGGCGCGGTCGGCCTCGCCGAGCACCTGGATGCCGGCGGCCGCGGTCGCCAGCACGACCTCGGCGTCGGCGATCGAGGCGCGCACCTCGGCGGCGTTGGCCCCCGCGACGGCGCCGAGCGCGCTGCCGAAGCGCGCGTTGGTCTCGGCGGCGGCTTGCTGCGCGACGGCCTCGCCGAGGTGGCTGGACAGCCGCACGTGCGCGCCGAGCTGTGCCGCCAGCACGCCGGCGATGCGGCCCACGGTGCCGGTGCCGCCGAGGATGGTGACGTGCTTGCCCGCCAGCTCGGTGCCGTGCACCTTGCGCAGCTGCTGCTCGACGCAGGCGACCAGCGCGGCGGCGGTGGTGTAGCTGCCGCTCGGATCGGCCATCACCGAGACGACGAAGGGCGGCACCATGGCCTTGCGCGCGGCGTCGAGCATGTCGGCGGCGAGCATCACGTCGCGCCCGCCGATGAAGATGCCGGTGCGTGCCACGCCGCTGGGGCCGCGCGAGAAGATCGCGTCCTGGGTCAGCGCATGCACGCCCGCGAGCGCGACCTCGGTGTAGGTCGGCAGCAGCTGGTAGCCGGCGTCGGCGGCCATGTTGATGTCGAACGGGCTCATCTGCCGGCCCGGCGTGAACATGTGCAGGATGTGGGGGCGTTCGATGGGATGTCTCCGGTCGGGGCTGCGGTCCATGGCGGGGCGCGACTCAGGCGAGCGACTCGATCGTCGCGCCGCTGGCGCGCGGCGCGACGATGCGCAGCCGCAGCGTCGCGTCGACCACGCCGGCGCCGTGGATGGCCTCCTGCACGCGCTCGGCCGTCGCGGCCGAGGGCAGGATCGCGAAGCCGGTCGGTCCCCAGGAGCTCTGGCCGACGCCGGCGCACTCGTGGCGCGCGATCCACTCGCACACCCGCGCGACCGCCGGGCTCGCGTAGACGCTGCCGCCCTGGGCCGGCGCGAAGTGCCCGCCGACGAGCTGCTGCACGCGGCTCAGGCCGGTGGCGAAGGCGGGGAAGTCGTTCGCGGCCGCGCCGGCCAGCACGCGCATCAGCACCTCGTGGCAGAGCGCCGCGGCGGCCTCCTGCGGGAAGCGCGGCAGCGCCTCGATGGCCTCCTTCTCGGGCACGCCGTTGAGGCCGTCGCGCGTCGGGTCGAGCACCAGCAGCACCCGCCAGGCCGCCGGCAGCGCCAGGCGTGCGAGCAGCGGCGCCGGGCTGCCGTCGGCGCCCGGGCCGCCGTCGAGCAGCAGGCCGCCCTGCTCGAAGGCGGCGATGCCGATGCCCGAGCGCCGGCCGCGGCCGAGCAGGCGCGCGATCTCGGCGGTCGTCAGCGGCAGGCCGTGCAGCGTCGCGAAGGCGCGCCCGAGCGCCAGCGCGAGCTGGGTGCCGGAGCCGAAGCCGGCGTGCGCCGGCAGGGTCTCGGCGAGGTGCAGCTGCAGCGGCTCGGCGCGGCCGCTGTGGCGCTGCAGCACCGCCAGGTGTTCGGCGGCGCGCTCGAGCTCGCGCTGCGCCTCGGGCGTGGCCGCGCTCAACCGCGGCGCGCTCGCGCGCCGCAGCGTCAGCCGGGTCTGGAAGCCGCCGACCACCAGTCCCAGGCTGCCGAAGCGCCGCCCCAGCGACCCCGAGGGATCGAGGAAGCCGAGGTGCAGGCGGCCGGGCGCAGCAACCCCGACGCCGACGCTCGTGTCGGCGGTGCGGGGGGCGGGGGCGAGGGGCATCGAGGGCATTGTGGCGCGCAGCACCCCCGATGGACAGCAAGCGCCATTCCCACCCTCCGCCCCGGTGCCCGCCCCGGGAAATGGTCGCTCGCGCTGACCAGGCTGCGCCTGCCGCGGCACAGCGGCAGACACTCTGTCACGGCCGCGGCGGCCGCCGGCCTCAGTAGCGGTAGCGCAGCCCGACGAAGGCCGCGCGCGGCGTGCCCGGCGCGACGAACAGCGCGTCGCGCTCCTCGCCGGGGCCGTTGCCCTGGGCGTCGAAGACCGTCTCGGCCAGCGCACCGAAGGTCTCGTAGCGGCGGTCGAAGAGGTTGTTGACCGAGGCGTAGAACTCCCAGGCCGGGCTGAGCTTCCAGCTCGAGCGCAGGTTCAGCACCGCGTAGCCCGGCGTCTTCAGGCGCCGGCCCGCGTCGGGCTCGTCGTCCTCGAGCAGGCCGTCCTCGTTGCCCGCGACCGTGCGCTTGCCGACCAGCTGCAGGTCGGCGCCGACGCTGACGCCGCCGCCGACGCGCCAGTCGCCGGTCAGCTTCAGCGTGTGGCGCGGCAGGCCGGCGATGCGGGTGCCCGGGTGGATCGTCACGTTGCGCTCGCCCTGGCGCAGCACGCCGTTGGCCTCGTAGGTCGCCCGCAGGTAGCTGTAGCCGATGCCCAGGTCGACCGGGCCCAGCGTGGTCCCGAGCTCGGCGTCCAGGCCCTGGTTGCGCGTCTTCGGGAAGTTGGCGAAGTAGCCGAGCTGGCCGTTGACGCTGACGCTGCGGAACAGGATGTCGTCCTTGTTCTCGGTGCGGTAGAGCTCGACGTTGAGCCGCGTCTTGTCGCTGATCGGCCAGCGCATGCCGACCTCGACCGTGGTCGACTTGACCTGCTCGAGGAAGGGGTCGGCCTGCAGGCCGGCCGGCAGGCGGCAGGGCTCCTCGGGGTCGGCGCAGCCGAGCTCGATGACGGTCGGCACGCGGGTGTTGCGCGCCAGGTTGCCGAACAGCGTCGGGCCGCTCTCGATCCGGTGGGCGATGCCGATCGCCGGGTTCAGGCTCTTGTACTGGAAGCGCTCGCGCGGCTGCCGCTCGAACTCGTCGGTGTCGTCGTCGACGGTGCTGAGCTGGTTGCCGACCGACGAGCGGTTGTAGCGCGCGGTCGCGGTCAGGTGGGTGCGCGGCGCGAGCTGCCAGGTGTCGGTCGCGTACAGGCCCCAGGTGGTGGCGCTGCCGTCGACGTCGGCCGACAGCTCGCGCGCCTCGTCGCCGGGCACCACGCCGCGGTCGCCGGTGAAGAAGCCTTCGCGCTCGAACTGCTTGTAGCCGACGCGCGCACGGTCCAGGCTCGCGCCGACCTGCCAGCGGTGGGCGCCCTGCGCGACCCCGTAGCTGAGCGCCGCGCCCCAGCCGAGCTGGGTCGTCGCGGTGGTGTTGAAGGCCGCGTTCGGGTCCGTCGGCAGCGTCGGCGCCTCCTCGGCCTCGTCGCCGTTGACGGTGTCGCGCTTGCTGCTGCGCACATAGAGCAGCGCCGAGATCGAACGCTGGGCGTCGAGCTGGTGCTGGGCGTTGACGCTCAGCTGGGCGAGGCGGTTCTTGGTCTGGTCGGGGTGGGTGTAGACCGACTCGCGACGCGTGAAGTACAGGTCCTTCTCGAGCTCGCCGTCCTCGATCGTGTAGGCCGGCAGCAAGCCGTTGCCGACCAGCTGGCTGCGCGCGACCAGCAGGCTGGTGCTCCAGGAGGTCGCGCCGTCGTCGTGGCCGAGCTTGGCGAGCACCTGCTCGAGGTGGCCGGCCGAGTGATCGCGCCAGCCGTCCTCGCCGAAGTGGGTCGCGGCGATGTACTGGTGCCAGCCGCTGTCGTCGCTGGCGCCGTAGCTCAGCGACACCGTGCCGCGGCCGAAGCTGCCGCCCGAGAGTTCGGCGCGCAGGCCCGGCGCGCTGCGGCCGTCGAAGGTGGTGTAGGACAGCGCGCCACCCAGCGAGTTGAGGCCGAAGGCCGGGTTGGCGCCCGGCACCAGCGCGATGCTGCTGACCGCGAACTCGGGGATCAGGTCGAAGTTGATGACGTCGCCGAAGGGCTCGTTGATGCGCACGCCATCGAGGTAGACCGACAGCCCCTGGCCGGCGCCGAGCAGCGGCGAGGCGCGAAAGCCCCGGTAGGTCAGGTCGCCCTGGAAGGGGCTGCCCTGGATGTCGTTGACCTGCACACCGGGGGTGCGGCGGTTCAGCAGGTCGGTGGCGTTGACGGCCTGCGCGTCGTCGATGCGCTCGCGCTTGATCACCTGGGTCGAGTAGGGCAGCACGTTGCGGTCGATGCCCGTGCCCGGCAGCGGCGACACGCCGATCACCTCGACGCGCTCGAGCTCCTGGGCCGCGACCGCCTGGGCGGCGGCGAGGCCGGGCGCGACGATCAGGGGCAGCCCGAGCAGCCCCAGCTGGCGCAAGCGGCGGCTCAGCGGCGATAGTGCGGGGCGAGGCCGTCTCGCGGCGAGCTTCGCGCCACGGGTGCGGGTAATCCGCCGATCGCTCTCCATGTTTATGTCTCCTCTTTATAAGAATGGGAATGCAGTCCAAGGATTCTGTGTCGCAGTCCCCCGGCCGCCAGCCAGGAAAATTTCCCGAGATCGCTTCGGCGGCCGCGCGTGAGCCGGCGCCGATCGAGCTGCCGCGCGTCGTCATGCGGGGCGCGCTCGCGGTCGCCGCGCTCGGCGTCGTGCTCGCGCTCGCGCTGGGGATGTGGCGGGCGCGCTCCGACATCCGCGAGGAGACCGACGCCGCGATGGTGCTGGCCCAGGCCATGGCCCGGCTCGCCGGCAACACCGCGCGGCCGCGCGAGGTCCTGCTGGCCGAGCTGTCGGCGCTGCCGCTGACCAGCGCCTCGCGCCACCTGCGCCTGCAGGTGCGCGACGCCGCCGGCCGCGCGCTGCTGTCCGAGCCGGCGCCCGAGCGGCTGGCGCCGCCGCTGGCGGGACTGACGGCGCTCAGCCGCAGCCTGTTCCCGCCGCCGCCGCCGCAGACGGTGCGCTGGTCGCTCGCGCTGGCCGACGGCGAGCGCTGGACCGTCGAGCTGACCGCCGCGCCCGACAGCGAGCAGCACGAGGCGCTGGCCCAGCTGCTCGAGCTGCTGCTGCTGCTGCTGGGCGGCTCGGCGCTGCTGCTGGCGGTGCTGTACTGGAACGTGCGGCGCTCGTTCCGCCCGCTGCGCCCGCTGCTCGACGCGATCGCCAGCGTCGAGCGCGCCGAGCTCGCGCCGCTGCGCTCCCTGCCGGCGATGCCGATCCGCGAGCTCGACGCGATCGCCGCCGCGCTGCGCCATCTGGCCGGCGCGCTCGAGCAGGCCGAGGGCTCGCGCCGCCTGCTCAGCCGCCAGGTGATGACGCTGCAGGAGGACGAGCGCCACCGGCTCGCCCGCGAGCTGCACGACGAGCTCGGCCAGCACCTGACCGCGCTGCGCGTCGACGCCGCCTGGCTGGCGCGCCGGCTCGCCGGGCAGTCCGAGCTCGCCGGGGTCGCCACCGGCATGGGCGCGCAATGCGAGCGCATCCAGCAGGCGCTGCGCGAGCTGTTGACGCGGCTGCGCCCGCTCGGCACCGAGGGCGAGCGCGAGCCGCTGGCGCGGCTGCGCGCGCTGCTCGAGTCGCTGGTCGCGGCCTGGGGCCAGTCGCCCGGCCAGCCGACGCGCTGCACGCTGGACTTCGACGCCGGCCTGCTCGGCCCGGACGCGCCGCTGCCGCGCGAGCTGGTGCTGACGGTCTACCGCATCAGCCAGGAGGCGCTGACCAATGTCGCGCGCCATGCCCAGGCGGACCGCGCCGCGCTGTGCGTGCGCTTCGTCGACACCGGCACGGACGGCTGGGTGCTCGACTGGTCGGTCGAGGACGACGGCATCGGCCTGCCCGAGGCCGCGGCCTGGCGGCGCGGCAACGGCCTGGCCGGCGTGAAGGAGCGCGTCTGGGCGGCCGGTGGCGACCTGCAGTGCGAGCCGGCCCGGCCCGCGGGCGCGGCGCCGGGGCTGCGGCTGCGCGCGCGGCTGCCGCTCGCGCCGGCCGCTGGGGAGGGCGCACGATGATCCGCATCGGACTCGCCGACGACCACGCGGTCGTGCGGGCCGGCTACCGCCGCCTGCTCGAGCTCGAGCCCGACATCGAGGTGGCGGCCGAGTACGCCGACGCCGACGCCGCCTACAGCGGCCTGACCGCCGGCGGCGAGCGGCTCGATCTGCTGGTGCTGGACCTGTCGATGCCCGGGCGCAGCGGGCTGGAGCTGCTGCGCCGCCTCGGCCAGCGGCTGCCGGCGCTGCGGGTGCTGGTGTTCACGATGCACGACGGCGCGGCGATGGTCGGCCAGTGCCTGCGCGCCGGCGCGGCCGGCTTCGTCACGAAGAGCAGCGCGCCGGAGCTGCTGGTCGACGCGGTGCGGCGCGCGGCGCGCGGCGAGGTCGTGCTCTCGCCCGATGTGGCCATGCACGCCCCGGGCGGTGGCGCCGCCGAGCCGCCGTACGCGCAGCTGTCGAGCCGCGAATTCGACATCCTGCAGCAGCTGGTGGCCGGGCGCAGCGTCGAGGAGATCGCGCAGGGGCTGCGGCTGTCGGCCAAGACGGTGTCGAACTACCAGACCCAGATCCGCCAGAAGCTGGGCGTCGCGGGGGCCGTCGAGCTGCTGCGCTACGCCCGCGAGCATGGCCTGGCGTCGGGGTGAGCCGCCGGCGTCGGGCCCCTCGCGCTCACCCTGCTTCAATCACGGCGGGGGCTGACAAGGGCGGTGCGCCGGCGTACCGTGGCGGACCGTCCCGGGTCGGTCCGGGCGTGCCGAACAGGAGCAGCGCGATGAATCCGAACAAGGCACTCTGGGAGAAGGGCGACTTCACCCGCATCGCCGCGACCATGCGCGACAGCGGCGAGGCGCTCGTGCGGTCCATCGGCATCGGGCCCGGCCAGCGGGTGCTCGACCTCGGCTGCGGCGACGGCACGACCGCGCTGCCCGCGGCCCAGCTCGGTGCCGAGGTGCTGGGCGTCGACATCGCCAGCAACCTGGTGGCGGCCGGCAGCCGCCGCGCCGCGGCGGCGGGCCTGGGCCATCTGCGCTTCCAGGAGGGCGACGCGTCGGACCTGGGCGGTCTCGAGGACAAGACCTTCGATTGCGTCGTCAGCATCTTCGGCGCGATGTTCGCACCGCGGCCCTTCGACGTCGCCCGCGAAATGGTGCGCGTGACCCGCCCCGGTGGCCGCATCGTGATGGGCAACTGGATCCCGAACGATCCGACGCTCGTCGCGCAGATCCTCAAGATCAGCTCGGCCTACTCGCCGCCGCCGCCCGAAGGCTTCGTCAGCCCGATGACCTGGGGCATCGAGAGCCATGTGCTCGAGCGCTTCGGCGCCGCCGGGGTCGCGCCCGAGGACATCGCCTTCCTGCGCGACCGCTACACCTTCGACTACCCGGGCACGCCGCAGGCCTTGGTCGACCTCTTCCGCCAGTACTACGGGCCGACGATGAACGCCTTCGACGCGGCCGCGAAGAACGACCGCACCGAGGACCTGCGCCGCGAACTGGAGGCGCTGTTCGAGAGCCAGAACCGCAGCGCCGATCCGGCCAGGACGTCGATCACGGCGACCTTCCTGCGCGTCACGGTCCAGGTGCGCTGAGGCGCCCGCTCAGGCCGCCAGCGCCGGGTAATCGGTGTAGCCCACCGGCCCCGGCGTGTAGAAGGTCTGCGGGTTCGGCGCGTTCAGCGCCGCGCCGCGCTTCAGGCGCGTCACCAGGTCGGGGTTGGCGATGAACAGGCGCCCGAAGGCCACCGCGTCGGCGCGGCCCGACTCGACCGCGTCGATCGCCATCTGGCGGTCGTAGCCGTTGTTGGCGATGTAGGCGCCGCGGAAGGCCTGCCGCGCGGCGGCGAAGTCGAAGCCCGGCAGGTCGCGCGGCCCGCCGGTCGCGCCCTCGATCCAGTGGATGAAGGCGATGCCGCGCTTGTCGAGCTCGCGCACCAGGTGGCCGAAGACCGCCTGCGGGTCGCTGTCCGCGAGGTCGTTGAAGGGCGTCAGCGGCGACAGCCGGATGCCGGTGCGGCCGGCGCCGATCTCGGCCGCCACCGCGTCGACCACCTCGAGCGCGAAGCGCACGCGGTTCTCGACCGAGCCACCGTAGGCGTCGCTGCGGTGGTTGGCGCCGTCGCGCAGGAACTGGTCGATCAGATAGCCGTTGGCGCCATGGATCTCGACGCCGTCGAAGCCGGCGCGCCGCGCGTTGGCCGCGCCACGGCGGTACTGCGCGACGACCTCGGCGATCTCCGCCGTGCTCAGCGCCTGCGGCACCGGCACCTCGTGCTTGCCGCTGCGCGTGTAGGCGAGCACCTTCGGTCGCACCGCCGACGGTGCGACCGGCTGCGCGCCGCCGGTCAGCTCGGGGTGGGTGATGCGGCCGACGTGCCAGATCTGCGCGAGGATCTTCGAGCCCGCCTCGTGCACCGCGCGGGTGATCGGCTTCCAGCCCTCGACCTGCGCGTCCGAGTAGATGCCCGGCGTGGCCATGTAGCCCTTGCCGGCCGGCGCGACCTGGGTGCCCTCGCTGATGATCAGGCCGGCGCCGCTGCGCTGGCGGTAGTAGTCGACGTTCATCGCGCTGCCGGGCACGTCGCCGGCGGCCTCGTCGGCGCGGCTGCGCGTCAGCGGCGCCATCACCACGCGGTTGGCGATGTCGATGTCGCCGATGCGGCCGGGCTGGAACAGGCGGGCGGTGTCGGCGTCGAGGGCTTGCGAGACGGTCTGGGGCAGGGGAGCGTTCATGAGCGTTGCGGGCCTGGAGGGCGGGGCGGGGCCCCGATGCCAGGCATTGTTTCCATTCCTGCAATCTCTGGATAGCCAATTAAAAGGATAGTATTTATTCCTGCCAAGAACAGTTGAGCCCGATGGACCGCCTCCGCCTGATCGAGACCTTCGTGCGCGTCGTCGAGTCCGGCAGCTTCTCGGCGGTGGCGCGCGAGGCGCGCAGCACCCAGTCGGCGATCAGCAAGCAGGTGCAGGCGCTCGAGGCCTCGCTCGGCACCCGGCTGCTGGCGCGCTCGACGCGGCGCCACACGCTGACCGAGGCCGGCCAGCGCTACTACGAGCGCTGCCTGCAGGTGCTGGACACGCTGGAGGAGGCGCGCCTGGAGGTGCACCGGGCCGAGCACGAGGTCAGCGGCCTGCTGCGCGTGGCCGCGCCGGTCGCCTTCGGGCGGCTGCACATCGTGCCGCGGCTGCCGGCCTTCTACCAGCGCCACCCGCGCATCCGCATCCACCTGGCGCTCGACGACGGCTTCGTCGACCTGGTGGGCGCCGGCGTCGACGTGGCCTTCCGCGTCGGCGAGCTCAAGGACAGCCGGCTGATCGCGCGGCGCATCGGCACCGCCCACCGCGCGACGCTGGCCGCGCCCGCCTACCTGGCGCGCTACGGCGAGCCACGCGAGCCGCAGGACCTGCTCGGCCACAACTGCCTCGTCTACACCGGGCTGGCCAGCCTGAACGAATGGCACTTCGTCGGCCCGGACGGCGAGGCGCGCAGCGTGCGCGTGACCGGCAGCTTCGAGTCCAACAGCTCCGAGGCGATCCGCGAGGCCGCCTGCGCGGGCCTGGGCGTCAGCTACGCGCCGCTGTGGGTCTACGGCGACGAGCTGCGCGCCGGCCGCGTGCGGGCGGTGCTGGGCGGCTGGCGCGCGCCGCCGCTGCCGCTGAACGTCGTGTTCCAGCCGCTGCGCCGGCCCTCGCTGAAGGTGACGATGTTCGTGGACTTCTTCGCCGAGGCCTTCGACCGCGATCCGGACATCGCCGAGATGATCGCGGCGGGGCTCGGTTGAGCCCGCGCCGCGGCGGGTCTCAGACGACGCCCTGCGCCAGCATCGCGTCGGCCACCTTGACGAAGCCGGCCACGTTCGCGCCGTCGACGTAGCTCACGCTGCCGTCGGCGCGGCGGCCGTGCTTCAGGCAGGCCGCGTGGATGCTGCGCATGATGTCGTGCAGCCGCCCGTCGACCTCGTCGCGGCCCCAGGACAGCCGCATCGCGTTCTGGCTCATCTCCAGACCCGAGGTCGCCACGCCACCGGCGTTGCTGGCCTTGCCCGGCGCGTAGAGCACGCGGGCCGCCTCGAACACCTTCACGGCCTCCAGCGTCGAGGGCATGTTCGCGCCCTCGGCCACGCACTTCACGCCGTTGCGCACCAGCAGCTCGGCATCGCTGCCGTCGAGCTCGTTCTGGGTCGCGCAGGGCAGCGCGACGTCCATCGGCACCTGCCAGGGGCGCAGCCCGGCGTGGAAGCGCGCGCCGACGCGCTCGGCGTAGTCGCTGACGCGGCCGTAGAGGTGGTTTTTCACCTCCATCAGCTCGGCGAGCTTCGCGGGCGTGAAGCCGTCCTCGTCGACCACGGTGCCGCTCGAGTCCGACACCGTGATGACCTTGGCGCCCAGCGCCATCGCCTTCTCGACCGCGTACTGCGCGACGTTGCCCGAGCCGGACACGCCCACGCGCAGCCCCGCGAAGCCCAGCCCCTGCTGCTTGAGCATCTCCTCGGCGAAATAGACGGTGCCGTAGCCGGTGGCCTCGGGGCGGATCAGCGAGCCGCCGAAGGACAGGCCCTTGCCGGTGAACACGCAGTCGGCGCGGTTGCTGAGCTTCTTCATCATGCCGACCATGTAGCCGACCTCGCGGCCGCCGACGCCGATGTCGCCGGCCGGCACGTCGGTGTCCGCGCCGACATGGCGGAACAGCTCGGTGACGAAGGCCTGGCAGAAGCGCATCACCTCGCCGGGGCTCTTGCCCTTGGGATCGAAGTCGGAGCCGCCCTTGCCGCCGCCCATGGGCAGCGTGGTCAGCGCGTTCTTGAGGGTCTGCTCGAAGGCGAGGAACTTCAGGATCGACAGGTTCACCGACGGGTGGAAGCGCAGCCCGCCCTTGTAGGGCCCGATGGCCAGGCTGTGCTGGATGCGGTAGCCGCGGTTGACCTGCACGTCGCCCTGGTCGTTGACCCAGGACACCCGGAACATGATGACGCGCTCGGGCTCGACCAGCCGATCGAGCAGCCCCTGCTCGGCGTACTTCGGGTGGCGGGTGATGTAGGGCCAGAGGCTTTCGATCACCTCGGTCACCGCCTGCAGGTACTCCGGCTGGCCCGGGCTGCGGCGGGCGACGTGGTCAAGGAAGTCGTGGCTGGACGCGTGTTTCATTGGGGCGGGGTCTCTGGCGAGGGGCTGAATCCGTGGCAACCCGCGATTTTGCCCGACCGGTACCAATGAGGTGCATTGGCACCAATAACGTGCTTTGTCGCTACCGGGAGATGGTAGAGATTTCCATGGGAATGCTCATGGGTGTCGCCGCTGGAGCGCACCTGTTGTGGGCTCTTGTCGCGCCGGATCGCACCAAATACGATCCTGTCGGCGGACGCGGTGCCCGCTCGAGAGCGGCGAGGCTGTTTGAATCGGGCTAGCCCTCGGACCAGTGGAAGCGGTGCAGGATCCGGTGGACCACGGGCGCCAGCATGATGCTCATCACGGCGATGAAGGCCAGGCCTGAGTAGAGGGCGTAGAGGCCGGCGAAGATCTTGCCCGGCTCGCTGAGCCCCTGCGCCTTCACCGGCCCCATGCCGCCCAGCAGCATGGCGGCGTTGAGAAACGCATCGACCAGGCCCATGCGCTCGAAGCGCATGTAGCCCAGGATGCCGATGGCCAGGGAGACCAGGATCAAGCCGGCCGCGATCGCCGCGTGCGCGAGCATGCGCAGCGCGAACCTGGCCACAGGCAGTGGGGGCTCGTGCTTGGGTTCGTACACGGGAAGCATGAACTCGCTCCGCTCAACCGGCGACGTCGCTGGAAATCCCAGGTGCCCCCGGCCCGGGTTGGCGGGGGCTGCATCGCCGGCCATTGTCGCGTCCCGGCTGCGCCTAGCGCTTGCAGGATCCCCCCTGCGGTCGGCATTACCTCGCCCCGGCAGGCCGCCCGGCCAAAGACCCCGCCGGTCGCGCTGCACGCTGGTGCTGGCGTGTTGCGACGCTCATACTGAAGCAATGGACGGTCCACTGCGCATCCGCCTCGGTGACACCTCGGGTCTCGATGTCTGGGACGCCGAAGGTGGCGGGCTGAGCGGTGCGACAGCCGCTGCAGCAGCGGGCACCGCCGGTGCGCGCGTGTCCGAGCAGGCGTTGTTGTGCCGGCTGGGCTCCGCGGTGATCGGCGAGTGGGGCGATCTGGCGATGCCGCTGCGGCGGGCGATCTACGAGCGCGCCGTCGGCGGCCGGGACGCACCGGGCGGGCCGGCGCTCAAGCGGCAGATGGCGCAGCTGCTCCACGAGCACCGCAGTCGACAGCACAGCGGCTGAGTCATTCGCAGCGCCGCAAGCGCGGCATGAGATGCTGCGTTTCTTCCTTCAGCAAGGCCGCGCCGCCTGAGGCGGCGTTGGTCCGTCGCCATGTCCTTCGCAGACTGGTCCCTGTTCGTCGGCGTGCTGCTGGTGACGATGGTGCTGGCAGGCACGCTGCTCAGTCGGCTGCCGCTCAGCAGTGCGATGGTCTACTTGGCCTTGGGCTGGCTGCTCGGCCCGGACATGGCCGATGTCCTGCGCCCCGACCCGCGCGTGCACACCGCCTTGCTGGAGCGGATTGCTGAGGTGGCGTTGCTGATTTCACTGTTCGCGGTGGGACTGCAACTCGGCGTACCGCTGCGCGACCGCCGCTGGCGGCTGCCGCTGCGGCTGGCCTTCGTCTCGCTCGCGGCGATGGTGGTCCTGCTCACCGCCGTCGGTGTGTGGCTGCTGGGCCTGCCGCTCGGCGCCGCGGTGTTGCTCGGCGCGATCCTGGCGCCCACGGATCCGGTGCTGGCCTCCGACCTGCCCTCCGATCCCGGCTCGGACCCCGACCCGCTGGGCTTCAGCCTGGCCGGTGAGGGAGGGCTCAATGACGGAGCCGCCTTTCCCTTCGTGATGCTCGGGCTCGGCCTGCTCGGCTTGCACGAGCTGGGCCCCGGGCTGTCGCGCTGGTGGACGCTGGAGCTCTTGTGGGCGACGGTCGGCGGCGGGCTGATCGGCGGGCTGCTCGGCGCGGCGACCGGTTGGCTGGTGGTCTACCTGCGCAGCCACCACGACGAGGCGGTCGGGCTGGACGAGTTCCTCGGCCTCGGCCTGCTGGCCATGACCTATGGCGTGGCCCAGCTCTGCCTCGCCTCGGGCTTCGTGGCGGTGTTCGCCGCCGGCTTGGCGCTCCAGCGGGTGCGCGAGCAACCGCGCGCCCACACGCAGCCGCTGGGCTCCACGGACGACCCGGTCGGTCACTCCTACGAGGAGCGGGCGACCCACTCCCACCACGCCAGTGCCACGATGCGCGACTCGGTGCAGGGATTCAATGGCCAGCTCGAGCGACTGGCCGAACTGCCCCTGGTCCTCCTGGTCGGCGCGATGCTGGCCTACGCCCGGCCGCTGCCGCTCCTGTGGTGGTTCCTGCCGCTGCTGTTGGGGGTGCTGCGGCCTTTGTCGGTGCTGGTGGCACTGCCGGGAGGCGGCGGGGTGTCGCGCCGGCAGCGCGCGATGATCGGCTGGTTCGGCATCCGCGGCATCGGCTCGGTCTTCTACCTGCTGCTCGCGCTGCGCCATGGGATCGACAGCGCACTGGCCGATACCCTGATCTCGCTGACGCTGTGGACCGTGGCGGCCTCGATCGTTGCCCATGGCCTGACCGCCCAGCCGCTGATGCGCCGCTATCTCGACCGCAGACGGCGGGCCAGGGCGGCCGGCGCGGACGGCCGCGGCACCTGAAACGTCGCGCCGCGACGCCCGCCGGTCCTCAAAGCCAGTAGGCCCAGACCCGGGCGAACCACTCCTTCAGGCGCAGCGGCACCGGGCGGCGCTGCCACGCGGCCAGCGTGATCGCGTCCGACTCGGCGAGGTCCTGGTCGAACATCGCCTGCACCTGCGCGCCGAAGCCGGCCCCGAGCACGACCGCGTTCAGCTCGTGGTTGTGCAGGAAGCTGCGCCAGTCGAGGTTGGTCGAGCCGACCGTGGCCCAGACGCCGTCGATCAGCGCGGTCTTGGCGTGCAGGATCACGCCGCGTCGCTCGTGGAGCTTGACGCCGGCGCGCAGCAGCCGCTCGTAGTGGTCGCGGCCGGCATGGAACACCAGCCAGGAGTCGGTCTGCGCCGGCAGGATCAGGCGCACGTCGACGCCGCGTGCGGCCGCGGCCTCCAGCGCGGCGAGCAGCTGCGGGTCCGGCACAAAGTAGGCGTTGGTGATGCGGATGCTGGTCTCGGCACTGCCGATGGCCGACAGCAGCGTCGCGTAGATCAGGCTGTAGGGCTCGTCGGGTGAGCTGCCGATCGCCCGGACGACCTCGTGACCTGCGTTCAGCGGCGCCGGGAAGTAGTCCCGCGCGGCGAGCGGCGCGCCCTGCTGGCTCGCCCAGGCCGCCAGGAAGAGCTTCTGCAGCTCGGCGACCACCGGCCCGTCGAGCTGCAGGTCGGTGTCGCGCCACACCGGGCCGGTGGCTGGCCGCAGCCGCCCGCCCTTGCGGGCCGAGCCGCCCGAGTACACGCTGCTGAGGTTGATGCCGCCAAGGAAGGCCGTGCGCCCGTCGACGATCAGCAGCTTGCGGTGGTCGCGCTGGTTCAGCTCCCAGGCCTTGCGCGAGAGCAGCGGGTTGAGCGGATTGAACTCGAGCACCCGCACGCCCTCGTCGGTCAGCCGCTGGAAGAAGACCGCCGGCGTGGCGAAGGTGCCCGCGCTGTCACGGATCAGGTTGACCTGCACGCCCTGGCGCTGCTTGTCGATCAGGGCCTGGGCAAACTGCTGGCCGATCACGTCGTCGTCGAGGATGTAGGTCTCGAGGTTGATGTGATCGCGGGCACCGCCGATGGCGGCGAGCATGGCCCGGTAGGTTGCGGGACCGTCCTGCAGCAAGCGCACCGCGTTGCCGGTGGTCAGCGGGCTGCCGGCGATGGCCTCCTCGAGCGCCAGGTGGCGCGTGAAGATGTCGGTGGGCTCGCCGCGGCTCGCGAGCCGCGCGAGGACGGCCCGGCTTTGCTCGGTTGACAGCGGGCCCCGCATGCCCTCGAGCCGTGGCGGACCGGTGCTGCGGGGGGCGAGGTCCGGGACGATCGTCGGCAGGCTGCTGCAGCCGGTACAGGACGCCAGTGCCAGGGCCAGCAGCGCCGGTCCCAGGACCCACAGGCGCACGTTCCCGCTCATGGGAGCGCCCTCGAGGCGGTGAGCGAGTAGCGGGACTCGCCGGACGCCGCCGCGGAAGACGGCATCACGGTGATCGTCTGGCTGCCGGCCGGGGCGTCGGGCGCTTCAGGAGCGAGGTCCTCCGAGCCGTCCGGGCAGCCGCCCAGACCGAAGGCCGCGGCCAGCAGCAGGATCGGTGTCGAACGGTTCATCCCGGGCCCTCGGGCCGCGCCATGCGGCGCGGATCCACCCAGGCGTCGAAGTCCGCCGCGCTGACGCCCCCGATCGCCAGCGCCGCCTCGCGCAGCGAGCAGCCCTGGGCCTGGGCCTGCTGCACGATGCGGGCCGCGTGCTCGTGACCGATGTGCGGCGCGAGCGCGGTGACGAGCATCAGCGAGCCCTGCAGCAGCTGCTCGACGCGCGCCGCGTCGACCTCGAGCCCGGCGACGCAGTGGCGCGCGAAGCTGCGCATCGCATCGGCCAGCAGGCGCAGGCTGTCGAGCGTGTCCAGCGCGATCAGCGGCTTGTAGGCGTTGAGTTCGAGCTGCCCCTGGCTCGCCGCGAGGCCGATCGCCACGTCGTGGCCGATCACCTGGGCGCACACCATCGTCAGCGCCTCGACCTGGGTCGGGTTGACCTTGCCGGGCATGATCGAGCTGCCCGGCTCGTTGGCCGGCAGCCGCAGCTCGCCGAGGCCGGCGCGCGGGCCGCTGCCCAGCAGGCGGATGTCGTTGCCGATCTTGGTCAGCGCGATCGCCAGCATCCGCAGCGCCGCATGCAGCGCGACCAGCGCCTCGTGGCCCGCCATCGCGGCGAACAGGTTGTCGGCCTGCACCAGCGGCAGGCCCAACCGTCCGGCCAGCAGCGCGGCCACGCGGGCACCGAAGGTCGGGTGGGTGTTGAGGCCGGTGCCGACCGCGGTGCCGCCGATCGCCAGCGCGTGCAGCGCCGGCAGCGCCTGCCGCAGGCTCGCCTCGCACAGTGCGAGCTGGGCCGCGTAGCCGCCGAACTCCTGGCCCAGGGTCAGCGGCGTCGCGTCCTGCAGGTGGGTGCGGCCGATCTTCACGACGCTGTCGAAAGCCTGTGCCCGCTCGGCCAGCGCGCTGCGCAACTCGGCCAGCGCCGGCAGCAGCGCGTCGCGCACCTGCAGCGCGGCGGCGATGTGCATCGCGGTCGGGAACACGTCGTTGGACGACTGTCCGAGGTTCACATGGTCGTTCGGATGGACGCGCTGCAGCGTCGCCTCGCTGCCGAGCGCCTGCGAGGCCAGCCGCGCGATCACCTCGTTGACGTTCATGTGGCTCTGCGTGCCCGAGCCGGTCTGCCATACCGACAGCGGGAAGGCCGCGTCGAACTCGCCGGCGGCCACGCGCAATGCGGCGTCGGCGATGGCCCAGGCGGTCGCCGCCTCGAGCCGGCGGCGCTCGCGGTTCGCGCGCGCCGCCGCCCACTTGATCCAGGCCATCGCGTGGATCAGCGGCAGCGGCATGCGCTGATCGCCGATGTCGAAGAATGCGAGGCCGCGCGCCGTCTGCGCGCCCCACAGCGCGTCGGCCGGCACCTGGACCGCGCCGAAGCTGTCGAAGGCGGCGCGCGTGCCGCGTTCGGGCGGCGCTGCGCCGGGGTCAGAGCTGGGCCGCATAGGCCTCCCGGTCGATCGCATAGCAGCTGCAGGCGGCCTGCTCGAGCCCTGCCCGGTCGAGCACCGTCATCTCGCCGCGGTGGTACTCGATCAGGCCGAGGCGGTGCAGCTTGCCCGCGGCCATCGTGACGCCGACCCGGCGCACGCCCAGCATGTAGGCGAGGAACTCGTGGGTGACGTGGAAGCGGTCGGCATGCGCGCGGTCGTGGCTCATCAGCAGCCAGCGCGCCAGGCGCGGCGCGATCAGGTGGAAGCGCAGGCAGGCCGCCGAGGCCGCCAGCTCACCCATCAGCACATGGATGTAGCGACCCAGCTGGCGCTGCAGCGCCGCGCTGCGCTGCAGTTCGCGGTGGAGGTCGACGCGGGTGATTCGGTGGGCGGTCCCGGCCCCCTGCACGACCGCCCGCAGCGGCGAAGTCGCGACGCCGAGCACATGCTGCACGCCGAGCATGCCCTCGCGCCCCACCATGCCCACCTCCAGCCCCGGTGCGCCGTCGATCACCGTCATCAGCGAGATGAAGCCGTCCACCGGGAACCAGGCGTGCGTCATCCGCTCGCCGGGTTGGCACAGCAACTCGCCGAAGCGCAATTCGACGCTCCGGCAGGCCGCTAGCAGATGTTCGCGATCGCGGCGCGGCAGCAGCTCAACCAGGTGGTTCTCGATTGCAGCCAAAGGGGCCTCCGCGGTGCAACGGAGCGGCGCCGAGGGTGGGCCGCCCGCCCGGCCAGGCCCACCCGGGGCCGACCGCTGTGCGCAGGGTAGGCCGCGGGGCGCGGCGCGACTGTCTGCCAGCGCACACAGCGCGCCGGGGCCGCGCCGCTCGACTCAGGTCGCGGTCCGGTCGGGCAGCAGGCGTTCGTATTCCTTCTTCACCACCGCGTAGCACTCGCAGGTGCTGTGCTCGAGGCCGGGGCGGTCGAGTACCGTGATATGGCCGCGCGCATAGCGGATCAGGCCGCGCCGCTGCAGCTCGAGCGCCGCCTCGGTGACGCCCTCGCGGCGCACCCCCAGCATGTTGGCGATCAGCTCCTGAGTCATCACCAGCTCGTTGCCCGACAGGCGGTCCATGCTCAGCAGCAGCCAGCGGCACAGCTGCTGGTGCAGCGAGTGGTGGCGGTTGCACACCGCCGTCTGCGCCATCTGCGTGATCAGCGCCTGGGTGTAGCGCAGCAGCAGGTGCATGACCGGGCCGGAGCGGTCGAACTCTGCCTTCATCGCCCGCGCCCGCAGGCGAAAGCCGACACCGGCGCTCTGTACCACCGCGCGGCTCGGCGTCGAGCCGCCGCCCATGAACAGCGAGATGCCGACGATGCCCTCGTTGCCGACGACGGCGATCTCGGCCGAGGCGCCGTTCTCCATCACGTAGAGCAGCGAGACGATGGCGGTGGTCGGGAAGTAGGCGTGCGTCAGCGTGCGGCCGGACTCGTACAGCACCAGGCCCAGCGGCAGAGAGACCGGTTCGATCTGATCCCGCCAGCGCTGCCATTCGGCCTCGGGCAGCGCGGCGAGCAGATGGTTTGCCTTCGGGTCGGGCGTCGGGTCCATGGGGCCCTCCAGGGTCGGGGGACGGGCGGTCGGAAACCGGCTGTCGTCCCGGTCCAGTATAGGAAGCGAGGCGGCCTCTCGGTCCGTTAGCGCACAGACGCCCACCGGCACCTGCGGCGAGGCTGAGCGCCTTGGCGGGGGCGGCTTGCGCCCGCGCGCGGGATCGGCCGCCGGCCTTGGCGGCGCCATGGAGACCGAAGCTCATGATCCGGATCGAAATGCAGGTGGCGCTGCGCTACGAGGTCGACCCGCACGGCGCAGACTTCGTGTTCAATGTCCACGCCGCGCATACCGACAGCCAGGCCGTCTCGGCGGAGTCGCTGCAGCTGAACCCGCCAGTCGAGACCTGGATGCACACCGAGCCGACGACCGGCAACCGCTGCCTGCGGCTGCGCGCCGGGCCGGGCGCGCTGACGCTGCGCTATGCCGCCACGGTGGACTTGCTGCACCACCGCAGCGCAGCGGCCGACCTGGCCGAGGTGCCGGTCTGCCGCCTGCCGCCCGAGGTGCTGGGCTACATCTACCCGAGCCGCTACTGCCAGTCGGACCGGCTGGTGAAGTTCGCGATCCACGAGTTCGGTCACCTCCGGCAGGGATGCGGCCGGGTGCTGGCGATCCAGGCGTGGGTGCAGCGACGCGTCACCTTCACCTCCAACACCTCCAACGGCAACACCTCGGCACTCGACACGCTGATCGAGCAGGTCGGCGTGTGCCGCGACTTCGCCCACCTGATGATCGCGCTGTGCCGAGCGCTGAGCATCCCGGCGCGCTTCGCGACCGGCACCGACTACGGCGCCGACCCGGCGCTCGGACCGCCCGACTTCCACGCCTACGTCGAGGTCTACCTCGGCGGGCGCTGGTACCTCTTCGATCCCTCGGGGACCTCGATCCCGATGGGCTTCATCCGCATCGGGACAGGCCGCGATGCGGCCGACGTCGCTTTCGCCACCCTCTTCGGCGGCGTCAAGACGCATCCCCCGCGGGTCAGCGGCCAGGCGGTGGTCGATCGCACGATCGGCTCGACGCAGCCGTACCGCTGTGCCGACATGCTGTCGACCGACGGCGGCGCAGGTCCGGCCGTCCAGCCGTGCTGACGGCGAGCGACCGCCACGATGGTGCGCTGGCGTACAGACCCCGGCGCGATGCGCCCTTAGCCTGCTCGCACGATCCATTCACGCCGGCGTCGGCACCGGGGCCCCAACGCCGCCGGACCGGCTCCCGCTCCACCCGAAAGCCTCGCCATGACCCAGCGCCCCGAATTCGCCAGCGTCCAACCGCTGCCGCACCCCGACCCGGACCGCCTCGTCCTCGACACCACCGCCATCGAGGCCGCGCGGCGGCACCGCGGCAGCGCCGCGCCGCACGCCGGCGCCTGGCAGGAGGGCCTCGTGCGGCTGCTCAACGCGGCGCTGGCCACCGAGCTGGTGTGCGCGCTGCGCTACCGGCGCCATCACCACACCGCGCGCGGCCTGGCATCGCCGAAGATCGCCGAGGAGATGCTCGCGCACGCGGACCAGGAGACGGGCCATGCCGACCGGCTGGCCCGGCGCATCGTGCAGCTCGGCGGGCAGCCCGACTTCTCCCCCGCGACGCTGGCCTCCCGCAGCCACGCGCCCTACGACGACTCGCTCGAGCTGAAGGCCATGCTCAGGGCCGACCTGGCGGCCGAGCGCGTCGCGGTCGAGGTCTACGGCCAGCTCGTGGCCCTGGTCGGCAACAAGGATCCGAGCACCCGGCGCCTGCTCGAGGACCTGCTCGGCGAAGAGCAGACGCATGCCGAGGAACTCGAGAGCTGGCTCGCGGACGGAGCGGCCGCCTGACGGCCCCGCGCCCCGCCGCCGCCGGCTCCCCGAGCCCATCGCTTTCCCACCGGAGATCCACCATGACCCATCGCCATCCCTACGCCGCCGCCGCGCTCGTCGCCGCCCTCTTGCTCGCCGCCTCGGGCTGTGCCGTCACGCGCGGCCAGGAGAGCGTCGGGGCCTATGTCGACGACACGGCGATCACGACCGCCGTCAAGAGCCGCTTCTACGAGAACAAGGACGTGGCCGGCTCCAGCATCAGCGTCGAGACGCTCAACGGCACCGTGATGTTGTCCGGCTTCGCGAAGAACGCGGTCGAGCGCGGCACCGCCGAGAGCATCGCGCGCTCGGTCAAGGGCGTGAAGTCGGTGAAGAACGAGATCGCCGTGCGCCCGTGAGCGGGCATGGCAGCGGGCCAGGGGCGAGGTGCAGGCGTTGCAGATCGAGCAGCGCCTGCCGCAGTCCGACCGAGCCGCCCATGAGCGGCACGGAGCTCGCCAGACTCTGGAGGGCCTGTCGCCGCCTGACGTCGGCGCTCACCGTCGGGCTGGGCTGGCGGCCGGGAAGGGGGCCGCCGACAAGGTGCCCTCAGGCCGGGGCAGAGCCCGACCGGCCAGCCTTTCTCGACACCGAGGCGGGTTGGTATTCGATCTGAGCGCTGCGGACAAGCGGCCCGCGGCGCGGGGGACCCCTCGTCGTCATGCGCGGGTCATGGCGTGGCCGGCGGCGCCGCGGGAGCGGCATCGCCGCCGCTCGCCGGCGTGGCGGCCATCAGCCGCTGCAGCAAGCCGGCGAGCAGCACGGTGCCGAACCGCCAGCGCCAGGGCCGCAGGCACACCAGCAGGCCCCCGAGCGCGAGCGCGGCGAGCAGCGACCGCAGCGGATGGCGGCGGACCAGCGGCTCGATCGTGGAGCGCAGCAGCGCGGTCGCGGCCCGGGCCGTGGCCTGCAGCGGATGCCGCGACCACCACTGGTCGAACACCTCGAGGAGCAGTTCGGCCCCCGGGATCGAGCGCAACTCGTCGCGCCATGTGGCGGCGCCGGTGACCGGCTCGCTCGCGCTGGTGGCATCGGCCAGGGCGCGGCGGATCCGCTCGCGCGACAGCGCCAGACGCTCGCCGGGCGTCGCTGACGGAAGCGGCGCGGCGGCGGCCTTCATGGCGCGGTCTCGCGCAGCAGCGCCAGGTCGGCCCGCAGCTGCGCGCGCATGCCGCCGAAGTCCTCACCGGCGGATCCGGCGCGCGCAGCCGCCAGGCAGCCCACGGCCAGCAGCAAGGGGCACAGCGGCACGGCGATCAGCGTCCAGAGAGCGTCCAGCCGCGTCGCGGGCGACACGCTCCAGAGCATCACGGCCACACCGGCCAGCGCGGCCGCGATGCACAGGCTGCACGCCGCGAGCGTGCGCAGCAGCGCGCGGCGGCGCCACCGCAGCGACGCGGTGGCGAACTCGGCGGCCGCCAGATCGGCATAGGCCTGCGCGTGATCGGCCAGCAGTTGCGGGCGACTGACGGCCAGGCGCAGCAGCGGGTGCATCAGGCGCTCGCCGTTCGGCGCCGCTCGCTGCCACGGTGGCCGGCCGACGCCGGCCGGGCCGGCTCAGTCGTGCCGACGCGCATGGCCCAGCAGCCGCTGTCCGAGCGCCATCAGCGCGGCTCCCAGCGCCGTGGCCATCAGGACCGCCTTGACCGGCTCGGCACGGATGTAGTCGAGGGTGCGCTCGGACGTGCGCAGCGCCTGCTCCTGCACCCGCCGCGAGCCGTCGCGCACGCTGTCGAGCGTGCGCTGCGTCAGCGCCGCGGCCTGGTCACCGGCGCGCTCGAGCAGCGGCGTCACTACCTGCTGGTTCAGCGCCTGCGCGCCGCCCGCGAGGCCGTCGAGGGTGCTGTGGACGATCCGCTGGGTCGCGGCCATCGCCGCGTCTGCCGACGCGGTGGTCTGATCGGCCGGGGGGGTGGGGAGGTTCGACTCGACCGGCTTGTCTGCATGCATGGTGGGTGCTCCTTGGGAAGAGGGAGGGGACACGGGGTGAGGCGCCCCGAGACGCCCGCGGGGGCTCAACCCGGCTTCAGCAGTCCATAGAGGAAGCTGACGATGGCAAGCGCCACGAAGACGAAGAACAGCAGTTTGGCGATCCCGACCGCCCCGGAGGCGATGCCCCCGAAGCCGAAGAGCGCGGCGATCAAGGCGATGACGAAGAAGACGACGGCGTAATACAGCATGGCTGTGCTCCAGAGGAAGGCAGCGACGGGCACTCGCTGGGGAAGGATGGCTCGGGCTCGGGCCGAGGCCAGGCCGGCCTGGTGCGTCGGGCGGTTCTGGACATCGTGCTACCTCGGCCTGTCAGGCGCGTTGTCGTCGCGACTGCGGGCGTTGCCCATGCCCGGTCGATCGATGGGCGGCGCGGAGGCCGCGGGCGCCGGCATCGACGCGGCGTCAGCGGGGGGCCGCGCGTGGCCGCGCACCATGTCGGGCGGCAGCGTCAGCGGTGGGCGCTCGCCACCGGAGGGCGGCGGGCCGGCATCGGGGGCCGGCCGCCAGGGGGGCGGCGCGGGCGGTGTCGCGATGGGGCGGTCGCGCGGCTTCACGTCAGCCTCGCGCACCGCATTGCGCTCGCGCGGTGGTGATGCGGACACGGGCGCACGCTCGTCCTGGCGCCGCGGCGGGGCCGGGTCGGCGGTGCCCTGCGGTGGTGGGGCCGCACCGGTGGCGGGCTTTGCCGTCGTGTCGGCCGCGGCGCCGGGCCGGTCGGGCCGGGCCTTCGGCGGCGCGTCTGGGCGGCGCTCGATCACCGTGACGACCGGGGCCGGGGCGGCCGCCTTCGGCTTGAGCTCCCGGCGCGCCGCGTCGTCGAGCGGCTTGCCCGGCTGGGCCTTGAGCTGGCGCTCCTGCGCGTCGAAGCCGACCTGAGCCGGCGGCGGCTCGGTGCGGGCCACGACGCGTCGCTCGAACACGGTGGCCGGCGGCTTCTCGACCTCGGTGGCGGCGCCGCGCACGCTGCTGCGGGTCGGTGCGACCGGAGCGCTGGCCACCACGGTCGCCGCGACCTGCCGCTCGCGCGGCAGCGTCACCGCCGCACGCGCCACCGGCTGCGACTGCACGAAGGCGGTCGCCGGCACCGCGACCACGGCGCCGGGCACCTGGCGGTTGACGTAGACGACCTTGTTGATCGTCGTCGAGTTGTCGTAGTGGTTGTTGATCACCGTGGTGTTGTTGATCACGGTGTTGCTGCGGTTGAGGTTCTCGAAGTAGCCGCGGCTGACCGGGTAGGCCGGGCGGTAGATCTCGCGCGGGCCGAGCGGGAACCAGCCGATGCCGCCGACATTGCCGCTCGAGATCGTCAACTGGAAGTTGTCGCCGCCGATGAATACCACCAGCGCCGGCGCGTAGTAGGCGCGGACGCGCGGCGGGCCTGGGATCCAGCCCCAATAGCCGCCGATGTGCGCCCAGCGGCCGTAGTGGCTGACCGCGAAACCCCAGGGGGCGTCGTCGATCCAGGTCCAGCCCCAGGGGTCGATCCAGGCCCAGTGGCCGTTCTGGTAGGGCGCCCAGCCGGCGGACACGTTGTTCGGCATCCAGACGTTGCCGTAGCTCGCGTCGACGCGCCAGCGGCCGTTGTTGTCGAGGTCCTGGTAGCCGATCACGTCGCCCGAGACGTAGCGTGCCGAGATCGAGCCGTCGTAGCGGCGGTCCCGCTCGCTGGCCCAGCGGTCGAAGTCGTCGTCGTCGCGCGCGTTGACGTACTGGTAATCGCGCAGTCCGGTGCCGGAGAAGCGGTAGGACTGGCGGGCATCGATGAGGTAGGCCGCGTCCTCGCCATAGGCCTCGCCCTGGCCGCTGCGCACGTGGATCGTCGTCGTGTCACGACGCGGATCCACCTCGATGCGGTAGGCGCCGGGCTGGCGCAGCGTGAACGCGAGGTTGGGCGTGTCCACCTCGAAGGCCTGGTCGGCCTCGAGATGGCGCACGCGGACATTGAGGACGCCCTGGGTCAGCTGCAGCTGGGTGATCTGGTCGTCGAGGTTGAGCACCGAGAGCGCGGTGTCGGCGCTCATGCGCAGCATCGCACCGCCGACCTGCACCTCGGCGCGGCCGCCGGGCTGCGACCACAGGCGGTCGCCGGTGCCCATGGGACGGTTGACGGTGGCGCGCACCCAGTCCTCCTCGCCGGCCGGCGAGAAGCTGACGGTGCCGCTGGCGTAGCCGAGTCGCGCGACGCGCGACGGCGGATCGGCGGCGACCGAGCCGCTCGCGGCCAGCAGCAACAGCCCTGCCAGCCAGGCGAGGCCCGGGCGGCGTGGTGGATGGGACAGCATGAGGATCTCCTGGCGGGAAAGGGACGTACCGCCTGCTCGCGGCCGATGCAACTGCCTACAGCGTGGAGCAGCCCGCGTCGGGGGTCTGTTCGATAGCGCACGGACCGGGCGTGGTCCGTCGCTCGCTCACTTGCCCGGCTTGCTGACCTCGTGCCCGACGACACCGCCGACGACGGCGCCGCCCACGGTCCCGATGGCACTGCCGCCGGTCAGGATCGCGCCGCCCAGCGCACCGGCCCCGGCGCCGACGGCCGTGCCCTTCTCCTGGGTCGACATGCCCGCACAGCCGGCCAGGACCAGCGGCAGGGCGATGGCCGCGGCCATAGCCTGGAAGGCGCGTTGAGAGAGTCTGTTCATGGTGCTACCTCGCTGGATGAACGTCATGGGGAAACCGAGTGCGCGGGGCCATGCCCTGTCGCACCGATGGAAGCCACTGTGCGGGCCTCGCGCACCGCTGTCTGTCTGTTGCCGCGCTTAGGCGCCGTGGTGGCGCCTCGTCTGCCGGCGGGCGTCAAGCGCCGCGGCTGCGCCAGGCGAGCGTGCAGGGCCTGGGCGGGTGAGGGTCGTGGGGCAGCTCGATGCGCTGCGGCTGGTCGACGGACTCGAAGAAGGCCCGGAACAGCTCGCCGGAACACGAGCGCAGCAGGCTGAAGCCGAGCGCCGGCCGCTCCCCTTCGAGCTCCTCCCACAGCGCCGGCAACCGGGACGCGATACGGGCCAGGTGGTAGCGACCGGCACCGTCCCGCAGCGCGATCTGGCGGATGTCGATGCAGGCCCCGTAGACGCGGTAGAGGTACATCGGAGCTTTGATGCCACGCAATCGGGGCAGTCTCGCCACGGCGTGCCCGGGCGTCCGTGCGCTGTCGAACACGGCGCCGGAAGATTTCCGGGGCATCGGCCTTGCGCCGCAGGCCTCCCGGCGCGCCCGTGCGCTCAGCCGCCTTGCGCGGCCGCCTCGCGCAGCTTGTCCTTCTTGCTCTTGCGTTTGCCCTTGACGCCGCCTTCGGGCGGCGACGCCGGCGCGGCGGCCTCGCTCGGCTCGAAGCCGGCGATGCGCTCGCGCGGCACGCGCTGGCCCTGGCGCTTCTCGATCAGCCGGAAATGCGCCTCGGTGGCCGCGCTGACGAAGCTCACGGCCAGGCCGGCGGCGCCGGCGCGGGCCGTGCGGCCGATGCGGTGGGTGTAGTCCACCGCCGAGCGCGGCAGGTCGTAGTTGACGACCACCGGCAGGCCGGGGATGTGCAGGCCGCGCGCGGCCATGTCGGTGGCCAGCAGCACGCGCAGCGCGCCGCTGTGCAGCTCGGCCAGCGTGCGGGTGCGCGCGCCCTGGCTGAGGTCGCCGTGGAAGGCCGCGGCGGCCAGCCCGGCGCGGCGCAGCTTGTCGGCGACATGCTCGCTGGCATAGCGCGTGGCCACGAACACCAGCACGCGCTGCCAGCCACCGGTCTCGATCAGGTGGCGCAGCAGCGGCGTGCGCCGCGCCGCGTCGACCTCCACCGCATGCTGCTCGATGGCGGGCGCGCTGGCGCCGGGCAGGGCCGGCGCGTCCACGCGCACCGGCTCGCGCAGCAGCGAGGCCGCCAGCGCCTGCACGGCCGGCGCGAAGGTGGCCGAGAAGAACAGGCTCTGCCGGCGCCGCGGCAGCAGCTCGGCGATGCGGGCCAGCTCGTCGGCAAAGCCCTCGTCGAGCAGCCGGTCGGCCTCGTCCAGCACCAGCAGGCTCACGTGGGCGAGCTCGACCGCGTTGCGGCCGACCAGGTCGAGCAGGCGGCCCGGTGTCGCGACCACCACCTCGGCGCCGCCGCGCAGGCCGAGCATCTGCGGGTTGATCGAGACGCCGCCGAAGACCACCGCCACCTTCGGCGGCACGGCCAGCGCGCGCGACAGCGCGTGGAGCGTCTCGCCGACCTGGATGGCGAGCTCGCGCGTCGGCACCAGCACCAGCACCGCGGTGCTGCGCCAGGCCGGGCGCGCGGGGCGGTCCAGGCGCTGCAGCAGCGCCAGCCCGAAGGCGGCGGTCTTGCCGGAGCCGGTGTGCGAGCAGGCGACGACATCCTTGCCCTGCAGCGCCAGCGGGATGGTCGCGGCCTGCACCGGCGTGGGCTCGGCATAGCCGCGCTCGGCCACGGCGCGCACCAGCGCCGGCGACAGCCCCAGCGCCGCGAACGGCGAGCCCTCGCTGGCCTCGCTCACAGCCGCCGCACCTTCACCGAGCGGCCCTTGACCTTGCCGGCGTTGAGCCCGCGCAGGGCTTGGTCCGCCACGTCGCGGCGCACCGCCACGTAGGTGGAGAAGTCGTTGACGTCGATCTTGCCGATGGTGGCGGCCTCCAGGCCGAGGTCCTTGGTCAGCGCGCCCAGCACGTCGCCCGCGCGGATCTTCTCCTTGCGCCCGCCGAGGATCTGCAGCGTGACCATCGGCGGGCGCAGCGGCCCGCGCGCGGCGGCGGCCGCGGCGGCGGCCTGCAGCTCGGCCAGCGGATGCCAGACGCCCTCGCTGCCCTGCATCTCGTCGATGCGGCCGACGCGGCCCATCTCGTCGAGGCTGGCGAGGTTGAACACCAGGCCCGACTCGCCGGCGCGGCCGGTGCGGCCGACGCGGTGGGTGTGCACCTGCGCGTCGGGCGTGATGTCGACGTTGATCACGGCCTCGAGGCGCGCGATGTCGAGCCCGCGCGCCGCCACGTCGGTGGCCACCAGCACGCTGCAGCTGCGGTTGGCGAACTGCACCAGCACCTGGTCGCGCTCGCGTTGTTCGAGGTCGCCGTGCAGCTCCATCGCGACGATGCCCTGTGCCTGCAGCACCGCCACCAGGTCGCGGCACTGCTGCTTGGTGTTGCAGAAGGCCAGCGTGCTTTCGGGCCGGAAGTGGTTGAGCAGCAGGCCGACGGCGTGCAGGCGCTCGCTCTCGCTCACCTCGTAGAAGCGCTGCTCGATGCGGCTCGCGTCGTGGCGCTCGGCGAGGCGGACCTCCTGCGGCTCGCGCAGGTAGCGCGCCGCGAGCTGAGCCACGTCGTCCGGGTAGGTGGCCGAGAACAGCAGGGTCTGGCGCCGCGAGGTCGGCGGGCAGCGCTGCGCGATCTTGGCGATGTCCTCGGCGAAGCCCATGTCCAGCATGCGGTCGGCCTCGTCGAGCACCAGCGTGTCGACGGCATCGAGCGCCAGCGACTCGCGCTCCAGGTGGTCGAGGATGCGCCCCGGCGTGCCCACCACCACATGCGCGCCGTGCGCCAGGCTGGCGAGCTGCGGGCGCATCGTCGCGCCGCCGCACAGCGTCAGCACCTTGACGTTGTCCTCGGCGCGCGCGAGGCGGCGGATCTCCTGCGACACCTGCTCGGCGAGCTCGCGCGTCGGGCACAGCACCAGCGCCTGCACCGCGAAGCGCCGCGCATCGAGCTTGGCCAGCAGCGGCAGCGCGAAGGCGGCCGTCTTGCCGCTGCCGGTCTTGGCCTGCGCGATCAGGTCCTTGCCGGCCAGCGTCAGCGGCAGGCTGGCCGCCTGGATGGGCGTCATGTGCTCGTAGCCCAGGCGCTGGAGGTTGGCCAGCACGGGGGCCGCGAGCGGCAGCGTCGAGAAGGCGGGGCCCGATGAGGGCGCGCCGGCGGGGGAGGCGGTCATGGGGGGATTGTCGGCGTGTGCGGCGCGCTCAACTGCACGGCTGCACCCGCCGTGCGGTGTGATCCTCCGCCCGGTGAGCGCCGCAGCGCCGAGTCTGTAGCCGACGGCCCGACTGGCGGCGGCGGGAAGGGTGGGTGCGGGTAAGCGGATTGCGCGTCACGGTGCGCGCTGCGCGCCCGCAGGATCAAGCAATGCCCATGACGAGAAGAGTCCGCGCTGCTCCATTGCGCGCTGGCTAGCGCAGGCAAGCTGTTTCGTAGCGCGCCTGTGCCTGCTTGGCGCGTCCTGCCAACGCAGGGCTCTTCTCGGCGGCGGTGGCTCGACGCTCCGCGTACTTTCGCAGCGACTCGCAGCGTGATGCGCTGGCGCGCGCCTGCGCTTCATGGCCTGGTTCAGGCCCGCGCGTGCGCGGGATCGTGACGTCCGAGCCCGGCTTCGACATGCCGATCGCAGGCGCCGCCGGGTACTTGCCGGAAGTGTTGACCGCCGCTGTCGGGGAGTGATTCGGGCCCGCATCGTCCTTCGCGGTGCTTCCTGGCGTGGGGCTGCTCTGGGTCGCCGCTGGCGCAGCCACCGCTTGCCCCAACCTCGCACGCACACGATCCGCGGCGCGGTTCGCGACATTCAGCGCGCGCGAAACATTGGCGTCGTTGGGGCGTTCCTGGCTCTGCTTGGTCCAATGCTTGATAACTTGCTCGTAAAGTTTCAGAGCCTCGTGGTCGTCGGCTCTGACCGGCCACTTCATGTCCGAGCGCCGCGTGCTTTCGTAGTATTCCGCCAAGGACGATGCGCACAGATGCTTCCCCTTGTCCGCGCAAGCACGGAGTCGGTCAAAGGCGTCCTTGCGGTCGACTTCGGCCATCGAGAACAGCGCGCACTCCTGAGAGAACAAGACGGTTGACATGTCGTCGCCCCGCAGCATGCCGAGGGCATAGTAGGGGCACGCGAGGTTCATCTGCTCCTCGATCGGCACATGACTGTAGGTGGTCATCGTCTTTCGCCCCATGGCCGAGTACGCCGACATGTCACCCGCCTTGACCCGGCTCGCGAACTCCTCCTTGTTGCGCTTGTCCTTCGCGGCCGCTTCAACGATCTGCGCTTCCTTGTTGAACGCTTGGCAGACCTTGTCGTGCCCGGTCAGCTTCATCGCGGCATCGAGGCCCGGATCGCCGAAGCCCATGGCATTGATCGTTCCGCAGAAGATGCGGTCCTCGCGCAGCAGTGCCATCTGCAGCTCTTTGATGTCGCTGGCCAGCTTGTCACGCTGAGCGCAGTTGCCGCACTTGGCCTGCTCGGCTCGCAGCGCCTCGAGCGCGGCGTAGCCGCCCAGGCGGTGTGCCGCCAGTTCCCGGGCGTTCATCACTTGACCTGCGGCCGCACCGGCCTGCTGACCGAGGGCGAATGCCGTCAACTCGGATCGCTTGAGCATCACGATCTCGGCATGCGCGCCGAGCGCGGCCAGCGAAGCGAGCAGGGCTGCAATGAAACGGGCGGGGTGATTCACGATGCAGGTTCTCCGTCAGGGGAGGTCAGCACAACGCGACGCGTAGTGCGGTTTGATGCGATGCGAAGCCGACGCTGTACCGCGGAGCCTTTGGTCGGTCGGCTTTGCGGACCGTTGATGCCCGGGGCGCAGGCGCTCTGAGCGCCGTGCGAGTTCTCCGCAGGCCGTGCAGCACACTCGATCCCGGAGCCGCTGACCGCTACCGACGCGCCACACACGAGTTCAGGCCCCGGTCGAGCGGTTTCATGGCGGCAATTGGGTTGCTGGTCATGGTCTCAGACTCATTGGCCGGTCCACCGTGCCGCTGCGCGTTGGAAGTCGACGAGGCAATCGGCCTCGACCTCCGCGACGTTGGATTTGAAGCGGTCGAGAGGCGGCATTGATCCGGATTCTGCTGCTTGACGAATGAGAGCGACTCCCCTGTGCGGGGGGCGGATCGACGGCGAGCGCGCATCCGAGCGCAGCATGTTGCGCCGATGCGAAGCTACCGGTTGCATCGGGAGCGGCATGGTGTCGCGGACCTTGGGGGACGCGTCGGGCCATGCCGGACAATCGTCCGCACGGCGGCGCGGCCGGTGCTCACCGGCGCGCAGTGCCGGCCATGCCAGGAAGGGGAATCCGGATGCCGCTGTGGGCCTCGTTCGTCCCGTTGGGGGCTGTCGCGCTGCTGGGCGGCGCGCTGTTCGTGGGCGCGAATGCCGCGCTGGTGGCGGCCTGCGCGGTGGCGCTGATCGCCGCCGTGATCGCGGCGGTCCACCATGCGGAGGTCGTGGCGCACCGCGTCGGCGAGCCCTTCGGCACGCTGGTGCTCGCGGTGGCGATCACGGTGATCGAGGTGGCGCTGATCGTCTCCGTCATGCTGGCCGGCGGGCCCGACAAGGCGGCGCTGCCTCGCGACACGATCTTCGCGGCGGTCATGATCATCACCACCGGCGTGACCGGCATCTGCATGCTCGTCGGCGGCCTGCACCACCACGAGCAGAGCTTCCACCTGGACGGCGCCAACGCGGCGCTGGCCGCGCTGGTGGCGCTGGCCGGGCTGTCGCTGGTGATGCCGAGCTTCACGACGAGCTCGAGCGCCGGCACCTACACCGTGCCGCAGCTGGCCTTCGTGGCGGTGTCCTCGCTGGCGCTGTGGGCGGCCTTCGTGTTCGTGCAGACGGTGCGGCACCGCGACTACTTCCTGCCGCCGGTCAACCCGGCGGACGAGGACGTCCATGCGGCCCCGCCCACGCCCAGCCAGGCCTGGGCGAGCTTCGGCCTGCTGCTGGTCTCGCTGGTCGCGGTGGTCGGCCTCGCCAAGCAGCTGTCGCCGACGATCGAGGCGGTGGTGAAGGCGGCCGGCGCGCCGAAGGCCGTCATCGGCATCGCGATCGCGATGCTGGTGCTGCTGCCGGAGACCTGGGCGGCGGTGCGCGCGGCGCGGGCGGACCGGCTGCAGACCAGCATGAACCTGGCGCTGGGCTCGGCGCTGGCCAGCATCGGGCTGACGATCCCGGCCGTGGTCGTCGCGGCGGTGTGGCTGGATCTGCCGCTGACCCTGGGCCTGGAGCCCAAGGACATCGTGATGCTGACGCTGGCCTTCCTGGTCAGCGCCATCTCGCTGGGCACCGGGCGGACCACGGTGATGCAGGGCGCGGTGCACCTGGTGCTGTTCGCGGCCTTCCTGTTCCTGGCGCTGGTGCCCTGAGCGCGGGCGGCGCGGGCCTCAGGCCGGCGGCTTCGTCAGGCCGAGCCGTTCGACCACCCGCTTCTCGGCCGCGTAGGTGTCGCGGCAGGCGCGGGCATAGTCGGCCGGGCTCAGGTAGGCCAGTTCCTGGTCGGACTTGGCGAGCTCGGCGATGTAGGCCGGCTCCTGCATCGCGGCGCGGAAGCCGTCGTGCAGGATGCGCACGATCTCGGCCGACATGCCGCGAGGGCCGGCCAGGCCGTAGGGCGAGGTCGCGACGATGGGGTAGCCCAGCTCCTTGAGCGTGGGCACCTGCGGCCAGCGCTTGCTGCGCTTGTCGCCGAAGGTGGCCAGCAGGCGCAGCTTGCCCTGGTCGACGAAGGG
Source organism: uncultured Methylibium sp. (assembly GCA_964408005.1). Lineage (GTDB taxonomy): Bacteria > Pseudomonadota > Gammaproteobacteria > Burkholderiales > Burkholderiaceae_C > Methylibium. Next base: position 51,179 of record CAYOXW010000001.1, read on the forward strand.
GCCGAAGGCGGTCGAGCCGACGCCCACGCTGACCTGGCCGCTGGCCACGCCGAGCATCTGCTCGGACACGCCGCTGTAGGGCACGTGCACGAAGCTCAGGCCGCGCTGCTCGAGCAGCTCGTCGATGGTCACGTGCGGCGTGGTGCCCACGCCGTTGGTCGCGATGGTCAGCGGCTTGCCGGCCTGCATGGCCTGCTTCGCGGCGACGAGCACGTCGTCGACGCTGCGCATCGGGCTGTCGGCCGCGACGACGATGCCGAAGGTCGTGCCGGTGAGCTGCAGGATCGGCGTGACGTCGCGGATCGGGTCCCACAGCACCTTCTGCATGTAGGGCGCACGGAACACGGTCTGCGGCATCTGGCCGATGGTGTAGCCGTCGGGCGCGGCCTGCTGCAGCACCGGCATGACCAGCGTGCCGCCGGCGCCGGGCCTGTTCTGGGTGATGACCTTCTGGCCGAGGTGGTGGCTGGCGGCCTCGGCGAGCACGCGCATCGCGAGGTCGGTGCCGCCGCCGGCGGGCCAGGGCACCCACAGCGTGATCGGGCGGGTGAAGTGGCTGTCGCCCTGGGCGCGCACGGCGAGGGCCGGCGCGGCCAGCGACGCGGCCGCGCCGCGCAGCAGCGTGCGGCGCAGGACGGGGGAACGCAGGGCTCGTTTCATGTCGGATCAGTTCGGGCCGCCGCCACCGCGCTTGGTGAGCTGGCCGAAGCCGCGCTGCGGGTCGTAGCCCCAGCAGGCGGCGATGAAGAACACGGCCAGGCAGCCGAGCACCACATAGGGCGCGAGGCCCGGGTCCTTGCCGTAGAGCGCGAAGCGGATCCACTCGACGGCGTGGGTGAAGGGGTTGAAGCGGGCCAGCTGGTAGACCCACTCGGCGCCCGACTCCTGCAGCTTCCACAGCGGGTAGAGCGCGGTGGAGATGAAGTACATCGGGAAGATCACGAAGTTCATCGTGCCGGCGAAGTTCTCGAGCTGCTTGATGTGCACCGACAGCAGCAGGCCGAGCGCGCCGAGCATCATCGCGCCGGCCACCAGCGCGACGAGCGCATGCAGCGCGGCGAGGCTGAACAGCGGCAGGTCGGTGCCGATCAGCAGCGCGACGGCCACGAAGGCCAGCGCCTGCAGCACCGACAGCAGCGCGGTCGCGCTGAGCTTGGCGAACAGCACCCAGGGGCGCGGCAGCGGCGTGGTCAGCAGCAGGCGCATCAGGCCCATCTCGCGGTCGTAGACCATCGCCAGCGAGGACTGCATGCCGTTGAACAGCAGCACCATGCCCACCAGACCCGGCGCGATGTAGACCTCGTAGGGGATGTAGGTGTCGTAGGGCTCGACGATCGAGATGCCGAAGACGTTGCGAAAGCCCGCCGCGAACACCGCCAGCCACAGCAGCGGCCGCACCAGCGCCGAGACCAGCCGGCCGGTCTGCTGGCTGAACTTCAGCACCTCGCGCGCGACGATGGCCCACAGCGCCTGCAGCGCATGGGCGAGGCCGCGGCGCGCGCCGCTGGCGGTGGAGGTCGGCATCACTACGGCATTCATCGCAGGGCCTCCGCCCGATCGTGGTCATTCCACCGACACGTCGGTCGGTCCCCGGCAGCACTTCGCTCGCTGCGATCCCCGCGGCGCGGGGCCCCTCTTTCGCGGCTCATCGTTGCACCTTGCATTGCTTCTCGCCGACATCGGCGCCGAGCGTGTCGAGCACATTGACCGGGTGCAGGATGCCTTCGATCGGCGCCTGCGAGATCACGCCCTGGCCGTCGGTCAGCAGCAGCGTCTGGCGCAGCTGGCCGTCCCAGGCGCGGAAGCTCATGTTCACGCCCTTGGAGCCGTCGAGCTGCACCTTGGCCAGCGCCTGCTGCCAGGCGGCGTTCGGCCCCTTGGGCTGGGCCGCGGCGATGGTGATCAGTGCCTTGCCGGCCAGCCAGGCGGTCCAGTCGTGCGCCGTCATCGGGCGCTTGTTCGCCTTGGCGAAGCGGCGCGAGACCTGCGGCGCGCCGAAGCGCTCGAACTGCGCGTGCCAGGCGACTGGCACCAGGCCGGCGTCGCCGACCACCGGGCGCGGCAGCACGGTCTGGTAGGGCAGGCTGCGCGCGAATTCGCCGTCGCTGTCGACCACCCAGACCGCGTCGTACTGCGCGCCCGCGGTCAGCAGCAGCGGGTTGGCGAGCTGGCGCTCGCGCGGGTCGGCGCTGAGCTTGAAAGGCTTGCTGGCGACGAGCTGCAGGCCGTAGCGCTTGATCGCCGCCTGGGCGACGGCGGCGCGCTGCTGGTCGGCGGCGCTCGGGCCGGTCAGCAGCAGCAGCTTGCTCCACTTGCGCGCCACCAGCGTCTGCGCCAGCGCGTCGGCACGCTGGCGCTCGCTCGGGTAGAGGTGGTAGAGGCGGGCGCGGCAGTCGGCGGCGCGCAGGCGGTCGTCGGCGGCGCTGAGGTTGAGCACCGGGATCTTGACCGCATCCGTCACCGCGAGCAGCCAGTCGGCCGGCAGGTCGGCGAGCAGCATGGCGGCGCCGGCCTTCTCGGCGGCGACGGCGGCGGCCTTCGCGGCGGCCAGGTCGCCGGCCTCCTTGGCATCGAGCGCGACGCCGGCGCCGACGGCGTCGAGCTCGAACCGGCCCTCGTCGAGCGCGACCTGGAGTGCCTCCTCGGCCGGGCCACCCGGGTGGCCGAGGTAGGCGCGCTCGGTGCGGCTGCGCTCGAGACGCGCGTCGTCGGCCGGGACGATCAGCGTGGCTTTCAGCGTCGCGGCGGGGGCCGCGAGGGCGGCACCGGCCAGCGCGGCGGCGGTCAGCGCGCGCCTCATTCGACGATCACCAGACCGTAGGGCACGCGGCCGACCGGCACCGACTTGATGGCCTTGGCGCTCGCGACATCGACCACGGTCACGTCGTCGCTGAGGCCGTTGATGACCCAGATCTGCTTCTCGGCCTTGTCCAGCGCGACGTTCCAGGCCCGCTTGCCGACCAGCACCAGGTTCGTCACCTTGCGCCCCGCCACGTCGACGAAGGCGACGTGGTTGGCCTTGCCGAGCGTGACGAAGGCGCGCTTGCCGTCCCTGGTCATCGCGATGCCGACCGGCGTGATGTCCTCGGCGCGCGCGCCCTTGACCTCGAAGGGGATGCGCGCGATCACGCTGTGGTCGGCGGTCGAGATGATGGACACGCTGGCGTCGAGCTCGCTGGTGACCCACAGCTCCTTGCCGTCGGGCGTGATCGCCATGCGGCGCGGGCGCTTGCCGACCTTGACGTTCTTGGTGACCTTGCCGCTGGCGGTGTCGATCACGTGCACCAGGCTCGCGACCTCGGAGGTCACGTACAGCGTCTTGCCGTCGGCGCTGACCTTCACGCCCTCGGGCTCCTCGCCGACCTTGACGGTGCGCAGCACCTTGCCGTTGGCGGCGTCGACGAAGCTCGCCGCGCCGGTGTCCTCGTTGGAGACGTAGATCGTCTTGCCGTCGGGCGAGAGATCGAAGGCCTCGGGCTCGTCGCCGAGCGGCACGCGCCGCACCGACTTGCCCGTCGCCGGGTCGATCACGTCGGCCGTGTTCGCGTCGGTGCAGGCGACCATCAGCTTGCCGTCGGGCATGCGCTGGATGTGACGGGTGCGCTTGCAGCTCTTGATCGTGCCGGTGACCGCGAGCGTCGCGGTGTCGATCAGCGTCAGCGCGTCGTCCTTCTCGCTGCTCACGTAGGCGGTGCCGGCCTGGGCCGCGGCGGCGGCCGCGAGGGCGAGCAGGGCGAGCAGGGCTTTCGGGGTTGTCCGCATCGGGAATTCTTCCTGAGATGAGGTATCAAGCCGCGGCAGTGGCCGCCGGGGCGCTCGTGCGCGCGATGAAGCCCTGTTCCAGCGTCGGCTGGCCCAGCGCTGCGGTGACCTCGGCAGGGCTGCCGTCGGCCAGCAACTGCCCCTTGTGCAGCACCAGCACGCGGTCGGCCTGCTCGGCCTCCTCGACGAGGTGGGTGGCCCACAGCACCGCGACGCCGCGCGAGCGTACATCCTCGTTCAGCGCCGCGAGCAAGTCCTTGCGCGACTTCGGGTCGAGTCCGACGGTGGCTTCGTCCATCAGCATCAGCTCGGGTTGGTGCAGGGCCGCGCGCACGAGTTCCACCTTGCGGCGGTTGCCGCCGGAGAGCTCGCGCACCTTGCGGCCGAGGTCGCCGGCCAGCCCCAGGCGCTCGCAGCGCTGCGCGATGCGCTCGGCCGCCAGCGCGCGCGGCAGGCCCTGCAGGTCGGCCTGGAAATAGAGGTTGCGCTGCACCGACAGGTCGAGATCGAGCGCCATCTGCTGGAACACCACGCCGATGTGGCGCAGCGCGGCCGGCGCGGCCGAGCGCAGCGAGTGCCCCGCGACCTCGACCTCGCCCTCGTCGGCGGCGAACAGGCCGGTCAGCACCTGGAACAGCGTGGACTTGCCGGCGCCGTTGGGGCCGAGCAGCGCGGTGAACTGGCCCGGCTGCAGCTGCAGGTCGAGCGACTTCAGCGCGACGCGCTCGCCGTAGCGCTTGGTCAGGCCGCGTACCTTGAGGATGGGTTCGGTCATCGTGGGTTCCGGACAGAGACACGCGGGCGCACAGGCCGGAGGGCCGGCGCCGTCGGGGGCTGCGGGGCTCAGCGGCTGCCGAGCGCGGCGGACTCTAACGTGCCAGGCTCGGACCCGGCGAGCACGCGGGAGTTCGCATCGGTGCGGAAGGCCATGCCGGCGGCGTTGGCCGCGTTCGGCACGAAGCGCAGCGGCTGCGATGGCGGCGAGCGGTCGGCGCGGGCGGCGACGGCGATGGCCTCGTCGATCAGGTGCCGGTCGGGGCTCTTCGGGCACACCGGGTCGGTCGCCTCGGCGCTGCCGGTGACGAGGAAGGCCTGGCAGCGGCAGCCGCCGAAGTCCTTCTCGTGCTCGTCGCAGCTGAGACAGGTCTCGCTCATCCACGAGCTGCCGCGGTAGCGGTTGAAGGCGTCGCTGTCGCGCCAGATGCTCTGGATGCTGTGCTCGGTGACCTTGGGAAAGTCGAAGCCCGGCAGCATGCGCGCGCTGTGGCAGGGCAGGGCGGTGCCGTCGGGCGCGATCACCATGAAGATCGCCCCCCAGCCGGCCATGCAGGGCTTGACCTTGGCGTCGTAGTAGTCCGGCGAGACCCACAGGATCTTCATCTTGCCGGCCAGCTTGGCGCGGTAGCTGTCGGCCACCGCCTCGGCGGCCTTGAGCTCCTCGGGCATGGGCATCAGCTGCGCGCGGTTGTGCCAGGCCCAGCCGTAGTACTGGGTGTTGGCGAGCTCGAGGAACTCGGCGCCCATCTCGGCCGCCATCTCGATGATGCGGCCGACGTGCGGCAGGTTGTAGCGGTGCATCACGCAGTTCAGCACCATCGGGTAGCCCTGCGACTTGATGATGCCGGCGACCTTGTTCTTCAGATCGAAGGTGCGGGTGGACGAGATGAAGTCGTTGAGCTCCTTGGTCGAATCCTGGAAGCTCAGCTGGATGTGGTCGAGCCCCGCCTCCTTCAGCGCCGCGGCGCGCTTCTCGCTCAGGCCGATGCCGGAGGTGATGAGGTTCGTGTAGAAGCCGAGCTTGCGCGCCTCGGCGACCAGGATCTCGAGGTCCTCGCGCAGCAGCGGCTCGCCGCCGGAGAAGCCGAGCTGGACCGCGCCCATCGCACGGGCCTCGCGGAACACGCGCAGCCAGTCCTCGGTCGAGATTTCCTGCAGGTGCGCGGCGTAGTCGATCGGGTTCGAGCAGAACACGCAGTGCAGCGGGCAGCGGTAGGTGACCTCGGCGAGCAGCCACATCGGCGCTCCCGGGGCCTTGCGGGTCGCCGCGTTCAGCGGCGCTTCGACTGGAGCGTTCATCGGTTGCGCCCTTTCAGACGACCCAGCCGCGCGCCTGGGCGTCGGCCAGGAAGTCGTCGACATCGCCGCGCAGCCCGGGCTGGCTGAAGGCGCGCTCGAGGTCGGCGGTGAGGTCGGCGACGCTGGTCTTGCCGTCGCAGCGCTTGAGGATCTCGCTGGCCGGGCCGTTGAGCTTGACCAGCCCCTCGGGGTAGAGCAGCACCCAGGTGTCCTGCGCCGGCTCGAACTGCAGCCGGTACAGCGGGGCGATGCGCGGGGTCGCGCCGTCGGGGAGGGCGCTGCTCATGGCCGCTGGGCCTCCGGCAGGTCGTCGGGGTAGGCCCGCTCGACGGCGTCGAGCAGGCACCACAGCACGTCGAGCTTGAACTGCAGGATCTCGAGCGCGCGTTCCTGCTTCGCGCGCGTCGTGCCGAACTGCTTCGCGACCTCGAGGCCGTGTTCGACGTCGCGCGTGGCGAGCGGGATGCGGGCGCGGAAGTAGGCCAGGCCCGACGGATCGATCCACGGGTACATGCCGGGCCAGCCGGCCAGGCGGTCGGCGTGGATCTTGGGCGCGAACATCTCGGTCAGCGAGGAGATCACGCCCTCCTGCCAGGGCTGGCGGCGCGCGAAGTTCACGTAGGCGTCGACCGCGAAGCGCACGCCCGGCTGCACGTGCCGGCCGGACCACAGGTCCTCGCGCGTCAGGCCGACGGCGAGGCCCAGCTGCGTCCAGATCTCGATGCCGCCGGCGTTCGCCCCCTCGAAGTCGCCGTGGCCGTCGTGGTCGAGCATGCGCTCGATCCAGCGCCGGCGCGTCGCGCGGTCCTCGCAGTTGGCCATCACCGCGGCATCCTTCATCGGGATCGCCTGCTGGTAGTAGAAGCGGTTGGCGACCCAGCCGCGCACCTGGAAGGGCTGCAGCGCGCCGCTGTTGAGCCGCCGGTTGAACGGGTGGTGGATGTGATAGCGGGCTTCCTTGGCGCGCAACCGGGCCTCGAAGTCCTCGGGGCTCCAGGGCAGCGCCTCGGCGGGCAGCGGTGCGTTCATACGGTGATTTCCATGCCGTCGTAGGCGACCTCGATGCCGCGTCGCGCGAGTTCGGCGCGCTGCGGCCCCTGCTCGTCGAGGATCGGGTTGCTGTTGTTGATGTGGATGAGGATCTTGCGGCGCGCGCGGGTCAGGTCGAGCGCATCCATCATCCCGGGCGCGCCGGGGCGGCTGCTCTGCGGCAGATGGCCCATGCTCGCCGCGGGCTTGCTGCCGAGCCCGGCGGTGATCATCTCGTCCTCGGTCCAGAAGGTGCCGTCGACCATCACGCAGTCGGCGTCGCGCAGCCAGTCCTGCTCGGCGGGGCCGACCTCCCCGAGGCCGGGGGCGTAGAACAGGCGCCGGCCGGTGCTCAGGTCGGTGACCTCCAGCGCGATGTTGTCGCCGACCTTGGGGTCGTGGCGGTGCGGCGAGTAGGGCGGCGCCTTGCCGGGGATCGCGATCGCGCGAAAGCGCAGCGTCTCGAAGCCGGCGATCGCGAACTCGGCGAGCTTCTGCTCGCCGGCCACCGGCAGCATGCGCCAGCGCACACCGCAGTAGTGTTCGAGCACGCTGAGGATCGGCAGGCCGGTGGTCAGGTCCTCGAACACGCAGGGCGTGCAGTAGAGCTCGATCGGCGGGCCCTCGCGCAGGCTCAGCAGGCCGGTCGCGTGGTCGATCTGCGCGTCCATCAGCACGACGGCCTTGATCGGCGTGTCGCGCAGGCCCTGCTTCGGGTGCAGCAGCGGCTGCAGCCGCAGCTGCTGGCCGATGTCGGGCGAGGCGTTCATCAGCACCCAGCGCTTGCCGTCGGCGGAGACCGCGATCGAGCTCTGGGTGCGCGGGCGGATCGCCTTGCTGCCATCGCGGGCGGCCGCACAGATCGAGCAGTTGCAGTTCCACTGCGGGCAGCCGCCGCCGGCGCCGGCGCCGAGCACGAGCACCTTCATGCCGTTCTCCCGGATGGCGGCATCGGCAGAGCAGGGGTGGGGAGGAGCTGGCACGTCGTCATCATCGTGGCCCTGCGCGGCGAGGGCGGGCAAAAACTTCAATCGAGCCCATTGTCTCGGGACGACCCGGCCCGGATCGCCCCGCGGCAGCGGGGACAGGCAAAGGGTGTCGCAGACACTAAGGCCACCGCAACCCCGCAATGACCCTGCCGTGACCGTACCAGCGACCGTCCCCGCCCTGCCCGCCGGCGCCTGGCTGCCGGAGCACGCGGGCCACCGCGTCTGGTGGGCCCAGGGCGGCGCGGCCGACGGTCTGCCGGTGCTCGTCGTGCATGGCGGGCCGGGCGGCGCGAGCCGGCCCGAACCCTTGCGCTGGTTCGACGGCCTGCCGGTGCATTGGTTCATGCTCGATCAGCGCGGCTGCGGCCGCAGCGAACCGGGCGGCAGCACCGAGGCGAACCGCCTCGGCGATCTGCTCGACGACATGGAGCGCCTGCGCCACGCGCTCGGCCTCGAACGCTGGGCCGTGGCCGGCGGCTCCTGGGGGGCGCGGGTCGCGCTGGCCTATGCCGAGCGCTGGCCCGAGCGGGTCAGCGGCCTGATGCTGCGCAGCCCCTTTCTGGGAACGGTGGCTGAAACACGACGTTACATCGAGCCGTGGAGCACCTGGCTGGGGCCGCAGGGACGGCGAGTGCTCGGTCCGGCGGCCGCCGATGCCGTTCACAGTCTGTACCACCAGGGGACAGAGTTGTTCATCGCTGACTCAGGGTTAGTGCTGGGGCCGGCATTGGCCGGGGATGCGGTCGTGGCGGCCTGCGGAGCCTTCGACGACGCCCAGTCGGCCCCCGGCGGCGTGGCCGCGAGCGCGGCGCGCTGGGCCGCCCCGGCCGCGCGGCCGACCCCCGCCCAGCGGGCGTCGTGGGCGGTCCACCGGCACTTTGCGCTGGCCGGTTGGGGCGAGCGGCACGGCTGGCCGCGCGGGCTCGGGCGGCTGCGGCTGGCCGCCGGCACGCCGGCCTCGGTGGTCTGGGGGGAGGACGATGCCACCTGCGATCCGGCGGTCGCCTGCGGCCTCGCGGCCGCGCTGGCCGATGCCGGCCTGGCGGTGCAGCGCCAGGCCATCGCGGGCGCGGGTCACCGCATGGGCGATCCCCGGCTGGCGCCGGCGCTGCGGGCCGCCGCGCACGACTGGGTCGGCCGGCTTCAGCCCTGAGCGGCGGCGTCCTCGTCGCGCCAGCGCAGCTTGCGGTAGATGGTGTTGCGGCTGATGCCCAGCCGCTTCGACGCGACCGAGATGTTGCCGTCGGCCGCCTCGACCGCGCGGCGGATCATCTCGCGCTCGATCTCCTCGAGCGTGCCGCGCGGCTCGGCGGCATCGCCACCGCGTGCGGGGGGCGCCACGGGCCCGTCCGGCGTGGCATCGGCCTGGCCGCGGGTCGCGTCGTCGAGGAAGTCGTCGGACAGGTGCTCGCGGGTGATGCGCGCCTCGCCGGCGGCCATCACCGTCGCGGTGTGCAGCACGCCGGTGAGCTGGCGCAGGTTGCCGGGCCAGTCGTAGCGCGTCAGCAGGGCCTCGACGTCGGGTGCGAGAGCGAGCAGCGCGTTGGGGGCCAGATCGCTCAGGACGCGCCGCACCAGCGCCTTCAGGTCGCTGCGCTCGCGCAGCGGCGGCAGCTTCACGGCCAGGCCGTTGAGCCGGTAGTAGAGGTCCTCGCGCAAGGTCTGGGCGTCGATCAGCTCGCGGGGGTTGCGGTCGGTCGCGGCGATCACCGCGACATCGATCGCGACGGGCGCGGCGGCGCCCAGCGGCATCACCTTGCGCTCCTGCAGGGCGCGCAGCAGTCGCGCCTGCAGCGTGAGCGGCAGACCGCCGACCTCGTCGAGGAAGAGCGTGCCGCCGGCGGCCTCGATCAGCTTGCCGGGGGTGCCCTTGCGGCGTGCGCCCGGGTAGTAGCCTTCGGCGTAGCCGAACAGCTCGGCTTCGAGCGTGACCTCGGGGGTCGAGGCGCACTGCACGCTGACGAAGGGCGCGCCGCGCCGCTGTGACTCGGCGTGGATGGTGCGAGCGAGCAGTTCTTTGCCGCTGCCGGCCTCGCCGAGGATCAGCACCGGGATCTGGCGGTCGAGCACGCGGCGCACCTTGCCGATCGCCGCCTCGAGCTGCGCGTCGCCGGTCAGCAGGCGCTGGAAGCAGAGTGCCGGCGCGGCGGGGCTCTCGCTCGGCGATGCCGCCGCAGGCTGCGGCGGGACGGCCGGACCGGGCGCGCTCGCGGCCCTTGCGGAGTCGCCCCCGACGGGCTGCCACAGCGACCAGTTGCAGCGTGCCTGCGCATAGACCAGCTGGCCGTTGGGCAGCACGAGCCGCAGCGGCTGCGCCTGCGGCTGGCGGCAGGCGTCGACGATCGCGCCGATCGAGCTGCTGAGGAGGCTGCCGACGCTGTGCATGCGCACCGCCGCGCCCGACAGGCCGAGCAGGTCGAGCGCGCCGCGGTTCGCGCCGAGGCAGCGGCCGTCGCGATCGACCGCGACGATGCCCTCCATCAGCGTGCCGATGAACTCGGGCCGCAGGTGGAAATGCAGGCGCAGCGCGTCGCTGAAGTCGTCGCTGAGCCAGTGGTTCTCGATCATCCGCGCCGACATCTTGACCAGCCCCATCGTGTGCGGGTGGTAGCCGCGGCGGTCGCCGGAGACGTCGAGCACGCCGAGGATGTTGCCGCGCGGGTCGAGGATGGGCGAGGCCTGGCAGGTCAGGAAGTGGTTGGCGTGCATGAAGTGCTCGTCCGCATGGACCAGCACCGGCCGCTCGTCGACCAGCGCCGTGCCCATGCCGTTCGTGCCGCGGCTGCACTCGGCCCAGTTGACGCCCGGCGCGAGCGCGACATGGGCGGCCTTCTCGAGGAAGTCCTCATCGCCGATCGAGTGCAGGATCGTGCCCTGCGCGTCGGTCAGCACCACCATGCACTGGGTGCGCGCGACCTGGTCGAACAGCAGCTCCATCACCGGCGCGGCATGCGCGTGCAGGCGCCGGTTGCGCTCGCGAGTGACCGTGAAGTCGGCCCGTGCGATCGGCGTGTAGTCGGGCGCGACGATGCGGCTCAGGCCCAGCGCGGCGCAGCGCTCGTGCGACTCGTTGATCGACAGCACATGGGTGTTGTCGAGCGGCAGCGCGCTGGCAATCGGGCGTTCGATGCTCTCTTCGCGGCGTCGGCGCCCGGCGCCCGGCAAAGGGGCCTGCAAACCCTGCGTGCTCATCGGAGAAGCTCCCTTTCGTGCCGCGCGCGGCGGCGGGTCTCGCGCAAGTCGGGCGGCCGATCGAGCCGCCGCGACATTGTCTGTACCGACCTCAGGCAATGTTCACGCCAGCCCGCGTCTGCGGGTGCTCGATGCTAGGAAAAGGGGGAGCAATGTTCAATTTCGAAGCAGCATGGTCGAGTTTTCGGTGGGGTCTGCGCCGATTTGGGCGCAATGCGTGACACGCTTACGCCGCTTGGGCTGCTCCCGTTCCCTGGCGGAGCGGTAGCTTGATTGACCGTAAATCAGGGTTACCCCCGGATATGAACAAGTTTGCCTACTGAAGAACATACTGGGGCTGCCAAATCGTTGGCCGGTGCCTCAGCGTGCGCGCGGCCCGGCGAGCTGGCGCTGATCTGGATCACGACCCCAAACCGTCAAGCGGAGACAGCTGGCCATGCAGAAGACCCTCCACCTCAACCCCGAAAAGTGCACCGGCTGTCTGCAGTGCGAGATGGCCTGCTCGTTCGAGAACTACGCGACCTACGCGCCGAGCAAGTCGCGCATCAAGGTCTTCAATTTCCACCACACCGGGCGCAAGGTGCCCTACACCTGCACCCAGTGCGATGAAGCCTGGTGCCTGCACGCCTGCCCGGTCGAGGCCATCACGATCGACCACACCACCGGCGCCAAGGTCGTCAACGAGACCACCTGCGTGGGCTGCAAGGTCTGCACGATCAGCTGCCCCTTCGGTACGATCAACTACGTTCAGGAGACCGGCAAGGTGCAGAAGTGCGATTTGTGCGGCGGCGAGCCGGCCTGTGCCGAAGCCTGCCCGACCGGCGCGATCACCTTCATCGACGCCAACTGGACCGGGCTGGACAAGATGCAGGCCTGGGCCGAGAAGCTCGGCAACCAGAACGCCGCCGCCTGACGCACGGAAGTTTTAGGAGAACGACATGTCCTGGGCTGGAAAGATCCTTCGCGTCAACCTCACGAACGGCACGGTCAAGTCCGAGCCGCTGAACATGGACTGGGCGCGCGCCTACCTCGGCTCGCGCGGCCTGGCGTCGAAGTACCTGTCGGAGGAGGTGGACCCGAAGGTCGACCCGCTGGCGCCTGACAACAAGATCATCTGGGCGACCGGTCCGCTGACCGGCACGATGGTGTCCACGGGGGGGCGCTACACGGTCGTCACCAAGGGGCCGTTGACCGGTGCGATCGCCGCCTCCAACTCCGGCGGCTACTGGGGCGCCGAGCTGAAGTTCGCCGGCTGGGACATGGTGATCTTCGAGGGCCGCTCGCCCAAGCCGGTCTACCTCTCGATCGAGGACGACCACGCCGAGCTGCGCGACGCCGCGCACCTGTGGGGCAAGTCGGTCTGGGAGACCGAGGAGATCATCAAGAAGCAGCACCAGGATCCGCTGACGCGCATCTCGTCGATCGGACTGGCCGGCGAGAACGGCGTGCTCTACGCGGCGGTGGTCAACGACCTGCACCGCGCGGCGGGGCGCTCGGGCGTCGGTGCCGTGATGGGCAGCAAGAACCTGAAGGCGATCGCGTGCCGTGGCACCAAGGGCGTGTCCAATGTGCGCGACCCGAAGGCCTTCATGAAGGTGACCTACGAGAAGAAGAAGATCCTGGCCGAGAACGCGGTCACCGGCGAGGGGCTGCCGACCTACGGCACCCAGGTGCTGATGAACGTGATCAACGAGATCGGCGCCT
>CAYOXW010000002.1:0-54729 GCA_964408005.1 uncultured Methylibium sp.
GCTGCCTGCAGGGCCTGTCGCGCTACGGCAACGACCTGCAGAACGGCCTGCTCGAGGCCGACTACATCGTCGTCGAGATGGCGCGCAAGATCCTCGGCGAGGACTGGATGCCGCAGTATGTCGAGCGGGCCAACGCCGGCGGGATCGAGCGGGTGCTGGTGTGAGCCTGGTGAAGCGCGGCTCCGCGCCAGCGGGGATCGAAGCCGAAGCGAACATCGGCCACGAGCGACGGATCGACGTCGGCGGCATTGCGGCATGGCGGAGCGGGCCGGTGTGACGGCGTGCGAGCTGTGCGCGCATGACGGCGGGGTGCTGCTGCACCGCGCCGCGCTGTGGCGGGTGATCCGGGCCGAGGACGCGTCCTTCCCGGCCTTCTATCGCGTGGTCTGGAACGCCCATGTCGCGGAGTGGACCGATCTGCCGCCGGCGCAGCGCAGCCTGTGCATGCAGGCGGTCGCGAAGGTCGAGACGGTGCTGCGCGAGGCGCTCGCGCCGACCAAGATCAACCTCGCGAGCCTGGGCAATGTCGTCGCGCATCTGCACTGGCACGTGATCGCGCGCTTCGACTGGGACAGCCACTTCCCGCAGCCGGTCTGGGGTGCGGCGCAGCGCGTGGTCGAGCCGCCGGCCGTGGGACGCTTGCCGCTGTCCCTCGAAGCCCTTGACGCGCGCGTGGTCGCCGCGGTCGCGGGGCTCTAAACTGACGGCGTTGTTCCCTGACCGAGACATGCGATGGCTGGCCTGACCCCCGACACCCCGATCCCGACCGCGCTGACGGTCCACCAGCAGTCACGCGTGCTCGAGATCGCGTTCTCCGACGGGGCGAGCTTCCGGCTGCCCTTCGAGTTGCTGCGTGTCTACTCGCCCTCGGCCGAGGTCCAGGGCCACGGTCCGGGCCAGGAGACGCTGCAAACCGGCAAGCGCGAGGTCGACATCGTCGCGCTCGAGCCGGTTGGCAACTACGCGGTGCAGCCGCATTTCTCCGACGGCCACAGCAGCGGCCTGTACGCCTGGGACTACCTGTACCGCCTGGGCGCTCAGCAAGATGCGCTGTGGCGCGCCTATCTCGAGCGCCTTGCCGCGGCCGGACTGGAGCGCGATGCGCCCATGCCCGAGGCCGGCGCGGGTGCCTGCGGCCATCATCACTGAGCGGACGATGGGTCGCACCCATTTCGGCTTCGAGAGCGTCGACGAGGCCGACAAGGCTGGCCGTGTGCGCGGCGTGTTCGACTCGGTCGCGTCGAAGTACGACGTGATGAACGACCTGATGTCGATGGGCCTGCATCGCGCCTGGAAGGCCTATGCCGTCGCGGTGGCCGACGTGCGCGAGGGCCAGCGCGTGCTCGACCTCGCCGGGGGCACCGGCGATCTGGCGCGCGCCTTCGCGCGCCGCGTCGGCAGCAGCGGCCTGGTGGTGCACACGGACATCAACGAGGCGATGCTGCGCACCGGCCGGGATCGCCTGCTCGACGAGGGTCTGGCGCTGCCGACCGTGATCTGCGATGCCGAGACCTTGCCCTTCGCATCGGCCAGCTTCGACCTTGTCACGGTGGCCTTCGGGTTGCGTAACATGACCCACAAGGAGCGCGCGCTGGCCGAGATGGCGCGCGTGCTCAAGCCGGGCGGGCGGTTGCTGGTGCTGGAGTTCTCGAAGGTCGTCAAGCCGCTCGAGAAGGTCTACGACTGGTATTCGTTCAGCGTGCTGCCGCGACTGGGCCAATGGGTCGCCGGCGACGGCGCCAGCTACCGCTACCTGGCCGAATCGATCCGCATGCACCCGGGCCAGAGCGAGCTGAAGGCGATGATGAAAGCGGCCGGCTTCGGCCATGTCGATGTCCACAACCTGAGTGCCGGGGTGGTGGCCCTGCACGTCGGCATCCGCTGCTGACGCTGCCCCGGCGGCCTCGGCTGGCGCGGCGCGATGCGGCCGTGAATTCTTGCCGTTTCAAGGTTGCCTCGGCGTCGCAACCGCCACGGTAGGGGGGTGTAAACCGAGGGCTGCGAGCGGGGAACTCCGAGGCCGGCGATTACACTGAAACATGCGTTTGGACACATGTGCCGGGCAATCGCGCCGGCGTGTCGTCATGGGGGCACCAGGGATGACGAAGTCGGCAGCGGATCGGATGCATCGAGGCTCGGCCGGCTGGCCCATGAGGCCGGCGGTGCTGACCTGGATCCTCATCGTGGCGGCGCTTGCTGGTTGTGGTGGCCAAGGTGGTGACAAGCAGCCGTCGCAAGTGGCGGCGAAGGTCAACAAGGAAGAGCTGTCGGTCCACCAGATCAACTTCGTGCTGCAGCAGATGCGCGGTATCAAGCCGGAGCAGTCGGCCGCGGCGAGCCGGCAGGTGCTCGAGCGGTTGATCGACCAGGAACTGGCGGTCCAGCGCGCGCAGGAGCTGAAGGTCGACCGCGAACCTGCGGTCGTGCAGCAGATCGAGGCGGCGCGCCGCGAGATCATCGCGCGCGCCTTCGGCGAGCGCGTGGGCCAGGCGGCGGAGAAGCCGACCCTCGAGCAGATCAGCGCCTATTACAACGAGCATCCGGCCTTGTTCAAGGAGCGTCGCGTCTACAACTTGCAGGAGTTGCAGATCGACGCGCCGGCTGCCCAGCACGGCGAACTGCGCAGCCGGCTCGCGGCGGCGAAGGATGTCGCCGAGTTCGTCGAGTACCTGCGCTCCGCGGGCATCCGTTTCCGCGCCGGCAACGCTGTGCGGCCGGCCGAGCAGCTGCCCATGGCCAGCCTCGACGCCTATGCGCGTCTGAAGCCGGGCGAATCCCTTTTCAACGCGACACCCGCCGGCGTGCAGGTGGTCGTGATGCTCGACGCCCGCGCCCAGCCGGTGGACGAGGAGAAGGCGCGGCCGGCGATCGAGCAGTTTCTGTTGACCGAGCGGCGCCGCAAGCTGCTCGACGATGAGATGCGCAAGTTGCGTGACGCGGCCAAGATCGAATACGTGGGCACGTTCGCGGAATCGGCCGCCTCGGCGGCGTCGAAAGCCGCGGAGGCGGCGTCGGTGGCTGCGGCCGCCACCGCGGCGGCGGCATCGGCCGCCCAGCCGCTGCCGCGTGCCGAGCCAGCGCCGCTGCCACCGCCGGTGGCGCGGCCCGCACCGGTGCCTGAGCGCCCGGTGCCGGCGGCCAGCGCACTCGATGTCGATGCGATCAACAGCGGCATGGGGCTGAAACGATGAAACTGTTCCTGACCTCCCTGAGCCGCCGCTACCTTGCCGGCGTGCTGGCTGCCCTGTCTTTCGGGGTCGCCGCCCAGCCCGCGCCGGCCGATGGTGCGGCGCGCACGACCGCCGCGGCGGCCGAATACCGCCTTGCCGCGGGCGACCAGATTCGCATCACGGTGTTCCAGAACCCCGACCTCAGCGTCGAGACGCGGCTGACCGAGACGGGCACGATCACGTTCCCGCTGATCGGCACGGTCAACCTGCGCGGGCTCACGACCAGCCAGGCCGAGCGCCGCATCGCCGACGCCTTGCGCGATGGCAACTATGTCAAGCAGCCGCAAGTGTCCCTGCAGGTGTCCCAGGTGCGTGGCAACCAGGTGTCGGTGCTCGGTCAGGTCGGCCGACCCGGCCGCTATCCGATCGAGACCGGCGAACTGCGGCTCACCGACCTGCTCGCGACGGCTGGAGGCATCTCGCCCGGTGGGGCCGACATCGTCACCGTCGTGGGCACGCGTAGCGGCAAGCCCTTCCGGGCCGAGGTGGATCTGCCGCGGGTGTTCGGGCCCGATCGCCGCAACGAGGACGTGTTGCTGCAGAACGAGGATGTCGTCTGGGTCGACCGGGCGCCGACGATCTTCATCTATGGTGAAGTCCAGCGGCCCGGTGCGCAACGGCTCGAGCGGGGCCTGACGGTGCTCCAGACCCTGGCCACGGCTGGCGGCTTGTCGGCGCGCGGGACGGAAAAGGGCATCCGCCTGCATCGCCGCGGACCGGACGGCAAGGTTCAGGTGATCCAGCCCGGGATGGACGATCCGATGCGCGATGGCGACGTGCTGTACGTGCGCGAAAGCCTGTTCTGAGCCCTGAGCCGAGGAGGATTTGATGTCGATCGGTCAGTACCTGAGGATGCTGTGGGCGCGGCGCTGGGTGTTCCTGCTGGTGCTGCTCGTGGTGGGCGGGGCCGGGGTCGGCTACCAGTTGACCCAGCCCAAGGAGTACGTGGCCGATGTATCGCTGATCGTCGAGGCTCGCCCTGACCCGATCCTCGGGCAGATGGCGCCTTCGATGGTGCAGCCGGCCTTCATGGCGACGCAGGTCGAGATGATTCGCAGCGATCGGGTCGCCAGTCGTGTCGTCAAGGCGCTCGGCGTCGACAAATCCGAGAGCGCCGTCAAGGAGTGGTTGGAGGACACCGGCGGCAAGGTGCCGATCGAACACCATTACGGTTCGATGCTGCTGCAGGGATTGGCGGTCGAAGCGGGACGCGGCACCAATTTCATCAATGTCACCTACGTGGCGCCGGACCCGCGCTTTGCCGCAGCGGCGGCGAATGCCTTTGCGCAAGCCTATCTGGACGTGGCCATCGACCTGCGCGTCGAGCCGGCCCGTCAGTACGCGGCTTGGTTCGAAGAGCAGTCCAAGGTACTGAGGGCCGACCTGGAGGTGGCGCAGTCCCGGCTGTCGAAGTACCAGCAGGAGAAGGGCATCACCGATGAACGGCTCGAGCAGGAGACCGCGCGGCTGACCATGCTGATGACGCAGGTGGCGTCGGCGCAGGCCGATCAGGCCGATGCGGCCAGCCGCGAGCGGTCGACGGGCGGCGAGGCCTCCCCCGACGTGCAGCAGAGCCCGGCGGTACAGGGGCTGAAGTCCCAGTTGGCGACCACGCAGACGCGCCTGACCGAAATCAGCAACATCGTTGGCAGCAACCACCCGCAGCGGCTGGCGCTCGAGTCGCAGATCGCGGAACTGAAGCGCCAGATCGCCGCCGAGATGCAGCGCGTCTCAGGCAGCACGGTGGCTGTTTCGAGGGCGAGTGCGCGCAAGCTTGGCGAGCTGCAGGCGCTGGTCGAGCAACAGAAGGCGAGGGTGCTGACATTGCGCAGCGCGCGTGACGACATTCAGGTGCTGGTGCGCGACGTCGAGAGCGCGCAGCGCGCCTATGACAATGCGCGTGCACGCCTCAGTCAGATGAGCCTGGAAAGCCAGACGAACCAGACCAACGTCCGCGTGATGAGCCCCGCGGTCGAGCCGGCGGAGCCTTCACTGGTCAAGGCGCTGAAGCGGCTTGGTATCGCGGTCTTCGGTGGCTTGTTCGCGGCGCTGGCAGTTG
Source organism: uncultured Methylibium sp. (assembly GCA_964408005.1). Taxonomy (GTDB): domain Bacteria; phylum Pseudomonadota; class Gammaproteobacteria; order Burkholderiales; family Burkholderiaceae_C; genus Methylibium. Next base: position 5,290 of record CAYOXW010000002.1, read on the forward strand.
CGCTGGGGCTGGAGTTCATCGACCGTCGTGTGCGTGCGCCTGAGGATCTGATGGCGATCGAGGGGGTGCCGGTGCTCGGCGTGGTCGGTCTTCCCGGTTCCAAGCAGCCGGTGTTCCGAAAATTGTCCTATGGGGTGGCCACGGCGCGGCCGGCCTTGCCCCCTGCCGGAGCGCACTGATGAGAATGAGCGTTGCGACGGTTCCGACCCTTCCCCGGGCGAACCGTACGATCGGAGCGATCCTGGTCGATGCTGGCCTGTTGACCGTCGACAACGCCGAAGCCATCCTGCGGCTGCAGCGCCAGAACAATTTGCGGTTCGGCGAGGCCGGCATCCGGCTGGGCTTGCTCACCGAGGCGGACGTGCAGTACGCGCTGGCGCGCCAGTTCGACTTCGCGTACCTGCGGCTGAACGACCGGGCGCGCACGGTCAGCGAGGAGGTGATCGCTGCGTACCAGCCTTTCAGTGTCTGCGTCGATCGCTTGCGGGCGGTGCGCAGTCAGCTGGTACTGCGTTGGTTCGACAAGCTTGAGGGACGACAGGTCCTGGCGGTCGTGGGCACACAGCGCGGGGAAGGGCGCAGTTACATCGCGGCCAATCTGGCGGTGGTGTTCGCGCAGCTCGGCGAACGCACGCTGTTGATCGACGCTGATATGCGCATGCCGCGTCAGCACGAGCTCTTCATGCTCGACAACCGGGTCGGTTTGTCGACGCTGCTGGCGCAGCGCTCGCGAGAGGAGGCGATCATCCGTGTGGCCGATCTCGGCGGCCTGTCGGTGTTGCCGGCGGGGCCGGTGCCACCGAATGCGCTGGAACTGCTGAACCGGCCGAGCTTCGGCGAGTTGCTGGCGTACGCGAAGAATTCGTACGATGTCGTCATCATCGATACGCCTGCGCTCAGTGCCTCGGAAGATGCCCTGCAGATTGCGATGGGCTGCGGGGCCGCGTTGATGGTGGCGCGCAATGGCCAAACCCGCGTCCATGCCTTCAACGATATGGTGGCCGGGCTGTCCGATGCCGGCGTGGCCGTGGTCGGATCGGTGCTGAACGACATCCCGACGGGGTGGAAGCGCGCGAAGTGAAGCCGCCGGCGCTCGGTATGGCGCAGCCGTCACCGGCATCATGGTGGGGGTTTGCGCCGGTCTGCGTGGGCATCGGGCTGCTGGCGCTGTACCTGCCCGTGTATGCGACGGCAGCGACGACGATCTGGGACACCGAGCAGAACGCACATGCCCCCCTTGTGCTGGCCGTGGCCGTGTGGTTGTTCTGGGGCCTGCGCGAGCCACTCGCGGCGGTGACGGCCACGCCGTCGCGCGCATGGGGCTGGGGGCTGTTCATCGCCGGGCTGCTGGCCTATGTGGCCGGCCGGCTGCTGGGTATCGCGGTGTTCACCTTCGGCTCGCAGATCGGTGTCATCGCGGGACTGCTGCTCTTGCTCAAGGGTCCCCAGGCTCTGCGTGTAGCGTGGTTCCCGTTGTTTTACCTCGTGTTCATGGTCCCGCTGCCCGGCACCCTCGTCGACGCGGCGACGGCGCCTCTGAAACAGTGGGTGTCAGTCCTCGTAGAAGAGATCCTGTTCCTGGCGGGCTACCCTATCGCGCGCAGCGGCGTGGTGATCACGATCGGGCAGTACCAGATGCTCGTCGCAGACGCTTGTTCCGGGCTGCACTCGATGTTCAGCCTGGCGGCGCTCGGTACGCTGTTCATGTACCTGATGCGTCGCGACAGTCTGTCGCACAACGCGCTCATGCTCGCGGCGATCGCGCCCATTGCCTTCGCTGCCAATATCGTGCGCGTCATCATTCTCGTGCTCGTGACCTACCACTTCGGTGACGAAGCCGGGCAGGGTTTCCTCCACGGAACGGCTGGCATCGTCCTGATGCTCGTCGCGCTGGGCGGCTTCTTCGCACTCGACGGTACGCTGTGGTCCTTGCATCTGCGATGGCGCCGCGCTCGCGGCGCCGCCGCTGCGGCGTGACCGGGATGGGCCCGCGGCGCAAGGCCGGTGAGCGACCGAGCGCATAGATCTCTGGCAGGAGCAGCGACTTGGCAGAGCATCTTCGTGCGCTTCCGGTGATCCTCGTCTTCGCGAGCGTGATCTTCGCGCTCGCTCGCGCGCCCCTCACGACCCAAGCGTGTACGCCCGAGGACTACAGGCGGCGCTGCAAGCTGTGGTTCGCCCTGACGCTGGCGGCCTTCCTGTCGCACAACTTCTGGCTGTTCATCGTGGTCGTCGGGTTCGCACTGGTGCTGAACCTGAAGAGCGAGCCGAACCGCTTCGGGCTCTACTTCTCCCTGATCCTGGTCCTGCCGCCGATTTCGGCTTCGTTGCCGGGACTCGGGTTCTTCAACGAGCTGTTCGCAATCAACTTCCAGCGTCTGCTGGCGCTGTGCCTGCTGCTGCCGACCTTCATTGCGCTGTGCAAGGACCGTAGCGTCGAGCCGCCGGGGCGGCTCTGGTGCGACAAGCTGCTGCTGGGGTATCTCGGCCTCGAAGTGCTGCTGACGCTGCCGCACCGCACCGCCACTTCGGTGCTGCGCGACAGCGTCTTCTACGCATTCACCGACGTGTGGCTGCCCTATTACGTCGCGAGCCGCGCCGTGAGGTCGCTGCCGGTCTTCCGTGACACGATTGCCGCGTTCGTCGTCAGCACAATGGTGCTGGGGCTCATTCTCGCGTTCGAGTTCGCGCGCCTGCGGCTGCTGTACTCGGCCCTGGCGCCGGCGCTGGGCGTGTTCGACTACGGATGGTCGACCTACTTGGGCCGTGCCGAAGGCATGCGTGGGCAGGGCAGCATCGGCCATCCGATCGCCGCGGGCTACACCTGTGCCGTTGCGCTCGGGCTGTATCTGTATCTGCGCACGCGCGTTCCTCCTGGCTGGAAGCGTCATCTTGGCGCCCTGGTGCTGGTCGGCGGGCTTGCCGGGGCTCTATCCCGGGCTCCCTGGGTTGGGGCGGCGATGATCCTGGTGCTCTTCGTGCTGCTCGGGCCGGCGCCGGGGCGGGGTTTGGTCCGCATCGGGGGGGCGATCCTCGCGCTCGTGCCGTTGCTGATCGCCACCCCGCAAGGACGCAAGGTGATCGACTTACTGCCCTGGATCGGTACGGTCGAGGCGCACAACGTTGAAGGGCGTGAACGGTTGGGGCAGGTGGCGTTTCGGGTGTTCCTAGAGACGCCGGTTTTTGGACGTTTCGACGTGCTCTCACACCCGGACATGGAGTCGCTGCGTGGCGGCCACGGCATCATTGATTTGGTAAACACTTATGTCGTCGTCGCGCTGAGAGGGGGCGGTGTGTCGTTAGCGCTGTTTGTCGGCTTCTTCCTCGTCGCGCTGACCGGTTTGTTCAAGAACCTGCGGCGGGTTCCCGACCATGCCGACGAGCGGCGCGTGCTCGGGCGTGCCTTGCTGGCGACGCTGATCGGCGTTCTGTTCATGATCGGCACCGTAAGTCCGGTGCTGAATATCCCCACGCTGTATTGGTGCCTCGGCGGGCTCGCCGTCGGGTATGCGCACATGGGGATGCAGCGAGTGGCCGCAGCCACTGTGCCGCGGTCACCTGCTGGGGGTGTGCACTTTCGTGCGGCCGCGGCGCGTGGTGCCGCAGCCAGCAGGGCGCGTGCAGAGGCCCTGTCGCAGCGTCCCGAGAGCCGCAGGGCTTGAGTCGATCGACTTCATGAAGAGTCCCGAGTACGGCTCCTACATCCCGTCTCTCGATGGGCTGCGCTGCGTCGCGATCCTGCCAGTGTTCCTATCGCACGCGGTGCAGGCCGCGAACCTGCCGAATTTCGTGCCGGGCAACTTCGGCGTGACGCTGTTCTTCTTCCTATCGGGCTATCTGATCACGACGCTGATGCGCATGGAATTGCAGCGCAGCGGCACGGTGAGCTTCCGGCTGTTCTATCTGCGGCGCGCGCTGCGCATCCTTCCGACCTGCTATCTCGTGCTAGGTGCTGCGGCGGTGTTTGGCTGGATTGGCGGGACGATGGATTCATGGTGGCTGCTCGGGCAGGTCTTTCACCTGACGAACTACCAAGTGATCGCCGGAGGCTGGCAGGCGCCGATCGCGCCGCATACGGCGGTGTTTTGGTCGCTGGCGGTCGAGGAGCACTTCTACCTGCTGTTCCCGGCGCTGTTCCTGGCAGTAGCGCGCGCACTGCCGCATCGGCGGCTTGCGGTTGCGCTGGCTGTCGTGTGCGTGCTGGTGTTCGTCTGGCGCTGTCTGCTGACCTTCGTCCTGGGCGCCTCGTTCGACCGCACCTATCTGGCGACCGATACGCGCATCGATTCGATCCTGTTTGGTTGCATCCTCGCGCTGCACGGCAACCCGGTCCTCGACCCGACGCGCTTCTCGGAAGCCACCTGGAAGCGGGTGTTGCTGCCGCTGTCGCTCGCCGGTCTGCTGCTGTCCTTCGCCACGCTGGACCGAGCCTTGCGCGAGACCGTTGGTTACACCCTCCAGGGTCTGTGTCTGTATGCGGTCTTCATCACCGCGATCCGCTACCCGGAGTGGTGGCCGATGCGGCTGCTGAACCTGCCGCTGGTGCGCTGGCTCGGCGTGCTGAGCTACTCGATCTACCTGGTACACCCATCGATGCTGGCGATTGCGAAGGCGCTGGTCGGGACAGATGTCGTCCCGATGGCGGGCCTGGCCGCGGCTCTGACGGTTGCGGTCGCTGCGCTGCTGTATTACGCCGTCGAGCGTCCGCTCGGGCGCCTGCGCAAGCGCTTCAGCGTGCTGGCGGGCGCGGCGGCTGCGCCCGCAGGCGTGCGCGCACGGGCGATGGCGAATTGAGTGCTGACCACGTTCAAAAGTCCCGCTCGCTGCCGGACCTTGGCGCATCGGCGCGCGCTGGCGAGGACATTTTGAAGCACCGCGACGCTGGTTGGGCACAGCCGTACCGTGACATGAGCGCCGGCCCGCAGGGGTGGGGGGCGCGGTCGACGAGAGGCGAGCCAACATGAAGGAGTTCCTGCGGCGGCACATGCGCGGCGAACTCTTCACCGCGAGCTACAGCTTTGCGGCGGTCGCGCTGATCAAGCTCGCCAGCAGCATCATCACGACCCGGCTGCTATACCCCGAGGCCTACGGCATCGTCAGCATGATCGCGGCGATCGCGTTCGTGCTGGAGATGATGTCCGACCTCGGGGCGATGACGTTGATGGTGCGTCATCCGAAGGCGGAGGAAGCCGCATACATCAACACCGCTTGGACGCTGAAGCTGATCCGCGGGCTGGTCAACGCCAGCTTGCTGATGCTCGCGGCGCCCTGGCTGGCTGCGTTCTACGAGACACCGGCGCTGGAGCCGGCGCTGCGCCTGTACGCGCTGTGTTTCGTGATCGACGGGTTCGAGTCGATGGCTTTCATGCTCGCGATCCGGCGTCAGCGATCGAGCGTGTTCAACCTCTGCGAACTGCTCGCGGTCGCTGTCACGACCGCCGCGTCAGTCGGGCTGGCTCTGGTGCTGCGCAATCACTACGCGATCGTGATCGGGATGATCGTCCACCGCCTGCTGATGACCACGGCGAGCCATCTGCTGTACCGTGAGCACCGACCCCGACTGCAGATCGACCGCGCCGCCGCTGCAGAGCTGCTGCAGATCACCAAGTTCGTGCTGCCAGCGAGCATCCTGACCTTGCTGATGACGCAGTACGACAAGGCAGTGTTCCTGAAGCTGTTCGACCTGCGCCTGCTGGGGCTGTATGGGCTCGCGATGGGCATCGCCCAGATCGTCGATCAGCGGGTGGTCCGTCTCGCGCGCACGGTGTTGTTCCCACGCTGTGCCGAGGCGTTCCGGCAGGATCCAGCTGGAGTCCGCGAGGTCTACTACCGCGGCAATGCTCGCTACCATGCGCTGGCCTTGGGGGTGCCGGCGGCGCTCGGGGGAATCGCGCCGGCGCTCGTGACGGTGGCCTTCGATCCGCGCTACGAGTACGCAGGATTCATCCTGCAGCTCCTCGGTGTGCGCAGTGTGCTGATTTCGCTGGCCAGTTCGTCGGAGGTGGTGCTGACGGCCGTGGGACACGTCAAGTTGCACATGGTCGCGAATTTGGCGCGTCTGGCGTGGCTTGTGATGGCAAGCTTGGCCGGTTACTGGCTCGGCGGGTTCGAGGGTTTCCTGTACGGGGTCGCGTCCGAGCCACTCGGCGCACTGGCTGTCTACCTGGCAGCACAGCGCCGGGAGCGGCTTGTCGATGCGGCGCATGAACTGATGCGCTGGGGGTATGCCGCCGCCATTTTTGCAGTCGTGCTCGGTGTTGCCGAGCTCGTGCTTCGTGGTGTGACCCTGCTGCACTGATGGGCGCCCGGGCGGGGCGGCGGCGCAGCCGCTGTTGCGCCCCGGCTCCTTGCCGCATGGAGCCGCAGGCCTTTGGCCACACTTGCTTTCCTATCATGCAAACGACGTTGTCCGCCGAGCAACCGCTGGTCTTTATCGCTGGGGCGTTGCGGTCCGGGTCGACTCTGCTGACCCTGATGCTGGCGCGCCATCCGGCGCTCGACTGCCCGGGCGAGTTCGACTACCTGTTCGATGCCTTTCCTCCCGATTGCGGCATCGAGGAGGTGAACGGCATGTCGGCGAGCCGCTTTGACGACATGCTGGCCGAACACCAAGGGTTCATGATGCGTCACACGGGGACGATGGAGATCGGCTCGACGATGGTCGACCGGTTGTGTCGCCACGTTGCAGCCTTGCGCCCCGAGGGCAAGACCCTGGCCTTGTGCCTGCACCGAGACTTCGTCACCGCCCGTGAGGTGTTTCCGAGCGCGCGCTTCCTGCACCTGCTGCGCGATCCGCGCGATTGCTCCCGCTCGGCCATGGCCATGGGCTGGGCGGGCAACGTGTATCACGGTCTGGGGCCGTGGCTGCGTGCCGAAGAGAGCTGGGATCGTGTGCAGCCGCAGTTGCGACCCGACCAGTATCTGGAGGTGCGCTATGAAGAACTGGTCGCGGAACCGCAGCGCGTGCTGACGCGAATCTGCCACTTCCTCGGCCTGCCCTTCGACCCGCATATGCTCGACCTGTCGGGGACGACCTACGAAACGCCCTCGGTCCGTTTTGCCGACCAGTGGCGCCGCAGCATGAGTCTGGCCGACGAGGCCCTGATCGTGGCGCGGGTCGGCGAGCTGATGCGTCGGCGTGGCTACGAGCCGAGGGCCGGGGTCGGCGGTCCGCCGGGACATCTCGCCCGCTGCTACCTTGGCGTACAGGATCGCTTGATAAGGCATCGCTTCCGGCAGCGCCGCTACGGCGCCAGGCTGTACCTGCGCGAACTGCTGACGCGCAAGCTCGGCTGGGCGTCAGCGCACCGGGCCATCGCGCACGACATCCTCGAGATCGACAAGCGCTACATGAAGTAGCAGCAAGCGCTGCGTCCACGCGTCTTGTTGCGGCGCACCAAACATGGCGTTACATCTTTGGTGGGGCCACTTACCAATCGGGCCTAAATCCGTCCGTACCCGTCGGTTCTACTAGCCCCCGTCGCAGGATGCGGCGCTCGCAGCGCGGCACCGAGTGAACAGCGGTTTCACCAGCGCTTTGCGGGGCATTTTGTTGATGATGCATTTGATCGTGCGGCGGTCGTTTTTTGGGGCGACCTTGGCGCTGGTTCTGGGATTGGCGGCATGCGGGGGTGGCGAGCGGGAGGTGTCCGAGGTCGCGGATACGCAGACCGAGGCTGCGGCCGCGACCTATGAGTGGGTCCGTGTGGCCGCCCAGGGCGAAAGCTTCAATGTCGTGCCGCAGCAGTGGGTACGCTATGGCGCGAATGGTCTGTGGGTGCGCCGCCTCGTCTCGGGCGCCGCGAGCTGCAGCACGTCCTTCTTCGGCAGCGATCCGGCCCCAGGGGTGGTGAAAGCCTGCCAATTGCAGGTCGACACCTCGGTGCCGCTGGCGCCTGGCGAGTACCGCTGGTCGGACCGCTCGACCTGGGGCGGGCCGGTCCCGGGTGCCGGCGCCGATGTGGTGATCCCGGTCGGCCGCACGGTCATCCTCGACACCAACACCGCGGCCCTTGGCACGCTGCGCGTCGAGGGGACGCTGCGGTTCGCCCAAGACCGCGACCTGAGCCTGACGGCGCGCGCGATCCGCGTCTCCGGGGCCCTGCGCATCGGCTCGGCGGCCGAGCCGTATACGCGCCGCGCGACCATCACGCTCAACGGCGCGCCTGCGGCCGTCAACGATGGGGTGTCTCGCGGCCTGCTGGTGGAGAACGGCGCGCTGCAGATTTACGCCGCCACTCCGCAGCCGGCCTGGACCAAGCTCGCGGCGCATGCCGACGCCGGCACCACGGCGCTCACGCTGGCCCAGCAGACCAACTGGCGCGCCGGGCAGTCCGTCGTGGTCGCGCCGACCGACTTCTACGGGCGGGACGAATCGCAGCGCCTCGTGCTCTCCGGTGGAGCCGGCAGCAGCGTGTCGACCACCGCAGGACTGGCCTCGTTCCGCTGGGGGCGACTGCAGTACATGGGCCGCGCGGGCATGAGCCTGACACCCGATCCCGACTACGTGCCGCTGACACCGACGACGCCCACCACCCTCGACGAGCGTGCGGTGGTCGCGAACCTGAGCCGCAACGTCGTGATCCAGGCGCCGGCCGATGCCTACTGGAGCAACAACGGCTTCGGTGCGCACCTGATGATCATGGGGATCGGCTCGCGCGTGGTCGTCGACGGCGTGGAGTTCCGCCGCGTCGGGCAGGCCGGCGTGCTCGGTCGCTATCCCTTCCACTGGCACATGCTCAGCTACGCGCCGAGCACGGGTGCGCTGATCGGCGACGCGGTCGGGCATGTGCTGCGCAACAGCACGATCTGGGACTCGGCCAACCGCTGCGTGGTCGTGCATGGCACCAATGGCGTGCGTGTCAGCAACAACATCTGCTACGACATCCGGGGCCATGCCTTTTTCCTCGAAGACGGCTCGGAGCGCCGCAACGTGTTCGAAGGCAATGTCGCCTTGCGCATGCGCGCGCCGCCGGCCAACCGGCGCCTGCAGGTGCACGAGCGCGAAGGCTTCCAGAACGGGCCCTCCGGCTTCTGGCTGACCAATCCGGACAACGTGGTGCGCAACAACCTCGCCGGCGATGCGGCAGGCAACGGCTTCTGGCTGTCCTATCGGCACACGCCGCTGGGCCTGTCGGCACGGGTGCCGGTCTTCCCGGACCGCCTGCCGCATGGCGAGTTCAACAACAACACCGCGCATTCGAACCGCGGCCCCGGCTTGCTGCTCGACTGGGTGCCAGTCGACGCCGCGGGCAACCTGACGACCAACCGCTACACGCCGACGGCCGACGGCAGCGACAACATCGCGTTGAACAACCAGGTGCGTTTCACGCTGTCGCGCATCACGTCCTTCAAGAACCTCGACGGGGCTTACCGCAATCGCTCCCAGCGTCCCAGCTATGTCGAGTGGGTGACGGCGGACAACGTCGGCACGCATTTCGCCGGTGCGGGCGACTTCGGCCTGATCACCCGCGGCCTGATGGTCGGCTACAGCCTGAACAACCGGACGGCCTACCCCGGTGGATCGACCTCGGAGCGGCCGTCGGCGTTTGCGACCTACCACTCGACCTTCGACCTGAGCAGCAACACGGTCGTCAACTTTCCTGCCGTTACCGGACGCGCGGGCGGCGCCTTCAAGACGAACGACTATTACCTCGTCCCGGTGGACAAGGGCCTGGCGCGCAACACCAATAATCGCTTGGTGGCCAGCCATGCCGGCTACCGCGAGCCGTCGATCAACCTCGACCCGGCGTCGAGCGCGTCCGTTCCGCTGGCCGGGGCGCTGTGGGACTCTCAGGGCTACTGGGGAGCGGCGGGCAACTTCTGGGTTTACGACCTTCCTTTCTTCACGGCGGGTGGGCTGTGCACGCCCGTCGAGCCGGCGGGGCGCAACGGCATGAGCTGCAACGGCCAGTACTTCGGTGTTCACCACATGCAGACCGACTTCGACAACTCGATGTACGCGTTCTCCTCACCGATCGAAGCGATCCGACAGGATGCCAACGGGGCCGAGATCGGGCGCTGGAGCTGGAGCGGAGGCACCTCGAGCGTCGACCACTTCCAGCACTTCGCGGCCCGCAACGGCGGACGGTACGTCCTGCGCTTCCCGAACCGCCCGCTGCCGCGCCGCGTCGCTTTCAGCGTCAGCAATGCCTTCCGGGGGGATGATGCGATGCTGATGGCGGTCAGCTTTGACGGTAGTCGGACCGCGGCGGGCTATGTGGTGTCGGGCTATACGGCGAACCGTGCGACGGTGAACGCGCCGGGCTATACGCGCCGTTTCCAACAGGCCGCTTCATTGGCGGAAGTGGCTGCCTCGGGGGGCGACCGTATCTGGCAGGACCGTGCCCGCAACCTGGTGTGGATGCGGATCCAGGGGGGCTTGCCCTACCCGAACCTGTCGATCCTGGCGCCGAACAGTGACGAGGATCTCTACCGTCCGCTGAACGTAGTGCTGAGCGCGCAGTGACGCGGCAGCCGCTGAGCAGGCGGCAGTGTCAAAGGGGAGTCTCGCCCCCCGGTGCGCCGATGAAGCGCTGGCGCTGTGCCGCCGACAGCGCGGACAGCAGGTCGACTACGAAGCGGTCGTGCTGGGCGAAGGCGGCGGGCGAGTCGGTGTCGATCGAAGAAACGCGCACAAGCAGCCCGTCGGGTACGCGGCCGGTCAGTGACAGCCGCAACTCGATCAGTCGCCGCTCCATCCGGCTGCCGCTGCGCAGCACGACGTCCCCGAAGTTGAACCAGTAGGTGACTGGCTCGACGCGCGCGCCGCGACTCATCTCGAGCCGTTGGGCCGATACCGCTCCGAAGGGCGTAGCGATCGGGCGCACGGTCTGTGAGGCGACGGCAAAACCTTGAGCCGGATAGCAGACTTCAGGCAGGTGTGCCTGCAGGCCACCGCGCTGATCATCGCCGTAGGCCAGCGAGAGCATCACGTGGTAACCACGGTCGTCCACATAGGTCCGGTTCAGCATCTGGCTGTAGATCTTGTCCAGCAGCTGTTGCGCCTGCGGATTGACAACGAGCGTCGTCGACTGCGGAACCTCGCGCCATGGGCCGAACTGGGTGGGAACGATGCCGTCGATCCGCTCGTGCTGCCCGGCGGGTGCCGCGACGATGCGGGTCGGGTCGAAGGTCAGTCCGGCGATCGAGGCTCCGGCCATCAGCCCCAGTGCAACCACAGCCGTTCGTCGGGAGGTCGTCACACGGTGGTCCTTTCGGTCAGTGCCGAGCGCTGCAGCCGCCATAGCGAATCGTCCACGTGGCGCCAGCCGTCCATGCCACCGGCACACAGCCCTTTGAACAACCACAGCGGATCACCACCCTCCACCTTGATGCGCGGCAGCCGGGCCGCATCGGCGCCACGGCGTACAACGCCGTGCTGTGCGATGAAGACGCTGCGATAGCCGCACTCGGTCAACAGCCGTGCGGTTGCCAGACTTTCGTCCGGACGCATGCCGAAGGGGTAGGCAAAGCTGTCGACGGCGGTGCCGGTGCAGTGCTCCAGCAGTTCCTTCGAACGGCATGCCTCGTCGCGGGCTTGCTCGGCTGGCAGCCTGGCCATCGAGCGGTGGGTGTGCGCATGCGAGCCGACGGTGATGCCGGCTTCTCGCAGTCGTGCGACCTCGTCCCAGCGCAGGTAGCGCTCGTCGGGGCCCTCGATGCCGATGAGCGCCGTCGTGATGAAGGCCACCGACGGAATGCCGTGACGCTGCATGATCGGTGCGGCGATACGCCAGACGCTGCTGAAGCCGTCATCCATCGTGACCAGCACCGACCCGTCGGCGAGCGGCTTGTCGCCACGTGTGAAGGCCAGCACGTCGTCCAGCGACACGGCGCGGCCCTGCGCTGCCAACCACTGCATCTGTGCCTCGAAATCGGCCGGAGTGACGCACCACGGGTCGCGATCGCTGTGACCGAAGCGGTGATAGGTCAGCACGCGAACCGTCGGCTCCGCCGCGTCGCGGGATCGCAGCGCCGCACCGGCCCAACTGCCTGCCACGATCGCTCGGCGAGCCGACTTCTTGGCCAGCCAGCGATGGCGTGCGATCGTCATGCGAGCGGCCTCGCGTCGGCACCGCGCCAGCGGCTCCACAGCACGCGGGCCAGGAATTTCGGGTTGCCGATCAGATAACGGCGGGCCTTGTGCGGCTGGCGCAGCAGCAGGTGCAGCCATTCGTAGCCGATCGCGCGCACCCAGCGCGGCGCGCGCACGAGGTCGCCGACCCAGTAGTCGAACAGCCCGCCGGTGCCCATGCACATCGGCACGCTCAGCTGCGGCAGGTGGCGCGCGATCCACTGCTCCTGCTTCGGGTTGCCCATGCCGACCAGCAGCAGATGGGCGCCCGAGGCGTTGATGCGCTGCACCACCGCGGCCGACTCCTCGGCATCGAGGTAGCCGTGGTGGTGACCGGCCAGCGTCCAGCCGCTGAAGCGGCGCTCGGCATGGGCCGCGGCACGTTCGATGCGCTCGGGCGTGTTGCCGAGCAGGAAGTAGCGCAGCCCGCGTCCGGCCAGGGACTCGAACAGCAGCGGCACGAGGTCGGTGCCGTTGACGTTGTCGCGCAGCCGGACCCCGTGCAGCAGCCGCGCGGCCCAGCGCACGCCGGTGCCGTCGCCGAAGACCCGCTGGGCGCCGGCCAGCGTCGCGCGGTAGCCGGGTTCGTCGCAGGCAAGGTTGAGCGTGTGGGCGTTGACGAAGAAGACGGCCTGCGCGGTCCGGCGCTCGGCGGTCAGGGCGCCTTCGAGCCAGGCGAGCGCCTGAGCCATGGTCCAGTCCGTGACCGGCACGCCGAGGACGGACAGGCGCTCCGGCCCTGCCGTCGGCACGGGCGCGGAGACGATGGCACTCACGGGCCGGCTCCGGCGCCGGCTTCGAGCAGGGCCCGCAGCGCCTTGCGGTCGACCTTGCCGTTGGCGTTCAGCGGCCACTGCGCGATCACCTGGACCGCGCTCGGCTGCATGTAGGGCGGCAGCCGCCCGGCGACGCGTGCGCGCACCGCGGCAGCGTCCATTGTCTCGCCGCTGACGAAGCCGACGATGCCGTCGGCCCCGCTGGCCGTGAGCGGCCAGCCGATCGCGACCGCGACGTCGACGCCGGCCTCTTCGCGCAGCACCGCCTCGATCTCGCCGAGCTCGACGCGGTAGCCCTGGATCTTGATCTGGTTGTCGATGCGGCCGAGGTAGACCAGCGGCCGGCCGTCCAGCGGGCGACGCACCAGGTCACCGGTGCGGTAATAGGTCTCGGCGTGGCCGGCCGGCTGTACGAAGGCCGCGGCGGTGCGCTGCGGGTCCTGGTGGTAGCCGAGCGTCAGCTGCGGCCCGGTCATCAGCAGCTCGCCGGTCTCGCCCGGCGCGACCTCGGCCAGCTGCTCGTCGGCCACCAGCACCTTCATGCCGGGGTAGGGTGTGCCGATCGGCACCAGGCCGAGCTCGCACTCGGCCGGCGAGCGCTCGGCGTCCCAGCGGTACAGCGTGCAGGCGATCGTCAGCTCGGTCGGGCCGTACAGGTTCTCGAGCACCGCGTTCGGCGCCGCCTCGGCCCAGCGTTGCATCACCTCGGTCGTCAGCGCCTCGCCGCAGAACAGGCCGAGCCGCAGGCCGGGGTACTTGCCGGGCTTGAGCAGGCGCAGCCGGTTCATCAGCACCGCGGTCGAGGGCACCGAGAACCACACGGTGATGCCGCGCTCGGTGATGTACTTGCCGGGCAGCGCCTTCTCGCCCGGCGTCGGGCAGCACAGGCAGGCGCCGCGCTCCCAGCAGACGAACATGTCGAAGGCCGAGAGGTCGAAGGTCAGGTCGAAGGTCTGCGAGAAGCGGTCGTGTTCGCTGACCTGGTAGCGCTCGACCATCGCGTCGACGAAGGCCGTGACGTTGCGGTGCGCGACCATCACGCCCTTGGGCTGGCCGGTGCTGCCCGAGGTGAACAGCAGGTAGGCGATGCGATCCGGGTCGCCAGTGGGCGGCTGCCAGTTGGCCGCCGCCGCCAGGTCCTCGGGGCCGAGGAAGCGGTGGGCCGGCCAGCGCGTCGACCAGGCCGCGAGGTCGCCGCCATCGGGCAACAGCACGAGCAGCGGCGGCTCGATGCCGGCGAGCAGCTCGTCGAGCTGGCGTGCGGCATGGGCGTCGACGATCAGGCTGCGGCAGCCCGAGCGCAGCAGCATCGCGCGGCTGCGATCGATCGGGAAGGAGGGGTTCAGCGGCACATAGCCGTCACCGCGCAGCAGCGCGCCGAGCACGCCGGCGAAGGCGGTGTGCGAGCGCTGCGCGAACACCGCCGTCAGCCCCGGTTCGTCGGCGCGGGCGTGGCGTTGCAGCGTCGCCGCCAGGCGCGCGGCGGCATCGTGCAGCGCGCGGTAGTTCCAGACCGTGTCGCCGATCTGCAGGGCCGGGCGCTCCGGCCAGCGCTCGGCGCTGCTCAGGAAGCCCGAGGCCGTCGTGCGTGCGTGCCCGCCCATATGCGCCTCAGGCCGCCACGAAGAAGGTCGCGTACAGCGTGTCGATCGAGGTGAAGGCCTCGGGTTCGATCGCGTCGGCATCGACCTCGTCGCCGCGCAGGCTCTCGATGAAGAGCACGAACTCCACGATGTCGAGTGAGGACAGGATGCCTTCCTCGAGGATGTGCGTCGCGTCGGAGAAATCGGGGCCGGGGGCCGTCTTGGCGTGCTTGCGGATCCAGCCCCGCAGCTTGTCCTTGATCTCTTGTTCCTGCATGGGTCCTCGGGGCCGCTCAGAGTGCCGGTTCTTCCCCGAGCAGACCGCACTCGAGGAAGTAGTTGACCAGCTTGGCGCTGACCTGCTTGCGCTGCGCGGCGCAGGCCGGGTGCGTCAGCGCGAGCTGGCGCAATTCGTAGCCGTCGGCCAGTCCGGCGTCGCGGTACATCGTCGGGTTGTAATAGTCGCCCCACGAGGCCCGCAGGTACTCGGCCAGCCAGGCGCGGAAGTCCGCCAGCGTCTCGTCGGACCACTTCGGGCGGTACTGCTCGAACAGCTCGGCCAGGTGGCGTCGACCGAAGGTCAGATGGCGCGCCTCGTCGATCTGGTGCACGCGGTTGATCTCGCGCACCAGCGGGTCGCAGCGCTCGTCGCGCGCGATGACCTGGTTGTAGTAGTCGCCGAGTTCCTCGACCACCATCACCTTGCAGAAGAATGCGATCTCTTCCTCGCCCTTCGAGTAGTCGCGCGGCAGCGTGATCTTCTTCTCCGGGTAGACCTTGCCCATGTAGCGGCGGCAGAACTCGCCGAACATGACCATGTGCTTGTTCTCTTCGTCGACGAAGTGGTGCAGGTACTCCGTCACCGGCATCGTGCTGCTCTTGGCATACAGCCGATGCACCAGCCCCTGCACCAGCGGACGTTCGCCCTGCAGCACGAGGCTGAAGAAATTGCCGATCTCGTAGAAGCTCAGGCGCTTTTTCTGAGCCTCATCGAGCGCGGCCCAGGCATCCGTACCGTAAATCGAGATCAATTCGGGCGGCATGCACCATGCGCCGTCTTGGAGATGCTCGGGCCAGTCGAAGGCGCTGTAGGGATCCCACAGCTTCTTGCGCGACGCACGGGTCAGTCGCGAGGCGAGGTCGGACGCGGTTTCCATGATCAAGACTCCATGACAATGATCAAAGAGAGGCGGATGTCGCGGTGTCCATCACAGGGCCATCGGTCCGTGACCGTCGAGGTTCGTCATGTGCAAACCCTGCGCGCTTTCGTCGAACGGCTCGAGCAAGGCCCTCAGGGCAGGTGACGCGGCGAACAGGCGGCGCTTCTTGAACACGAAGTAACCGTTGTCGGCCAGCGCCCGAACCCAGCCTGGATGCGCTTGGTTTGACACGATCACATCCACCCCTCGATCGCGCAGGAACCGCGTCGCCGCAGCCACCACTGCACCTGCATCAGATGGTCGGGCCAGTGTATCAATGATGGAACCGACGCGAAGGTCTCCGAAGCGCGCGTCCCCCTGCATCTCGGTGTCCATGACGACGGCCCAACCGAGAACTTTTCCCGCTTCCTCGACCTTCAGACGCATGGCCGGCGGCCAGCTGTCGCAGGGCAGCAGTGCGTTCATCGACGCGGCGTCCCGCACGGCGATGGCCGCGTAGTCATCACGGCAGGCCAGCCACAGCTCGTCCGCCCAGGCGTCGAACTCGGCGACCTCGCGGGCGCTCGCATCGGTGCTCCCGCGGCGGCGCAGCCACTGCAGCCCGCGCAGCGCCACGGCGCCAAGGCCGCTCCAGGCGAGCAGGTCGAGCAGGGCGCGGCGCAACGACGTGCCGCGCAGCAAGCGGTTCAGCCTCAGGAAGCGTCCGGCACGGACCACGAGCAGCGCGAAGTCGGTCTCGTGCATCGTCCAGCCCATCTTCTGCAGCATCTGCACGACCGGCTGCTCGTTGCCACCGTGGCCCCAGCTGTACAGCGCGGGGCGCTTCTTCAGCATGTCGCGCATCATGCGCAGCCCCAGGGTGTTGAAGCGCGGATCCACCGAGCCTTCGGAAAACGGCCCCTGCCAGTCGGTGATCACATGAACCGCGCCGCGCACCCACCAGTCCTGCGGCTTGAGGGCGTAGGCGCCACGGACCTGGCCGTCATCCTCGACGGCCAGGTGGTACTCGCGCCAGACCTGGATGCCGGGCTGCCTGGGGATCCAGTGCGGGTCGGGGTCGACATAGAAGCCCCAGGGTGAGCCGCCGGCTCGCATGCGCTGGTTGAAGGCTTCTACGGCCGGGCTGTGACGGCGCTCGTGGGGGACGATCTGGATAGGCATGCAGGCGGGGCGCAGGGCGCATCGGCGCAACGGGGGCGGCGACGCTAGTGTGGCACTGCCGCTGTGCGATGCCCGGCGCCCGCGCCACCCTCAGGCGTGGCCTTGACCACGCGGCGGCGTGTGGGTCAACTCTCCGCCATCGAAGACGGTTGCTGCGTTCAGGGGGTGACGAGCCATGCGAAGCGGGGCGATGGACAGGCGGGAATTCGGGCGGGCGATGGTTGCGCTGGGAGTGGGTTGCGTGGGCGCGGCTGCGTTGGCGGAGGTGCCAACCGCGGCGGCCTGGCAGCAGCGCTCGGCGGTCACCTACTTTGTGTCTGGCCACAGCCTGACCGACGATCCCTACGCGCACTACGTTGCGCAGCTTGCGCGAGGCTTCGGCTTCACCGCGCAGTGGAATCAGCAGATCGGGATCGGCTCGCCGATCCGCGGGCGCACCCAGCCGGTGCTGGGTGCCGGCTGGACCGGCTATTCGAGAGGCAAGAACCGCGACGGCCGCGACATGGACGTGCTGGCGGAACTCGCTGCGCCGCGCACCGTGAAGGGCCGCTACGACACGCTGCTCATCACCGAGACGATCGACATCGTGGCGGACATCCAGTTCAACAACACGGTGCGGCTGTTGCGGCATTTCCATGAGCGGCTGATCGCCGCCGAACCGGCCGGGCGCAGTTTCTTTTTCCACGGCTGGTCGCGGCTGCCGGACCTGGCCGACCCCGCGGCCTGGGTCGCCCACGAGCGGGCCACCCAGGCGAGCTGGCGCGCCGTCGCGGCGCGGATCAACCACAGCCTGACCGCCGAAGGCCGGACGGACCGGGTCATGGACCTGCCGATCTCGGGCGCGCTGGCCCAGTTGGTCGAGCGCGCGACGAGTGGTGACATGGCCGGTATCAGTCAGCCGTCGAAGGGCGCGACCGTCGCCCTGTTGTTCAGCGACAACGTGCACCTGACGCGTATCGGCGTGTACTACATCGCCTGCGCGACCTACGCGGCCATGTACGGACGCTCGCCGTCGGGGGGCTGGCGCCCGCCGGAAGTCTCGGCGGTGCAGGCGGCGTCGCTGCAGGCACTGGCCTGGGACTACATCAGCCACTACTACCGTAGCGTCGCGCCGATGTCGCTCGCCGAAGCCCAGGCCCACATGGCCGGCGACGCCTGCGCGACCTTCTGGTCCTGGAATGGCCGGCCGCAGAACGCGAACTATTGCCGCACGATGCTCTCGGCGCGCAATGCCAGCAACCCCTTCCACTACGACGCCGCCACCGACCACGGCTACTGGTTTGCGCCGCCCTGACACGCTCCCGCCGCGGCCCGCTGTGGGTGAACGCATACACTCATCTAGGGGGGCGCGGGCCGTCTTTTGTCCAATTGTCGACGTTCGACGCGCCCGGCTGACCTGCACGGCATGACAGGGCCTGCGGCGGGCGGCACCATCGCGATCCGGCGCTTTGCGTCGCCCCGTTTCAGTTCCTCTCCAGACGCCATGTCCCTCTCCTTGCGTTTCGTGTTGATCGGTGGCGAGTCGCTGCTGATCCAATGTGCTCAGACGCTCGAACAGGCCGGCCACCAGGTGGTGGCGGTTGTCACCGCGCGAGCGGCGATCCGCCGCTGGGCGACCGAGCGCGGTGTGCGGGTGCTGCGCGACCCGCAGGCGCTGCTTGCGGCGCAGGATCTGAAGCCGTTCGACTACCTGATCAGCGTCACCAACCTGGCGGTGCTCGCCGACGAGGTGCTCGCGCTGCCGACACGCGGTGCGATCAATTTCCATGACGGCCCGCTGCCGGAATACGCCGGCCTGAACACGCCGGTGTGGGCGTTGCTCAACGAAGAGCCGAGCCATGGCATCACCTGGCACCTGATGACCGCGGCTGTCGATCAGGGCGATGTGCTGGCCGAGCGGCGCTTCGAGCTCGCGCCCGGCGAGACCGTGCTGACGCTGAACACGAAGTGCTACGAGGCGGGCTTCGAGGCGTTCGAGGCGCTGGTCGACGGTCTGGGGGCCGGCGGCACGCTGACCGCGCGGCCCCAGCTCAGTGCGCCGCAGCGCTACTTCGGCCGCAAGGATCGGCCCGAGGGGGCCTGCGCGGTGCGCTGGGAGAGTCGCGCGGCGCAGATCGCGACGCTCGTGCGCGCACTTGATTTCGGCACCTATCCGAACCCGATCGGCAGCGCCAAGGCGAGCATCGGGGGGCGCCTGCTGCTGATCGCCGCGGCCGAGGCGAGCCAGGAGCGCAGCGGCCTGGAGCCGGGCCAGGTCGTGGCCGTCGACACGACGGCGATCACGGTGGCCAGTGGTGACATGGATGTGCGCCTGACGCGCCTGGCCAGCCTCGATGGCAAGCTGCTCGGCCCGGCCGACGCGGCGGCGCAGTTCGGCCTGCACGTCGGTGCGCGCTTCGACCGGCTGGCGCCGGCCTCGGTGGCGGCGCTTGGCGAAGTCAACGCGGCCGTCTGCGGGCACGAAGGCTTCTGGCAGCGTCGGCTCGAAACCCAGGCGACGCTCGACCTGCCCTACATCGACCGCAGTGCCGCCCCGGGGCCGGCGTCGATCGAAGGGCTCGACGTGGCACTGCCCGGCGGCGCGGCCCCGGCCACGCTGGTCGCGGCGCTGCTCGCCCTGCTGGCACGGCTGGCCGACAAGGACGAGTTCGATCTTGGCTACGCCGACGCGGCAACGCGCTCGCGCATCGCTGCGGCGCCGGCGGGCTGGTTCGCGCCGCAGCTGCCGCTGCGCGCGACGATCGATTTCGCCCGTCCTTTCGCGGCCCTGCAGGAGGCGGTGCAGGCCGAGCTCGCCGAGTGCGCGCGGCGTGGGGGCTATGCGAGCGACCTGGTCGCGCGCGTGCCCGAGCTGCGCGCCGCCGCTGCGACGCGCGACCCGCGCGTGCTGCCGCTCGCCGCGCTGGTGGTCGAGCGCCTCGACGAGGCTCAGGCGCAGCCCGGCAGCGAGCTGACGGTCGCCTTCGCGGCGGACGGCTCGGCGAGCCGCTGGCTGTTCGACGCGGCCAAGTTGGCACGCGGCCACGTGGCGGCGATGCAGCAGCAGTTCGCCGAGCTGCTTGCCGCGGTCCAGTCCGATCCGCAGCGCAGCGTCGGCGAGTTGCCGCTGCTGGCGCCCGACGCACTGCACCGCGTGCTGGTCGGCTGGAACGACAGTGCCGCGCCGGCGCGGACCGACGCCTGTGTGCACACGCTGATCGCCGAGCAGGCGGCGCGCACGCCCGAGGCGACGGCCATCACCTGCGAGGGTCGCTCGCTGAGCTACGCCGAGCTCGACCGCCGCGCCAACCGGCTCGCGCGACGTCTCGCCACGCTGGGCGTCGGCCCCGACGTGCTCGTCGGCCTGATGTGCGAGCGCTCGCTCGAGCTGATCGTCGGGCTGCTGGCGATCCAGAAGGCCGGCGGCGCCTATGTACCGCTCGACCCCAGCTATCCGCGCGATCGCATCGCCTACATGGTCGAGGACGCGAAGGTGCCGGTGCTGCTGACGCTCGAGCGCCTGCGCGGCGAGCTGCCGAAGCACCGCGCCAAGGTCGTGTGTCTGGACAGCGACTGGCCCTCGATCGAGGCCGAGTCGGCCGAGCCCTTCGACGGTGGCGCCGAGCCGCGCCACCTGGCCTACGTGATCTACACCTCGGGCTCGACCGGCAAGCCCAAGGGGGTGATGGTCGAGCACCGCAACGTCGTCAACTTCTTCGCCGGCATGGACCGCCACCTGGGCGGCGATGCGCCGGGCACCTGGCTGGCCGTCACCAGCCTGAGCTTCGACATCTCGGTGCTCGAGCTGTGCTGGACGCTGGCGCGCGGCTACCACGTCGTCGTCTCGTCCGACGAGGACCGCTCGGCCGCCACCGCGCGCGGCCCGCATGCGAGCCGGCCGCTGGACTTCAGCCTGTTCTACTTTTCGGCCGACGAATCGGAAGGCGTCACCGACAAGTACAAGCTGCTGCTCGAGGGCTCCAAGTACGGCGACCAGCACGGCTTTGCCGCGGTCTGGACGCCCGAACGCCACTTCCACGCCTTCGGCGGCCTGTACCCGAACCCGGCAGTCACCGGTGCCGCGATCGCCGCGATCACCGAGCGCGTGCAGATCCGCGCCGGCAGCGTCGTGCTGCCGCTGCACCACCCGCTGCGCGTGGCGGAAGAGTGGTCGGTGGTCGACAACATCTCCAAGGGCCGTGTCGGCATCTCCTTCGCGTCGGGCTGGCAGCCGAACGACTTCGTGCTGAAGCCGGAGAACTACGCCGACAACAAGAACGTCATGCTGCGCAACATCGAGGTGGTGCGCCGCCTCTGGCGCGGCGAGTCGCTGCCCTTCGACGGACCGCTGGGCAAGCCGGTCGAGACGCACATCCTGCCGCGCCCGGTGCAAAAGGAGCTGCCCTACTGGGTCACCTCCGCCGGCAACCCCGAGACCTTCGCGGCGGCCGGTCGCATCGGCGCCAACGTGCTGACCCACCTGCTCGGCCAGACGGTCGAGGAGCTGAAGGACAAGATCGCCGCCTACCGCGCCGCGCGCCAGGAGGCCGGCTTCGAGGGCGAGGGTTATGTGTCGCTGATGCTGCACACCTTCGTGGGCCCCGACGCCGATGCGGTGCGTGCCAAGGTCAAGCAACCGCTGATCGACTACCTGCGCACCTCGCTGAACCTCGTCAAGCAGTACGCCTGGTCCTTCCCCGCGTTCAAGAACCGCGAGGCGATGGGCAGCATCGACCTGCAGACGCTGTCCGGCGAGGAAATGGACGCGTTGCTCGAGCATTCCTTCGAGCGCTACTACGACACCAGCGGCCTGTTCGGCACGCCCGAGAGCTGCGTCGCGATGATCGATGCGATCAAGGCCATCGGCGTCGATGACGTCGCCTGCCTGATCGACTTCGGCGTCGACTCGGCCTCGGTGCTCGAGCACCTGCCTTACCTCAACGAGTTGCGTCGCCTGTCGCTGCCGCCGCGGCTGAGCTCGGACGAGTTCACGCTGCCCAAGCTGATGCAGCGCCATGCGGTCACGCACCTGCAGTGCACGCCGTCGATGGCGCGCATGCTGCTGATGGACGACGCGGCCAAGCCCGGCCTGGCGGCGCTCAAGCGCATGATGATCGGCGGCGAGGCGCTGCCGACCACGCTCGCGCGCGAGCTCACCGGCCTGATGAGCGGCGGCACGCTGATGAACATGTACGGCCCGACCGAGACGACGATCTGGTCGGCCGTGCACACGGTCGATCGCATCGAGGGCAGCATCCCCCTCGGCCGCCCGCTGGCCAACCAGCAGCTCTACGTGCTCGACCGCCGCCAGCAGCCGCTGCCGCCGGGCGTGCCTGGCGAGCTGGTGATCGGCGGCGCCGGCGTCGTGCGCGGCTACCTGCACCGGCCCGAGCTGAGTGCCGAGCGCTTCCTGCCGCACCCCTTCCATGGCGCGGTGGGCGGGCGCGTCTACCGGACCGGCGATCTGGTGCGCTGGCGTGACGATGGCACGGTCGAGTTCCTCGGCCGGCTCGACCACCAGGTCAAGGTGCGCGGCTACCGCATCGAGCTCGGCGAGATCGAGGCCGCGCTGCTCGCGCACGCGGCGGTGCGCGAGGCGGTCGTCGTCGCGCGCGAGGACGTGCCCGGCGACGTGCGGCTGGTGGCCTACCTGGTCGCCGCGGCCGGCACGCCGCCGGGAGCGGGCGAGCTGCGCGAGCAGCTGCGCGAGCGACTGCCCGAGTTCATGCTGCCGGCGCACTTCGTGACGCTCGACGCGCTGCCGCAGACGCCCAACGGCAAGATCGATCGCAAGGCACTGCCCGCGCCCGATGTCGGCAGCGCGCCGGCCGCCGAGCCGGCCGCCTACGTCGCGCCGACCAGCGAGCTCGAGGAAACCATCGCGGCGATCTGGAAGGACGTGCTGAAGCTGTCGCAGGTCGGCACGCGCGACAACTTCTTCGACCTCGGCGGCCATTCGCTGCTGGCGGTGCAGACGCACCGGCGGCTGAAGGAGACGCTGAACCGTCCCCTGTCGATCACCGACATCTTCCGCTTCCCGACCATCGCCAGCCTCAGCGCCTTCCTGGGTCAGGACGGCGAGGACGATGCCGGGGCCCAGGCCGGTGCGGCGCGCGCCCAGGGGCGCCGCGCGGCGATGCAGCGTCGGCGCGCGACGGCCGGCAGCACGTCGGAGTGATGAGGACCCTGCAGACCGCGGCCCGCGTGCCGGGCCACCGAGCGGCGTGAACCAGACGATGACCGAGCCTGTGAACGACAACGACATCGCCATCGTCGGAATGGCGGTTCGCCTGCCCGACGCCTCGACCCCCGAACAGTACTGGGCCAACCTCGCGGCGGGGCACGAGTCGGTGCGCCACTACAGCGATGAGGAACTGCTCGCCAGGGGCGTGTCGCCGGCGACGCTGGCCGACCCGAACTACGTCAAGGCCGGCATCCCGCTCGGCGGACTGGACCAGTTCGACCCGGAGTTCTTCGGCTTCAGCCCGAAGGAAGCCGGCATCCTCGACCCGCAGCACCGCCAGTTCTACGAGGCCTGCTGGGAGGCGCTGGAGAGCACCGGTCACACGCCGGAGCGCTTCCCCGGCGCGATCGGCCTGTTCGGCGGCTGCGGCATGGGGGCCTATTTCACCTTCAACCTGCTGACGAACCCGGAGCTGGTCGACAACGTCGGCCTCTTCCTGCTGCGCCACACCGGCAACGACAAGGACTTCCTCGTCACGCGGGTCTCCTACGCCTTCAACCTGCAGGGCCCGAGCGTCAACGTGCAGACCGCCTGCTCGACCTCGCTGGTCGCCACCCACATGGCGGTGCAGAGCCTGCTGGCCGGCGAGTGCGACATGGCGCTCGCGGGCGGCGTGACGATCGAGCTGCCCCACGGCGTCGGCTACCACTACAAGGAGGGCGAGGTGCTGTCGCCCGACGGGCATTGCCGCACCTTCGACCACCGCTCCAAGGGCACGGTGTTCGGCAGTGGCGCCGGCGTCGTCGTGCTGCGCCGGCTGGCCGACGCGCTGCGCGACGGCGACCCGATCCGCGCCGTCATCAAGGGCAGTGCGGTCAACAACGACGGCTCGCGCAAGGTCGGCTACCTGGCGCCCAGCGTCGATGGCCAGGCCGCCTGCATCACCGAGGCGCTCGCGGTCGCGGATGTGTCGGCCGACTCGATCGCTTATGTCGAATGCCACGGCACCGCGACGCCGGTCGGCGACCCGATCGAGATCGCCGCACTGACCCAGGCCTTTCGCGCCTCGACCGAGCAGGTGGCCTACTGCAAGGTCGGGTCGGCGAAGACCAACATCGGCCACCTCGACACCGCGGCCGGTGTCGCCGGCCTCATCAAGGCGACGCTGGCGCTCGAGCACCGCCAGATCCCGCCCTCGCTGAACTTCGAGGCGCCCAATCCGCGCATCGGCTTCGAGGGGGGGCCCTTCGTCGTGGCCGACCGACTCGCCGACTGGCCGCGCGGTGCGACGCCGCGGCGTGCCTGCGTCAACTCGCTGGGCGTCGGCGGCACCAATGCCTTCGTCGTGCTCGAGGAGGCGCCGGCACGTCCCGCCGCGGCGCCCGATGCGTCGCCCCAGCTGCTGCTGCTGTCGGCGCGCAACCGCAAGGCGCTCGACGAGCAGGGCCGGCGCCTGGCCGATTGGCTGAAGCAGCATCCGCAGGCCCCGCTGGCCGACGTCGCCTGGACGCTCAGGCAGGGCCGGCGCGGCTTCGAGCAGCGTCGCGTGCTCGCCGCGGCGAACGCCGAGGAGGCGATCGCGCTGCTCGACAGCGGCGACGCCAAGCGCGTCTACACGCACAGCCACGAGCTCGAGCATCCGTCGCTGGTGTTCATGTACCCGGGCGGCGGCGCCCAGTACGTGAAGATGGGCCGTGGCCTCTACGACGCCGAGCCGGTGTTTCGCGAGTGGGTCGACAAGGGCCTCGCGATCCTGAAGAACCGCTTCGGCGCCGATCTCGCACCGGTGCTGCTGCCGCAGGGCGAGACGACGCCCGGGATGATCGAGGCGATCGCCAAGCCCGCCAACCAGCTTGCGCTGACCTTCCTGGTCGAGATCGCGCTGACGCGGCTGTGGGAGCACTACGGCGTCAAGCCCGAGGCCCTGATCGGCCACAGCATGGGCGAGAACACCGCCGCCTGCGTGGCCGGCGTGTTCAGCTTCGAGGATGCGCTGGGCCTGCTGCTGCTGCGCGGCCAGCTCGTCGGCGAGGCGCCCAGCGGTGGCATGGTCAGCGTGCCGATGCCCGCGGCCGACCTGCGGCCGCTGCTCGACGAGTTCGGTCTGGACCTGGCCTCGGCCAACAGCCCGCAGCTCTCGGTGGCCTCCGGGGCGCCGGCCGCGCTCGACGCGCTGGTCGAGCGGCTGCGGGCCCTGGGCATCGACAGCCAGCGCGTGCGCGTCAACGTCGCTGCGCATTCGCGCCTGCTCGACGGCATCCTGCCGCGCTTTCGCGACTACCTGCGCAGCATCAAGCTGTCCGAGCCCAAGCTGCCCATCGTCTCGAACCGCACCGGCCGCTGGCTCGAGGCGGCCCAGGCCACCGACCCCGAGTACTGGGTCGCGCACCTGCGCAATTCGATCCTGTTCGCCGACGGCACCGAGACGCTGCTGGAGTCCGACAACCGCGTCTTCCTCGAGGTCGGCCCGGGCAACATGCTGGGCTCCTTCGTGCGCCAGAACCCGCGCGCGCCGGCGCCGCGGGTGCTGTCCTCGATGCGCCACCCCGAGGACGCGACGCCCGATCTCGTCTACTTCCGCACCGTGATGGGTCGGCTGTGGGCGCTGGGCGTCGACTTCGACGCGATCAAGCTCTGGGGCAAGGGCCGGCGTCGCCTGCCGCTGCCGACCTACGCCTTCCAGCACGCCAGCTACTGGATCGAGCCGGGGGCCGGCAGCACGGCCGCGCAGTCCGACGCGAGCCGGCCGATGAAGCTGCCCGAGCTCGCCGACTGGTTCCGCCAGCCGCGCTGGGTGCAGCAGGGCGTGCTCGAGCTCGACGCGACGCCGCGCACCTGGCTGGCCTTCCACGGCCGCGAGCCGCTCGGCGACGGCCTGGTCGCGGCGCTGCGTGCCGCTGGCCACCGCGTTGTCTCGGTGCTGCCGGGCGACACCTATGCCCAGCTCGACGAGCACACCTACACGCTGGCGGCCGAGGCCGGCGGCGTCGGCTACCAGGAGCTGCTCGACGCGCTGGCCGCGCGCGAGATCGTCCCCGAGCGCATCCTGCACGGCTGGCTGATCACGCACGACCGCGCCTTCCGGCCCGGCTCGACCTTCTTCCACCGCAACCAGGAGCACGGCTTCTACTCGCTGTTCCACCTGGCGCGGGCGCTCGGCAAGTCCGGCCTGGCCGAACGCGGCGCGCACCTGGTGGTGCTCGCCAACGGCAGCCAGCGCGTCGGCGACGAACCCTTGCTCTTCCCCGACAAGGCCACCGCGCTCGGCCCCTGCGGGGTGATCCCGCGGGAGTTCCCGCGGCTCAGCTGTGCCTTCGTCGACGTCGACCTCGGTCTGACGCGCCTGAACGGCAAGCGCGCGCCGGCGTCCGAGGCGGATGTCGCGCGGCTGCTGCGCGATCTGCCCGAGGAACTGGCGGCCCAGCCCGGCAGCCGCGTGGTCGCCTGGCGCGACGGCGTGCGCTGGCAGCGTCACCTCGGCGCCTCGCGGCCGGCGCCGGCCGAGGCCGCGCCCAAGCTGCGCCGTGGCGGCTGCTACCTGATCACCGGCGGCCTGGGCGGCATCGGCGGCGTGATCGCCGACTGGCTGGCGCGCGACTACGGTGCCAGGTTGGTGCTGCTCGGCCGCACGCCGCTGCCGGCGCGCGCCGACTGGGATGACTGGTTGGCGCGTCACGATGCGGGCGACTCGATCGCGCGCTCGATCCGCAAGGTGAGGGCGCTCGAGGCCGCCGGCGCGAGTGTGCTGCCGCTGGCCGCCGACGTCGCGGTGACCGACAGCATGGCGGACGCGCTCGCCGAGGCGCGCCAGGCCTACGGCGAGCTGCACGGTGTCTTCCACGCCGCCGGCGTGATCCGCGACAGCCTGATCCCGATGAAGAGCGCACGGGACATCGAGGACGTGTTCTCGGCCAAGGTCTACGGCACGCTGGTGCTCGACGAGCTGCTGCGCAATGCGCCGCTCGACTTCATGCTGCTGTTCTCGACCACCAGCACCTGGACCGCGCCGGCCGGCCAGGTCGATTACGTCGGCGCGAGCGCCTTCGTCAATGCCTTCGCCGAGTCCTGCCACGGCCAGCGCCGTTACCCGGTGACCGCGTTGGCCTGGGGCATCTGGAAGGATGTCGGCATGGTCGGTCAGCTCGCGGCGGCAGGGGACGCCCATGCGGCGCAGGGCCAGGCCCTCGCGGTGGCGAGCCCGCATTTCGACGAGCGCCGCGTGTCCCGCGACGGCCTCGCGCAGGTTCACACTTTCAGCGGCACGCTGTCGGCCGAGGCCGACTGGGTCATCGCCGAGCACCGTCTCGGCAGCGGCGAGGCGCTGCTGCCGGGCACCGGCTACCTCGAGCTGGTCCGCGCCGCGCTTGCCGAGCTCGGCCAGGATGCCTCCTGGCAGCTCAGCAACCTGGTGTTCGAGACGCCGCTGTTCGTCGGCGACGGCGCGCCCCGCCGCTTCCGTCTGGCGCTGCGCGGCGACGCGCAGCGCTGGGAGGTCGAGTGGTCGGCCGAAGCCACCGACGGCGTCTGGGAACGCTGTGCGAGCGCGCGCGTCACCGCGGCGTCCGAGGCCCGCGCGGCGGACCTGCCGCTCGCCGAGATCGAGGCGCGCTGCCAGCGCGCCGTCGAGACCGCCGGGGGCCCCGGCGCGCTGCGCACGCGGCAGGAGAGCCACCTGCAGTTCGGCCCGCGCTGGCGCGTGCTCAAGCGCCTCGCGCTCGGCGAGCGCGAGGCGCTCGCGCGGCTGCAGCTGCCGGCCGAGTTCGCCGCCGACCTGACCGACTTCGGCCTGCACCCGGGCGTGGTCGACATCGCGACCGGCTGCGCGATGGACCTGATCCCCGGCTATGCCGAGGCCGACGTCGCACAGAACCTGTGGGCGCCGATCTCCTATCGCGGCCTGCGCTTCCACGCGCCGCTGCCGGCCGAGGTGCACAGCTGGATCCGGCTCGCGAGCGACGGCTCGGTGCGCAGCGACTTCGCGGCCTTCGACGTGACGCTGAGCGATGCCCAGGGCCGCGTGCTGGCCGAGGTCGACCGCCTGACGCTGCGCCGCCTCGACGGTCCCTGGCACGCGCCGCGGCCGCGGCCGGCGGCGAGCCATGTCGAGGAGGCGGCCAGTGAGCCGTCCGCGGCGCGCGCCAAGCCGGCCTCGCCCGGCGAGCTGGCGCTGCAGCACAACGTCAGCCAGGGCATCGACCCGGCCGAGGGCATCGCCGCGCTGCGCCGCCTGCTGGCCGGCGAGCTGCGCGCCGAGCAGGTCATCAGCTCGATGGACGTTGCCGCGCTGGGCGCCCAGGCCGAGGCGGTCAGCCGCGCGTCGAACGCGAACGCCGATGCGGCGCGCTTCTCGCGCCCCGAGCTCGACAGTGACTTCGAGCCGCCGCGCGACGCGGTCGAACGCACGCTTGCCGAGCTGTGGGCCAAGTTGCTCGGCGTCGAGGGCGTGGGCATCCGCGACAGCTTCTTCGATCTCGGCGGCCATTCGCTGATCGCGGTGCGCCTGTTCAACGAGATCAGCGACAAATTCGGTGCCGACCTGCCGATGTCGGTGCTGATGCAGTCGCCGACGATCGCGGGGCTGGCCGAGCTGGTGCGCGGCGGGCCCTATGTCGAGGGTGCGGACGAGGGCGCTCCGCCGGCCACCGCCGCGGCCAGCGCGCCGGCCGCGCTGCGCTTCCGCCATGTCGTGCCGATGCACGCCGGGCCGGTGGCCGGGCGCACGCCGCTGTTCATCGTCGCCGGCATGTTCGGCAATGTGCTGAACCTGAGCCACCTGGCCAACCTGCTCGGCGAGGACCGGCCCTTCTACGCGCTGCAGGCCCGCGGCCTGTATGGCGATGCGGCGCCGCACGAGAGCTTCGAGGAGGCCGCGGCCGACTACCTCGTCGAGCTGCGCCAAGTCCAGCCCGAGGGGCCCTATCTGCTCGGCGGCTTCTCGGGTGGCGGGTTGATCGCCTACGAGATGGCGCGCCAGTTGATCGAGGCCGGCGAGCAGGTCCAGGCGGTGCTGATGCTCGACACGCCGGCGCGCGAGATCCCGCATTTCAGCCTGAGCGACAAGATCGCCATCTTCACCCAGGGCCTGCAGCGTGGCGGTGCGCGCTTCCTGCGCGAGAAGGTCGCCGAGCGCATCGAGTGGGAGAAGTCCAAGCGGGCGCGTCGCGCTGCCGCCGCTGCGGACGGGGTCGATGGCGCCGACGGTGCCTCGGCCAACTTCCAGTCGCAACGCATCGGCGATGCCTTCATGCGCTCGCTGCTGCGCTACCGGCTGACGAAGGTACCGGTCAAGGTGGCGCTGTTCCGGCCCAGGCTCGATGTCCGCTACCGGCTCAGCGGCGGGCGGCTGGTCGACGTGCAGCGCAACTATGTGCGCGAGGACAATTTCTGGACGCCTTACGCCGGCAGCCTGCAGGTGCTCGAGGTGCCGGGCAACCATGACAACATGGTGCTCGAGCCCAACGTGCGGGTGCTGGTGTCCGCGCTGCGGCGCGTGATCGACGGATTGGGCCGGATGCCGACATGACGGACGCCCTGCCGTGCCGGCTGCTGATCTCGATCGTGGCCTACAAGGCGGCCGATCTGACGATCGCCTGCCTCGCCTCGCTCGCGACCGAGATCGCCACGGTGCCGGGCACGCGCGTGATCGTGGTCGACAACGCCTCGCCCGATGGTGCGGCCGAGCCGGTCGAGCGCGCGATCGCCGAACGCGGCTGGGCCGACTGGGCGACGCTGGTGCGCGCACCGCGCAACGCCGGCTTCGCGGCCGGCAACAACGTCGCGTTGCGCCTGCTGCCGGACGAGACCGAGTTCGTGCTGCTGCTGAACCCCGACACGCTGGTGCGGCCCGGCGCGCTGCGGCTGTTGCTCGACTTCCTGGTCGTGCATCCCGAGGCCGGCATCGCCGGCGGGCGCAGCGAGGATCCGGACGCGACGCCGCAGATGTGCTGCTTCCGCTTCCCGAACGCGGTCAGCGAGGCGCTCGACCGGCTCGGCCTCGGCCTGCTCGACCGCCTGTTCGAGCGTCACCTGGTGCGCCTGGGCACTCCCGAGCAGCCGCGGCCGGTCGACTGGGTGTCCGGCGCCTTCATGCTGGTGCGTCGCACGGTGATCGACCGCATCGGCCTGATGGACGAAGGCTATTTCCTCTACTTCGAGGAGACCGACTTCACGCTGCGCGCGCGCCGCGCCGGCTGGACCTGCTGGCATGTGCCGCAGGCGCGCATCGTCCACCTGGTCGGCCAGAGCAGCGGCGTGACGGTGCGCGAGGGCGCGCCGCGGCGCGTGCCGGCCTACTGGTTCGAGTCGCGGCGGCGCTACTTCGTGCTCAACCACGGCCGCGCCTATGCGGCGCTGGTCGACCTGCTGGTGCTGGCGGCCGATCCGATCGGCCGCCTGCGCCACTGGTTGCAGCGCAAGCCGCAGCGGCGCCCGCCGCACTACTGGCGCGACCTGGCCTGCCACAGCGCGGTGTGGCGCGGCGTCGACCCGCGTCCGGGAGCCGGCGCGGCATGAGTGGCGGTGCCGGCACGGCGGTGCTGGTCGTCGTCGTCAACTACCGTACCGCGGCGCTGGTCGTCAACGGGCTGCGGGCGCTCGCCGTCGAGCTGCGCGAGCACCCCGGCGCGCGCGTCGTCGTGGTCGACAACGACTCGGGCGACGGTTCGGCCGAGCGCATCGCGGCCGTGATCGACGCCGAGGGCTGGGCCGGCTGGGCGAGCCTGCGGCGCGCGCCGCTCAACGGCGGCTTCGCCTACGGCAACAACCTGGCGATCCGCGCGGCGCTCGCGTCCGCGACGCCGCCGGACTGGATCTGGCTGCTCAATCCCGACACCGAGGTGCGGCCGGGCGCGCTCGCGGCGCTGCTCGACTTCCTGCGCGCCCACCCGCGCGCCGGCATCGCCGGCAGCCGCTTCGAGCTGGCCGACGGCAGCCCGTGGCCGCATGCCTTTCGCTTTCCCTCGCTGCTCGGCGAACTGTCGGCGGCGCTGCGCTTCGGCCCGGTGACCGCGCTGCTGCGCCGCTGGAGCGTGCTGCTGACGATGGGCGAGCAGTCCGAGCGGGTCGACTGGCTGCCCGGCGCGAGCCTGCTGTTGCGGCGCGCGGTGTTCGAGTCCGTCGGCCTGATGGACGAGGACTACTTCCTCTACTACGAGGAGACCGACTTCTGCCTGCAGGCCGCGCGCGCCGGCTGGACCTGCTGGCATGTGCCTGGCAGCCGCGTGATGCACATCGCCGGCCAGAGCACCGGCGTGACCGGCGAGCAGGCCGGCCGGCGGCGCTTGCCGGCCTACTGGTTCGAGTCGCGCCGGCGCTACTTCGTCAAGAACCACGGCCGGGTCTACGCCGCGGCGACCGACCTGCTGTGGGCGGCCGGCTTCCTGCTCTGGCGGCTGCGCCGGCGGCTGCAGCGCAAGCCCGACCCCGATCCGCCGGGCCTGTTCGGCGACCTGCTGCGCCACAGCGCGCTATGGCGCGGGGGCCTGCCGCGCAACGACCGGCTGGCGGGGCGATGACGCTGCCCTGGCGCCGGCTGGCGTCCGGCTTCGACGACGTCGCCCTGTGGTGGGTCGACCTGTTGACGCCGGCGCCGGCGGGCGCGGACGCGTGGTTGTCCCCCGACGAGCGGGAGCGTGCCGCGCGGTTCCGTACCGAGCCGCTGCGCCAGCGCTGGGAGCGCTCGCATGTCGCGCTGCGCGGCGTGCTGGGCGCGCAGCTCGGGGCCGGGCCGCACACGCTGTGCTTCGAGACCGGATCGGCCGGCAAGCCGCGGCTGGCCGGTGGCGGACCGCTCGAGTTCAGCCTGAGCCACAGCGGGGACGTGGCGCTGATCGCGGTGTGCGCGGGCGCCGAGGTCGGCGTCGATGTCGAGCTGCTGCATCCGGTCCGCGATGCCGGGGCGCTGGTGGCCCGGGTGTGCTCGCCCCGCGAGCAGGCCGAGTGGCATGCACGGGCCGAAACGGCGGACGCCGCCGCGGACTTCCTGCGCGGCTGGACGCGCAAGGAGGCTTGCCTGAAGGCGATCGGCACCGGGCTGGACATCTCGCCGGCGCGCGTCGAGGTCGGCTTCGATGTGGGCGGGCGGCGCGTTCGCGTCCCCTGCGAGACCGGGTCGGTCGAGGTCGAGCTGCGCAGCATCGCGCCGGCCGGGGCCTGGCTCGCCGCGCTCGCGCGCTGCGTCGCCGCCGCGACCTAGCGCGGCGGCTTGTCGCGCCCGGTGCGCACCCACTGGGTCTGGCGGGCGACCAGCAGTCGCGCATACATCGGCAACTTGGCCAGCACGTACAGCGGGATGCCGAGCAGTTCCTCGAGCGTGATCGCGTCGCGGCCGAAGCGCCGCCACGCGCTGCCGATGCCCAGGATCAACAGCAGCAGCGCCAGCAGCGCGAGCTGCAGCGGCAGCAGCCGCCCGCTGGCGAGGGCGAACAGCACGCCGGCCGCGAGCACCGCGCCGAGCAGCAGCACGAGGAAGGACAGCGGCGGCACGCACAGGTCCAGCGTCAGCGCCGCCAGCGCCCCCTGGTGCTCACGCAGCGCGCGCCACATCAGCCGTGGCCCCTGGGACGCGATCACGCCGAGGTGGCCGTGCTCCCAGCGGGTGCGCTGCGAGGCCGTCGCGTCCTCGGAGGCTGGGAAGCTGCTGGTCACGACCGCCTCGACGCAGTAGTAGGGCGCGTGGCCGGCCGCGGCCAGGTCGAGCCCGAGCTGAAGGTCCTCGACCAGGTGACCGGAGGCGAGCGGCGCGCTCGCGATCTGCGCCCAGGGGAAGGCCATGCCGGTGCCCATCAGCTGGCAGGGCAGACCGAGGCGGCGGTAGCCGAGCGCGCGCGCCTGTCCCTTGACGCGCCAGGCGAACTGCGCGACGCGCTGGCGCAGCCCGGCCCCGTCGGGCGTCAGCATGCGGTACAGCGCCTGCACCGGCCGCGCGCGCGCGGCGCATTCGCGCGCGAGTCGCTCGAGTCCACCGGGCTCGACCACGCAGTCGGCGTCGACGATCACCACCACCTCGGGTGGATCGGCGGCGAGCTGGCGCATGCCATGGTCCAGCGCATAGCCCTTGCCGCGGCGCGTGGTGTCGAAGCGTTCGCTGACGTCGGCGCCGGCCGCGGCGGCCACGGCGGCGGTCGCATCGCTGCAGTTGTCGGCGATGACGAGCAGGCGGTCCCCGGCCGCGAGCTGCGGGCGCAGCGCCGCGATCGCAGCGGCGATGCCCTCGGCCTCGTCGTGCGCCGGCATCAGCACCGCGACCCGCGGACGCCGTCCCGCGGGCGCGGGCAGGCGAAGCCCCGGGCGGGCGAGCAGCAGCTGCAGCGTCAGCACCCCGACGGGCACCAGCACACCGAGCGCGAGCAGGGTCAGCAGCGCCGCGAGCGCGTCGATCAGCAGCGCGCTCATGCCGGCTCCCCGCGGCGGGCCGGTGCGCCGGCGATGCGGCGCGCGAAGATCTCGCCCAGGCGGTCGACGTTGCGCGCCAGGTCGTAGTCCTCGACGACCCGCCGGCGGCCGGCGCAGGCCAGCCGTTCGTACAGCGCCGGGTCGTCGATCAGCCGCTCGATCGCCGCGGCCAGCCCCTCGACGTCCGAGGGCGCGACCAGCAGACCGTCGCGGCCGTCCTCGATCAGCTCGGGGATGCCGGTGATGCGCGTCGTCACGCAGGGCACCGCCATGGCCATCGCCTCCATCAACACCACTGGAATGCCCTCGGCGAAGCTGGCGATGCAGAAGCAGTCGGCGCGCGCGTAGAGCGCGCGGATGCGGTCCTGGTTGACCGCCCCCTCGAAGATCACGGCCTCGCCGAGCGCGTGGTGGCGCACCTGCTCCTCGAGCGATGCGCGGTCGGGACCGGCGCCGACCACGCGCAGGCGCACGCGCCGGCCCTGCCCGCGCAGGCGCGCGAGCGCGTCGATCAGCAGGTGCTGGCCCTTCGAGGGCGTCAGCCGGCCCACGCACAGCAGCTCGAACACCCCGTCCTCGGGTTGCGGGCGCGGGCGCGGCGCGAAGTGCGCCGGGTCGACGCCAAGCCGCGCGACCTCGAGCTTGTGCCAGTGCGCATAGGGTGCCAACCGCATCAGCTGACTGCGTGCATAGTGGCTGATGCAGCAGATGAAATCGGCTTCGGCGACCTTCTGCGGCAGGTACTGGCGGTAGGCGTCGTAGAACTCGTCCGGGCCGTGCACCGTGACCGAGAAGCCATGGCCGAACACCCGCTTGACGAACAGCGCCACCGTCGCCGCTTGCGAGCCGAGGTGGGCGTGCAGGTGGCACTGGCCGCGCTCGCGCATCCACACGCCGACCATCAACGCCTCGCTGAAGTAGGCGAGGTTCAGCGCCAGCGCGCGCAGGTCGGCGCCGGCCAGCTGCACGGCGGCGAGCACACCGCGCAGCCAGCCGCGCGGTGCGCGCCGCAGCGTGTCGGCATGCGCGGCGAGCGCGCCGCGCATGCCGTGCGGCTTCAGGTAGTAGGTGGCGTCGGCCTCGGCCGCCTCGTCGGCGGTCAGACCGTCGGCCGCGCGGTCGGCGGCGTTGATCGACGCGACATCGATGCGCCAGCCGAGGCGGCGCAGCTGCAGCACCTCGCGGATGATGAAGATCATCGACAGCATCGGGTACTGGCTGACGAGGTAGGCGACGGCGCGCGGCTTGGGGCTGGATTCGGGCATGGACTCAGGGGGTCGGGGTGCGCCAGGCGGCGCGCAGGCGGTCGGCGATCGTCAGCACCGCGACCGAGTCGTCGAGCGGCATCGACGCGCTTTCGAGCGCGCCACGCTGCAGGCAGCGGGTGACCTCCTGCAGCTCGAACTGGTAGCCGTTGCCGGGAAAGGGCAGGCAGCGGCTTGCCAGCGGCGCGAGCATCGCGCGCAGCGGCTCGAGCTGGCGATGCAGGCGCTGCAGTGCCGGGCGTTCGCGCAGGCGGCCACGCCAGGACGGCGGCGCACCGGTCCCGGCGGCCGCGGTGGGTGCCGCGCTCGACTGCAGGCTGTAGCGGTGGGCGCGGTAGAAGGGCGCATGCAAGCGCAGCTGGCCGCGCTCGCCGGTGATCAGCAGCTCGTTGCGCCCGGGGCTCACGAGGCTGGCCGAGAGCTGCGCGACCGCGCCGTCGGCGTAGCCGAGCTGGTAGGCCGAATGCCAGTCGACCCCGTCCGGGCCGAGGCGGGCCTGCGCCGCGACCGACACCGGCGTGCCGAGCCACTGCTGGACGAGCGACAGCAGGTAGACCCCGCGGTCGAGCAGCGCGCCGCCGCCGGGCGCGAAGCGCGCGTCGCCCGGGCTCGGCAGCGCCGGGTAGCCGAAATCGCCCTCGATGCGCACGATGCGGCCCAGCGCGCCTTCGGCGATCAGGCGCTGCGCCGCCACGACCGCCGGCACGAAGCGCGTCCACATCGCCTCCATGCAGAAGACGCCGCGCCGGCGCGCGGCGGCGGCCAGCGTGGCGGCCTGGTCGGCATCGAGCGCGAAGGGCTTTTCGCACAGCAGGGCCTTGCCGGCCTCGAGGCAGGCCAGGCCGTCCTCGAGGTGTCGGTGGTTGGGCGTCGCGAGGTAGACGACGTCGATCGCCGGGTCGGCCAGCAGCGCTTCGAGGCTGGCGCAGGGCTGTGGCACGCGGTGGCGCTGCGCGAAGGCCCGCGCGCGGTCGGCCGAGCGCGAGCCGACCGCGTGCAGCCGTGCGCCCGGCACCAGCGCGAAGTCGAGCGCGAGCTCGTGCGCCTGATGACCGGTGCCCCACAGGCCCCAGCGGATCGTACGGTCGACGGCGGGCATGGTTCAGTCCGTGGGGTCGGTCGGGGTGAAGGTGGTCGTCATGCGATAGCTGCTGCCGTCGCGGCTCGCGTGGTGGATCGCCAGCGCGAGCTCGTTGGCATGCAGTGAGAAGCGCGTCGACAGCCGTGGCGGGCGGCCGGCAGCGATCGCCGCGGCCAGCTCGGCCGGACCGCGTGCGAAGTCCATCTTGTGCGCGCGCCGGTAGGCGGCCGAGCCGGCTGGAGCGGCCTCGAGCGGCAGCCGGCTGCGCCACGGGCTCAGGAAGGTCTTGCGGCGGATCGACAGCAGGCGCCGCATCGACACCGGTGCGCGGTAGTCCCAGCACTCGCTTGTCGACAGCACGCCGTGGTCGCCGACGATGCGCAGCGAGTGGTCGTGCGGTGCGAGGATGCTGCAGGTCAGGCGCGCGACCACGCCGCTGTCGAAGCGGATGCAGGCGACCGAGAAATCCGGCGCGTCCGGCGGCGTCAGGGCCTCGCCGGCGACCTTGTCGGGTACCTGCACCGAAGCGAAGGCGGTGACGCTGCGGGCCGGGCCGAACCAGTCGAGCAGCCAGGTCAGGTAGTAGCCGGCGTGCTCGAGCGTGCAGCCGACCTCGAACTCGTCGCGGTAGGGCCAGGGCATGCCGGAGACCGATTGCCAGCGCTGGTAGGGCATGCGGTGCACCAGGCCGTCGTCCATCTCGGCATAGACCACGCGCACCGGCCCGACGCGCTGCTCGCGCAGCGCGCGACGGATCGTCCGGGCGGTCTCGCCGAGGGGGCTGCAGGGGGCGCTGGTGATCTGCAGGCCGCGCGCCTCGGCCAAATCGACGAGCTCCTGCGCCTGCGCCATTTCCATTGCGAGCGGTTTCTCGGAATAGACATGCTTGCCGGCCTCGAGGCAGGCGCGTGAGACGGCGTAGTGCTCGCGCGGGTTGGTCAGGTTCAGCACCAGGGTGACGCCGCGGTCGTCGAGCAGCTGCTGCAGCGAACCGTAGGTCGGCACGCCATAGGTGCGCGCGAGCGTTGCCATGCGCTCGGGCAGGCGGTCAAAGACACCGGCGACCTCGAGCTCGGGGTGGGCCGGCAGCGTGGCAAGGTAGAAGTCGGCGACATAGCCGCAGCCGACGAGGGCGATCCGGGTGCTCATGCGAAGGAGGGCGGGTGGCCGGCGGCCATCGCCCGGCAGGGGAACAGGGAGCTCATCAGGCGGCGCGGCTGCTCGCCGGAGCGAGCGCGAGGTCGAGGGCGGCGAAGCCGCGGTCCCAGCCCAGCGCCATCTGCTCGAGCAGCGCATCGGCATCGAGCGGCCGAGCGGCGTTGACGGCGCGCGCGGCCTTCAGGATCAGCGTCTTCGCGCCGGTGGCGATGGTCTGGAAGGCCTCGGCCGCGGCGGCGAGGCCCGGACGGTTCCGCGCGGCGAGCCAGTCGAGGTGCAGGGCCGCGAGCTCGAACGCGGCGCCGCATTGACGGATCGTCGCGAAGGCCCAGGCGTGGTAGGTCGGCAGGCCCTGTCGCTGCAGGTCCGGCCAATCGGTGGCCAGGCGCGCGGCGAAACGTCGCAGCGGGTTGCTGGCCGGTCGCCATGCGGCATGCTCGCGCAACAGCGTCTCGGCGAGGGCCGCGAGCTCGGTGCCGCCGCGGCGCTGCAGGCGGTCGAGCCGGATCGACTCGCAGAACAGCGGCAGGGCACCGGCCACGACACCGTCGCCGAACAGGCCGCGGAAGTCGGCGCCGGCCAGCTCGAAGTAGCCGGTGTTGTGGAAATAGCCGGCGCGCTCGGCGGCCGTGTCGAGCTCGGCGAGCACGATCGTCGTCTTGACATGCTGGCGGTGGTAGTCGGTGCCGGCGGCGTCGGGCAGCCAGTAGGCGTCGGCCTCGGTCGCGAGCAGCTTGCCGGCGGCGAGGTGCTCGAGCGCGTGGTCGAGCAGCGGGCGCCAGACGCTGAGCTCCTGCACGTCGATGCCGTAGAGCGCACGCAGCTCGCCATGCGGTGGCTTGAAGAAGGTCCACTGGTCGCCTTCGAAGTCGACCGCGAGCGTGAAGCCCAGCATCGCGCGCGGCTCCAGCCCGAGCGTGTGCAGCAGCGCGATCCAGAGGTCGGCGTAGCAATTCTTCTCGACCCAGCTGCGCTCGGCGGCGTGCAGCGGGCTCGGCACGCGGCCCTGCGCGCCGAGCGCGGCCTCGACGATCGGGTGACGCACCGCGCTCATGCCGGCACCGAGGGCCAGAGCCGCTCGCGCACCGCCGGCGGCCACTGCGCCGGCTCGAAGCCATGGGTCTTGAACAGCGCCATCGCGATGCGCTCCATGCCGAAGCCCATGCAGGAGGTGTTGGCGCTCTCGCCGTCGGTGCTGCGGACGCCGAAGATCGATGCGAAGTGGTCGCGGTGGTAGTTGAACGAACAGACCGCGGTCGGCTCGCGCTGTGAGATCACCGGCACCAGGATCTCGAACTTCAGTTTCTGCTCGCGCTGCTCGCTCGCGAGCAGGCGCCCGCCGCGGCCGAAGAAGGGATCGGATGCCACCGAAACCTCGGCCGGCAGGCCCAGCGAGCGCAACAGCCCGAGCGCGCGCTGCAGCCAGCGTTCGCGCCACTCGAGTACCTGCTCGGCGCGCCCGGCGCGGACGAATTCGCGCATGCGGAAGGACTGCAACCGCGTCGGTTCGGCCGACGGCTCGTGGCGGAACACCCAGCTCAGCAGCGTGACGCACCGGCCTTGCGGCGGCAGCGTGCCGGCCAGCCAAGGGTAGACCGGGTAGCAGCCGGCCGGCGTCAGCACCACCTCGGTCGGGCCGAGCAGTTCGCCCCAGTTGCCACCGGCCTTCGCGCGCTCGGCCAGTGCCAGCGCCTGCAGCGTGTCGCCGAAGAAGCTGTGCACCGAGCCGCACAGGTGCGGGAAGGAGTCGAGGTAGTTGACGCGTTCGAGCAGATGGCGACCGATCAGCGGCGGGAAATGCACCCACTCGGCGTGGTCCTCGCGCGAGACCTCGGAGACGAGCGTGTTGAAGCGCTCGATCACGTCCTCGAACACCGGACCGCGTCCGAACAGACCGGGTACGCCCATGGGCAGCAGCAGGCCCCGTGCGAGCAGGCCGGCGCGGAAGGCCTCGGCCTCGGCATGATCGGCGGCGGCTGGGGCGAGAGAGGCGACCATCGTGTGTGCTTCAGAGGTCCTTGTGGACCAGCAGCAGCGCGGCGTTGCGTGCCGCGATGCGCTCGTTGGAGATCATCAGCGAGGCCGACAGCACGTCGCGGTAGTGGCGGCCCAGGCTGTATGGACTGTCGTTCTTGTAGCCGAGCAGGCCGACGATCTGCAGCGCCTCGTGCACGATCGCCGGCGCCGCCTCCGAGGCGGCGATCTTGAGGTTGTTCAGCCGCAGCGCCCAGCCGATCGAAGTGAGCTCCTCGCGGCCGTCGGCATGCGCGCAGGCGGCGTCGAAGTCGCGCGCCAGCGTCAGCCAGTGGCTGCGCATGGTCTGCAGCTTGGCGGACACGCGTGCCAGCGCCTGCGCGGTCGGCGGCATGTGACCGGGGGATTGGCGCGCCTGCTGGCGCACGTGGGCGGCGGCGCGTGCCACGGCGTCGGCGGCGATGCCCCACCACAGCGCCGACCACAGCACGTGCGAATAGGGCACCATGGTCTGCGCCGACGACTCGGCATAGGGGCTCGGCAGCACCTGCTCGGAGGCGACCCGCGAGGCGAGCCTGAAGCCCGGGCTGCAGGTGCCGCGCATGCCCAGCGTGTCCCAGCTGGTGGTCTGCGTCAGCGTGGCGTCCTCGCGCCGCACCAGCACCAGCACCTGGTCGCTGGCGGCGGCGTCCGGTGCCCGGCGGGCGGTGACCAGGATCGCGTCGGCCTCGGTGCAGTAGGAACCGGTGGTGGCGTCCTTGTCGAGTTGCAGCCGGCCGTCGCCGATCGGTGTGATGGCACAGAGGCTCGAGCGCGTGTCGCCGTAGACGCCGACCTCCGAGGTCATCGAGGCGAGCAGGCGCTGCTGCGCGACCAGTTCGCCGAGGTAGGCGCGCAAGAAGGCCGAATCGCCCGCATGGCGAACGAGACAGCCGACCTGGATGTAGTGCATCGCGAGCACCATGCCGCTCGAACCGCAGGCCTGGGCCAGCGTCGCGCACAGCAGCGCTTGCTCGGTCAGCGTGCAGCCCGCGCCGCCGGCCGCAGGCGGCACGCCGGCCGACAGCAGGCGCGCCTCGCGCAGTGCGGCGAGGGTCTCGTGCGGGAAGCGGGCCTGCGCATCGACATCGGCCGCGTGGCGCGCGGCGACGTCGCCGGCGATCGCCCGGCAGGCGACCAGCAGCGACTCGAACGCAGTGCTCGTGGACATGGGCCGCATCGTATGCCGAAGCTCCCCGCGGCACGGGCCGCACACCTGACAGGATGAGGGGAGCGAGCGCCGGGCGTGCATCCCGGCACGCTTGGAGCCCACCCGATCAGGGGGGGGT
This sequence comes from uncultured Methylibium sp., assembly GCA_964408005.1. Classification (GTDB taxonomy): domain Bacteria; phylum Pseudomonadota; class Gammaproteobacteria; order Burkholderiales; family Burkholderiaceae_C; genus Methylibium. The sequence continues at coordinate 45,407 of CAYOXW010000002.1, forward strand.
GTCCAATCCCATCAGGCCGTCGAGCTGGCGCACCAGCCGGGCGCGGCCGGCGCGGCGGGTGAAGGTATGGTCGGCCCCGTCGATCAGCGCGAGCGTCAGGCGGCCGCTGTCGAGCAGCTGGCGCACCGCGCGTCCGCCCTGCAGGCGCAGCAGCGTCAGCCCGGGGTCGCCGTTCGAGAACACGAAGTGCAGACGGCGCGGCCTGTCGCAGGCGCGGGCCAGCTCGCGGGCCAGGTCTTCGCGCAGCGGCAGGCCGATGCCGCGCGCCAGCGCCGTGGCCATCCCGCGCGCGAGCAGGGTCGTGCGCCGCCGCAGCATGCGACCGATGGCCGGCAGGTCGAGCTCGCCGGCCAGCAGGCGCCGCCACGACCGGCTGCTCAGCGCGAGCCGGCGGTAACGCACGAGGGCGTCGAGCGGCTCGTAGTCGCGCAGTCCCTCGTTGACAACCCAGCGCGGGTCCCAGAAGAAGGTCAGCGGGTTCACCGCGACGCAGTGCTCGATCGGCTGCCCCGCGACCGCAGCCTTGAAGGCGTGGTAGGCGCCTGAGCACAGCCCGAGCAGTCGGCAGTCCTCGATGCCCGGAAGTGCCCGCAGCCAGGCGATCGCGGCGGCGATATCCGAGGCCGCATGTGGCGAGTAGACGATGTTCTCGGCCGCACCCGGCCAGGGAGGGCTGTCGCCGAGGCCCGACAGGTCGAGCCGCAGCACCGCGATGCCACGCGCGGCCCAGTCGCGCGCCAGCTCGACCCACAGCCGGTTCGGGCCGATGTGGTGGACCGAGCCGGAATTCAGCATCAGGACACCGCAGCGCGCGACGCCCTCGGCCGGGGTGCTGAGCACGCCGAAGAGCCGCGTGCCGCCGGCGTCGATGCCGACCACTGTCTCGCGCAGCGCGCCGGCCGGCTGTGCCAGGCCCACGCTGGGGCGCCCGAGCGGCCGGGCGGGCGCTGGCGCGGCGTCGCCGCGCCAGTCGCGCAGCGTGTCGAGCGTGCCGGTGATCAGCCGCTGCGGCAACTCGGCGCGCTGCGGGTCGGTCATCAGCGCCGCGTAGCCCGGCCAGGCCGCCTCGGTCACGGCGGTGCCGGCCTGCTCGAGCGCCGCCCGCCAGTCGGCACCGCCAGGCAGATCGTCACGCGGTACCAGCAGCACCCGCGGCGCCGGTCGGCGGGGCAGGCGGCGCAGGTCGATCGCCTCGATCGCGGCGACCGCGTCGGGCGCCAGGCCGAAGCCTGCCGACTCGAACAGGGCCGGATCGACCGGCATCGGCCGGCCGCTGGAGTCGAGCGTCTCGCCGAGCAGCCGCAGTTCGCGCAGGTAAGCGCGCCCGCTGAGCACCGGTGCCCAGGCGATCAGGCCGGCGATGTCGTCGCGCTCGCTGGCCGCCAGCGCCGCCAGCGCTGCGCCGAGGCGGATGCCGAACAGCGCCACCCGGGTCACGCCGGTGGCCGTGCGCAGCGCCTCCACGGCCGCATGCACCGAGGCGATCCAGGCGGCCGGCCGGCCTGGTTCGCGGTCCGTGCCGGCGGAGTTGCCGCAGCCGGGATAGTCGAAGCGCAGCGTCGGCACCCCGGCCTTCGCCGCGGCGAAGGCCAGGTGGCGCAGGCTGCGGTGCGCGCAGACCTCCTCGAAGCCGAAGGGGTTGCACAGGAGCAGCCCGAGTGCGCCGCCGGCCTCGGGCGGGCTGCGGTGCAGCCAGCCGAACAGCGGCGCCGCATCGGAGCCGAAGTACAGCGGCTCGGCGTCGGGGCAGGGCATCACGGCAGGTCGAGCACCAGGACGCGGCGGGCGTTGAGCGCGCTCAGGCGGCAGCTCGGCGTGCGGCGCGGCGCCGGGCCGGCCGGTCGCAGCGCGATGCGGCGTTGCTCGCCGGGGCGCAGGTGGAAGTGGTCGTCGTCGGGACGGTGGCCTTCGAGCTCGATGTGCAGGTCTTGCACGAAGCCGCCGGCCTGCAGCTCGAGTTGCAAATGGCCGTCGACGTCGCGCGCCAGCAGGGCCGTGAGGCCGGTGTCGGCGAGCTGGGTCGAGGGCCGGCCGGCCGGGAAATGCCAGGCCTGTGCGCGCAGATGACCGTCGGCATCGCGCAGCCCGGCCCAGACGAGGTCCGCGACCGGCGGGCCGAAGCGGAAGGCATGGCCGAGATCGAGGAAGCCGTCGAGCAACTCGGCCGTGAGCAGCGTGGCATTGCCGCGCGCCGGGACGGTGAGCTCGCGCACCGCCTGGGCGACCGTGCGGCCGGCATCGTTGTAGGCGGTGAACTCGAGCGTCGCCGCCAGCGGCTCGGCGTGGTCGTTCCAGGCCCGCAGCTGCAGGCCGCTGTGGCGCTCGTCGCTGATCGCGAGCGCGATCGGCTGCAGCGCGCGCCGCACCGGCCACCAGCAGGGCTTGGGCGCACCGCGCTCGTCGAGCAGGCCCCAGCCGGCGCCGGCCCAGAGATCGCGCAGCGTCCACAGCAGCGCGCCGCCACAGTCCGAGCCGGCGCGGCGCCACTCGGTCAGCGCCTCGGCCATCACTTCGCCGCCGACGGTGCGGCTGAGCGCGAGGTAGCGATCGGGGTCGAGCCGGCGCAGCGCGACCGGATCGAGGCCGTAGAGCCGGCCGAGGTAGTGGTCGCGCACGTCCTCGAAGTCCCAGCCGGCGCCGAGGTCGCGGGGCGTGCGCGCCTTCCAGGCCGGGTGGTGGGTGCGCAGCGCGAGGCCGCCGGGCATGCGCGCCAGGGTGTCGGTCTCGGGAACGTTGGCGAAGCCCAGGCACTCGGTGGCGAACCTCAGGTTCGCGCGCCGTGCGTCCTCGAGCGGGCCGAGGTAGGCCCCGACGCCGTAGTAGGAGCTCGTGCCGTGGTCGACCTGGTGCGGGAAAGCGCCGCCGTGCGCGCTCGAAGGCCAGTAGGGCAGCGTCGGACAGAGCTCGGCGGCCCAGCCGGCCAGCCGGTCGTGGAACAGCGCCGGCTGCCACAGGCTGCGCGATGCTCCCCACATCGCGGCCTGCTGCCCGACCTCGCTGTTGCCGCACAGCACCGCCATCGCGGGGCGCGCGCGCCAGCGCGCCAGCTGGCCGCGGGCCTCGCGTTCGACCGAGGCGGCGAAGGCGGCGTCGTCGCCCGGGTAGTCCATGTTGGCGAACATGAAGTCCTGCCACACCAGCACGCCCTGGCGATCGCATTCGTCGTGGAAGGCATCGGCCTCGTAGACGGTCGCGCCGACCACCCTCAGCATGTTCATGCCGGCGTCGCGCACCTGGGCGATCGCGGCGCGGTAGGCCTCGGCCGACGCCCCCAGCGTCAGGGGATCGAGTGGCATCCAGCAGGCGCCGCGGCAGAACACCGCAACGCCATTGACGCGCAGCGCGAACCGACCGTCGGTGGTGTCGAGCGCGATCGAGCGAAAGCCGATCTGGCCCAGCGGCAGCTCGAGCGGTTCGGCCGATCCGGCCCGCGTGACGTTCAGCCAGGCACGGTAGAGCGCCGGCTCGCCGTGGGTGTGCGGCCACCACAGGGTCGGGCGCGCCACGGTCAGCGTGCCGCTGGCCGTGGCGTCACCGGCGAGTGCCAGGGGGGCACGGTGGACCAGGCCATCGCGGGCGACGCACAGTTGCACCGATGTGATCGTGTCGGCGCCGTGCAGGCGGGCGTGGCAGGCGACGAGCCCGTCGGTCCCGTCCAGCCGCACGTCGAGGCCGTGCGCCAGCAGCCCGACTGCCGCCGGGCGCTCGAGCCAGACGTCGCGCCATGGCCCCACCGGCGCGGCCGGCGGCGACCAGCCCGGCGTGCGGCCGAGCAACGTGGTGCGCCACCAGCGCAGCTGCTGGTGCTCGACCATCGGCGCGCGCCAGCGCGGCCGCGCGCGCGGGCTGGCGAGCAGCGGGTCGAGCGCGGCAAAGCGCAGCGTCAGCTCGTTGCGGCCCGGTCGCAGCAGCGCGCCGGGCTGGCAGCGGTGGGCGACGAACATGTTGTCGGAGTGCAGCAGAGGCGCGCCGTTGAGCCGGGCCGTCGCGACGGTCGCCAAGCCGTCGAAGCCCAGCACCAGCGGCGCGGCATCGGCATCGTCCGGCACGTCGAAGGCCAGGCGGTAGCACCAGTCGCTGGCGTCGAAGCGGCGCGGCGGCCCGTCGAGCGACCAGCGGCCGGTCGCGCGCAGCACCGCCGCGACCGGGCCGAGCTCGGGGACCTCGATCCAGTCGTGGGCTTGATCCTCGGCGCCCGGTGGCGCATCGGCCGGCAGCTCGGCCAGCTGCCAGCCGTGCCGCAGGGCGGTGCGCCGGGCTTGCGACTGCATCGGCGTCTCAGCGTTCGCTCAGGTCGGCCAAGGCCTGCCGGATCGAGGCGATGCTGGTGAAGATGCTGCGCTTGAGCATGTGGTCGGGGAACTCGACCTCGAACGCGCCCTCGAGCGCGAGCATCACGTTCACGCTCGCATGGGAGGTCATGCCGGCCTGGTAGAGGTCGGCGCTCGGGTCGAGGCTCAGCGCGTCGACGCTGAGCCGGGCGTGGTCTTGCAGAACGGCGCGGATGCGCGCATCGAAGCGGTCGTCGGAGGTCATGGCACGAAGAGGAGGCAGCAGCGGGCGATCGTGGAAACGGTGACGGGGGTGACAGCGTAAGCGCCGCCGGTGGAGCGGCCGCGCCCGCCGCCGCGCCGCCAGCTGGCCGTCAGCCGGGCGGCGCGGTGAGGGGGTGTGGCGCCGCTGCGCCGATGGCATGCCGTGCCCGCGCTCATCGGGGCTCGAGCCGCAGCACGCGGCCATCCGGGGTGTTGGTGACGAGGTAGAGCCAGCCGTCCGGACCGAGCTGCAGGTCGCGGGTGCGCTGGGCCCGGCCGGCATACACCGGGCGCGGATCGACCAGGCGCTCGCCGTCGACGCGCAGCCGCAGCAAGGCCTGACCCTGTAGCGTGCCGAGCAGCAGCTCGCCACGCCAGTCCGGGTAGCGCGGGCTGTCCATGCGCAGCAGCGCACTCGGGGGGACCGCGACGTCCTCGCCCCACCAGATCGCTGCCGGGGCCAGACCGGGCTTCTCGCGGCTGCCGTCGCCGATCGGTGCGCAGCGGTGTTCCTCGCAGCCGTAGCTGACCAGTGGCCAGCCGTGGTTGGCGCCCGGCTTGACGAGGTTGACCTCGTCGCCACCGAGCGGGCCATGGTCGCTGACCCAGGCGTTGCCGCTCGCCGGATCGATCGCGATGCCCTGCGGGTCGCGAAAGCCCAGCGCCCAGATCGCGCCCAGCGCGCCGGCGCGGCCGACGAAGGGGTTGTCCGGCGGCACCCGTCCATCGGGCTGCAGCCGCAGCAGCTTGCCGCGGTAGGAGTCGAAGCGTTGCACACGCTCCGGTTCGCTGCGGTCGCCGAGCGTGATGAACAGGTGCCCCCCCGGGCCGAATGCGAGCCGCGAGCCGAAGGCGCCGCGGTCCGGTCCGGCCTGCGGGTCGCGAAAGACCACCTCGACGGCTTCGAGCTGCGTGCCGCGCAGTCGCCCGCGCGCGACGGCGTTGCGACCGGTGTCCCCCTCGGCCGGCTCCATGTAGCTCCAGTAGACCCAGGGGAGGTCGCCACCATCGACCGCCACCGCGATGCCCATCAGCCCGCCGGCCGGCCATACCGGTGGCAGCCCCTGCACGAGCGCGCCAGGGCCGCCCTGGCGCGGGAACAGGCGCAGCCGCCCCGGACGTTCGCTGAGGAGCCAGCGTCCGTCGGGCAGGAAGGCGAGCGACCAGGGCGTGTCGAGTCCGGAGGCCAGCGTCACGACCTTCATGTCGGTGAGCACCAGGGCCTCGAGGGCGCGGCGGCCTTTCCAGAACGTCAGCACGCCGAGCCCGAGCAGCGCGGCAACGACGGCCGCAACGACCCACCGGCGGCGCGAGCGGGCCGCTGCGACGAGTCCCATGACCGGGTCCCTGGCCGTGCGGCCTTTACTGCAGGGCCAGCGTCGCGCTGCAGGAGGCGGTGTTGGCGTCGTAGGCGTAGTCGAGCCCGCCGATCACCACACCCGAATCCCGGCTCATGTGCGACAGCGCGCACTGGAAGGTCCACACGCGTGTGGCCGCGTAGCTCGCGGTCAGGCCGAAACGGCGCGTGTGACCGCGCTGGTTGCCCGACGTGCCGCCCACGAACTGGGTGTCGTAGTCCTCGCGCGAGTATTCGGCGTTGCCGCTGACCCGGATCTTCGCCGTCGCATCCCAGTCGGCCTGCAGCATGAAGCGCGAGGCCAGCCGGCTGTCGGTCAGGTAGGACGTGGTCTCTTCGCCGCCCGGGGTTGCCGTCGTCGTGGTCGAGCTGCCGGAGGCGGTCTCGCGCACCACGGCCGTGGTGAAGGCGAGCTTGCCGGTGGCGCGGTAGTTCCAGCGCAGCTCGCCGGTGACGCCGCTGAAGTCGCGGCTGGTGTCGAGGTCGTGGTTCTCGTCGGTGTGCGTCAGCCGGGCCGTCAGGCGGCTCGCGCCGGTCGGCTGGTACTCGGCCGTCAGATCGACGTCGTTGCGGTCGTACTCGTCGGCCCCGGCCAGGGCCGAGAAGCGCGGGTACTCGCCGTCGGTGCGGCGCAGCATCAGGCCGAAGGACCAGGGGCCGCCGGGACGCCAGCGCGTGCCCGCGCCGAGCATCGCGCTTTTGCGTTCGCGGCTGGCGAAGCCTGTCGACGAGTAGCTGATGTCGGTGTAGTTGGCCTGCGCCTCGAGCGTGAGGATCGACTCGCCGCCGTACTGGCCGCGCAGATCGACGATGCGCGAGCGCTCCTGGTTGCGGCCCGACTGCGGCTGCGCCAGGCTGCCGTAGCTCTCGAACCCGGCCTGCGTCTGCGATGCCAGCACGCGTGCGATGCCGCTGAGCTTGGAGCCGGCTTCCCAGTCGAGGCCGAGCGAGAGGTCGTAGCCGAAGCCGTCGAGTTCGCTGTTGTCGCGGTAGGCGGTGCCGCGCGCCGTGGCCGAGGCGGTCAGGCGCTGGCGGCTGATCGGCTGGTCGAGACCGAGCGTCAGCGACGTGGTCGAGATCATGTCGCTGTCGGTCCCGGCCGCATCGGGCACCCGGAACAAATTGGAGTCGTAGCTGAAGGCCTGCGAGGCGCGCAGGGAGTAGGGGCTGCGCTGCGCATGGGCGGCACCGCAGGCCAGGACACCGAGCAGGCAGGCCAGCCAGACGGTGCGGGCCCTGGGCGTGTGGCGAAGGGTCGGGCGGTTCATCGGGTTTCCTCGTTCGGTTCTCGGAAGGCAGGGGTCTGCGGCGTCTCGGCCTCAGTAGGCTTGCCGGTCGAAGAACACCAGCCGAATCGTGCGCACGATGATCTGCAGATCGAGCGCCAAGGACCAGTTTCGCAGGTACTCGAGGTCGTATTCGACGCGCGCGCGCATTTTCTCGACGGTGTCGGTTTCGCCCCGCAGGCCGTTGACCTGGGCCCAGCCGGTGATGCCGGGCTTGACCTTGTGGCGCACCATGTAGGCCTTGATCAGGTCACGGTACATCTGGTTGTGCGCGACCGCGTGCGGCCGCGGACCGACGATGCTCATGCGCCCCTGCAGCACGTTGACGAACTGCGGCAGTTCGTCGAGCGAGGTCTTGCGCAGGAAGGCCCCGAAGGGCGTGATGCGGCTGTCGCCGCGCGTGGCCTGCACGACCTGACGACCGTTGTCCTGGGTCGTCATCGAGCGGAACTTGTAGACGACGATCTCCTCGCCGTCGAGGCCGTTGCGGCGCTGCTTGAAGATCGCCGGCCCCGGGGAGCTGAGCTTCACGCCGATCGCGATCGCCACCAGCAGCGGCGAGATCAGCAGCAGGATCAGGCTGGCCAGCACGATGTCGGACAGGCGCTTGGAGAGCTCGTTGATGCCGGTGAACGGGGTCTCGCAGATGCCGACCACCGGCACGCCGTTGATGTCGCGCAGGCGCCCCTGGATGATGCTGATGCCGAACACGTCGGGCACGAAGAACAGCGAGGCGGTCGTGCCCTGCAGCGACTCGAGCAGCTTGAGGATGCGCGGCTGCGAGCCCAGCGGCAGCGTGATGTAGACCTCCTTGACGCCGTGCGCGGTGATGTACTCGGCCACGTCGGTCAGCATGCCGCGCCGCGCCGGCAGGGTCTCGGGGGCGATGCGGTCGTCCGTGCGGTCGTCGAAGTAGCCGAGCAGCTCGGTGCGTACATCGACGCGGCCCTGCAGCGCCCGCGCGACCTTCACGCCCAGCGGGCCGGCGCCAACGATGATTGCGGTGCTGCGGTTGTGCGGCAGGTGCGCGCGGCGCTGCAGCACCAGCCGCCCGAGCGCCACCACCAGCCACTGCAGCAGCGGCGTCACCAGCGCCCAGGTGAGCAGGACGTCGTTCTCGAAGTAGTAGAGGCTGTTGGTGGCGTAGCCGCACAGCAGCAGGATCAGCAGCAGGCTGATCCACGACAGCACGATATCCACCGCCGCCTCGGTGCGGCCATCACGGAAGCGGTTGCGTCCCGGGAAGGTCAGCGCGAACACCAGCAGGCACAGCGTCAGGCCGGCCCGCAGCAGCGGCTCGTCATGCCAGGCGCTGACCGCCAGGAAGCAGGCGACGATGATCGATGGCTCCAGCAGCGCCGCGACGAAGGACGTGACGGACTGCGGCGCGCTGTAGAAGATTCGCTTGGGGCCTCGGTCTTCGAACATGCGATGGCACGGGAGGGAAGGCGGCCCGGAACTCGCTAGCGGTCCCGGGGCATCCGGCATTGTCACCACAAAGCCGATGGGGCTGACTCCCCCGCGTCGTGGGGAGCACGACGCGGCCCGGCGTGCTGCCGTGTCGGAGTTCACGGCGCCGGCGCCTACAATTTTGGCCGTGCTCACAGCTCTCGCGACCTCGTTGATGCCGGCCGCGCTCGAGCGGCTGGTGCTGCTCGTCAACCACGTGCTGTGGGCCGAGCCGGCGGCCGTCGAGCGCCTGCGCGGTCATGCCGGCCGGCGGATGCGCATCGAATGGCAGGTCGAACCGGGCCCCTGGCCGGCGCCGCCGGCCGTCGGCTTGCTCGTCACGGCCGCCGGGCTGTTCGAGCTCGTCGAGGCGCACCCCGACGCGCCGGACCTGCGCCTGCGCATCGCACTGGCGGCACCGCACCGCCAGGCGCTGCAGTGGCTCGCAGGCGCGCCGCCCGAGGTCGCGGTGGAGGGCGATGCGCAGTTCGCCGCCGACCTCGCCTGGCTCGGCCAGAACCTGCGGTGGGATGTCGCGCACGACCTCGAGCGGCTGCTCGGCCCGGCGCCGGCCCAGGCGATCGCCCGGCTCGGCGAGGCGCTGCGTGCGCTGCTGCCCACGGCTGCCGCGCGATGAGGCAGCTGCTGCGGCTCGGCTACATCGTCTTCACCGTCCTGCGCTTCGGGCTGGACGAG
>CAYOXW010000003.1:0-16247 GCA_964408005.1 uncultured Methylibium sp.
AGTTTTGCGCGAGCAGGCGCCCCGTAGGTGGGTCAGTTTTCAGCGAGCGTCAACATCGTGTAGTTGCCCTGCATCGCCTTGATGTCGGACCGCAGCTCGATCACCTGGGTTGTCAGCGCGGTGATCTGCTCACGTAGGACGGCGCCATCGGCCTTGTCGATCCGGTCGTTCCAAGCGGACTGGGCGAGAAACACCACTGCGGCGGTTATCAGCGATGCAATCGCTGTGGGGGCGTGCTTCTGGAGGTGGGATGCGGGGTGCGCGCTGGGGATCGACATACGGGCCTTTCAAGTTCAAGCCCGGTATTTATCGAGAGAGGCCCATCAAGGGGTTCCCGCATCCAAGGTTACCTGCTGGAATACGGGTGAGAGGTCAACCAGCGATGAACACTGAAGAGACATTGCTCAACTACAGAAAGTCGCAGCGAAAAGACGACTGGCAACTACTGTTGTTCGCGTCGGTATTGGCGGTCCTCGGTGGGTTCGCCGTGTGCTCAGCCGGTACAACTTCGCAGCCTACCGTTCACAGTCTCGGGGTCTTGTTCGGTGGCGCTGTAGCGCTGGTGGTCGACGTTTACCTTGTCCTTGTGCTACGCGCTGCAGCTGAACGGGCAGACGACAAGTACTGGTGCGAGGACCTGCACAAGTTAACTCAGTACTTGTTCCCGACCCGACATGGTGGCTTGCCGTTCGTTACGCTACTTATGGCAGCGATGACTTTCGGCTTTGCTGCGCTCTATGTGGGTGACGACGTGTTCGCTACGTCGAAGACTCGTGGCGAAGCCCTGTACATCAGCCTCTCAACGCTCGGCTTGAACGACTTCAGCCCGTCCCCTGGCTACGGGCAAGTTGTCGTTGGGGCACACCTAGTCAGCGCGATCTTGATGATCACCGGCGTGTTCGCCTTGCTGATTTCCAGGCTATCTACGTTCGCTGAATGCCCACACCCACTCGATGAGCGCCCGCACTTTGTTGCGGTTACGAGTCAGCCAGGATGGGAGCAGATTCAAGCTGCTGAGGTGATGCTCCGGAAGGCACAAGAACAGGCAGTTCAGCTCTCCCAGAGCATCGAAGAGTTGCGGAACAAGCTACCGAAGCAACCTGCACCGTGATCCGCTGGAAGCGGGTGTAGCCCCGGACAGGGAACGATCAAACGAGTCCGGGGCGCCAAGGTAAAGCGGGCGGGGTGCTGGTGGAGAAGTGACCACCAAGGGGTCATCTACGACGCGAAGACCACTAGCAAATCACCGGCGATGGGCCTGCAGAGCAAAAAGCCGAGGATTCGCGCGCGTAACCGGCTCGATCGCCGCATTTCCACAGGGTTGCACACATCCGCCGCGCGAAGGGCTGGCTATACTTACAGTGCCCCAACGCAAAAAGCCAGGCGGGAACCTGGCTTTGAGCGCCCCCGAACTGGTTGAGCCCAGGGGAAGGGAAGCGGTTAGAACTCCCCGGATAGCCTGGAGATTTTAGCTGCTGCTGGAGGCGTCGGGCTCGTTGTTGATCCTATTGAAAGGACTGACACCATGGCCGCGAGTAAATCGCAAGTCAGCCACCGCAGCGCCGTCACCGGCCGGTACGTCAAGGAGCATTACGCCAAGACGCACCCGGACACGACGGTCAAGGAGCGCACGCCGGTTCCCCCGGCGCCCACAAAGAAGAAGTAGTTCGTTGAGGGGTCACTCGTAAGGGTGACCCCTTTTTCGTTCCAGCACTCCCTCCAGAGGTACAGCAGCTATGGCCACCAAAGGCACCAACGGGCCTGCTCCGCGCGACAACGGCGGCGGTCGGCAAATCCACATCCCCACGCCGCCGTCAGGCACCCCGCTCTCAACGCCGGGCAAGTCCCTGCCAGGCGGTAACACCCGCGTCGATCCAATCCACTCGAAGCCGGCGACCCCTCCGCCTCCGCCGAAGAAGCCCTGACGGATCGGCTGGGTTGCCATGACCGACGCTGACATCAGAGCGTTCGACAGGCACCAGTGGGACCGCAGGGACACGCTGATCTACAAGCTCAGGCTGTCAGCGCTGTATCACCAGAAGCGCGCGAGGTACTACGAGCTCAGCGACAAGGTGCTGCAAGCCGTAGCGGTACTCGGCAGCACCGGCGCGGTCTATGAGCTGCTTGCAACCCGTCGGGACGTACAGCTTTGGCTGTCCGGCGGCGTCGCAGTGGTCAGTACGCTGTTGCTGGTGTTTGCACCGAGCACGAAGGCGAACCTGCACTCGAACATGGTCAAGGACTTCAGGCGGCTGTTGGCAGCAGTGCATGCGGCTGGCGAGTACCCGGAGGCAACCACCATCGACGCATGGATGAGTGAATGCGTGTCGCTGGAGGCCCAGGAGCCCTGCTCCCTGAGCGCGCTTGTCGCCGAGTGCGAGTTCCAGCTCAGCGTCGGCTCGGGTGGCACCAACGTCGTCCGGCCAGCTTGGTGGAAGCGGCGCCTGATGCACTTGATCGACTTCAGCCCTAAGGCGCCTCCGGTGCCACCGAAGGTGTGACCACCCCCTTTGGATGGTCCTCCCGTGCGCTAGAAGACACCGTGCAGCGGTCCTGATGGCGTTTCTGCGTTCCAGCTCATGGCTGGTTAATGCCGCAGAAACTGCAGGTCTTCCTTTACCCCCGGCGGAGGGGTGAGAGCCGGTCGCGTAGAAACCACTGTTTGTGCGTGGTTTTCGGCTCGGCTGGTGCTACCTGGGTCTTGTAGACCAGGCGGCGGAACGCGGTGCAGTGGACGATGCGATCGCGATCGCGCTGGAAAGCGTCGCGCGTCGGCGCGGGTGGCTCGTCGTGGCGGCGGCCGCGGCTGGCGCGCGGATCGCTGGCGTAGCGCTCGAGGGCCATGCCCGCCGCGACGCCGGGCTAGGCGCAGTGCGCGTCGATGACGGCGCGGACGGCGTCGTCCGGCGCGGCACGCACGAGCGCATGGCCGAGCCTGTCGAGGAGCACGAAGCGGATCTCGCCATCCTCGGCCTTCTTGTCCAGCCGCATCAGCTCGAGCCACCGCGCCACGCCGAAGGCCGGGCCCCGCACCGGCAACCCGGCACGCTGCACCAGCCGCGCGATGCGCTCGGCGTCGGCCTGCGGCAGCAGACCGAGCCGCGCCGACAACGCCGCGGCCATCACCATGCCGCAGCCGACCGCCTCGCCGTGCAGCCATTCGCCATAGCCCAGGCCCGCCTCGACCGCATGCCCGAAGGTGTGACCGAAGTTCAGGATCGCGCGCAGCCCGGACTCGCGCTCGTCGCGGCCGACCACCTGCGCCTTGATCTCGCAGGAACGCCGCACCGCGTGAGTCACCGCCGTCAGATCGCGCGCGAGCAGCGCGTCGACCTGCGCCTCGGTCCAGGCGAGGAAGTCGGCGTCGGCGATCGGCCCGTACTTGATGACCTCCGCGAGACCGGCTCGCAGCTCGCGCGGCGGCAACGTCGCGAGCACGTCGAGGTCGGCCACCACCGCCACCGGCTGGTGGAAGGCGCCGATCATGTTCTTGCCCAGTGGGTGGTTGATACCGGTCTTGCCGCCGACCGAGGAGTCGACCTGCGCGAGCAGCGTCGTCGGCACCTGCACGAAAGGCACTCCGCGCATGAAGGCGGCGGCCGCGAAACCGGTCATGTCCCCGATCACGCCCCCGCCGAGCGCGTACAGCACGGTCTTGCGATCCGCGCCCAGGCGCAGCAGCCCATCGAAGATCAGGTTCAGCGTCGCCCAGTCCTTGTGCGCCTCGCCGTCGGGCAGCACGATCAGCTCGACACGGCGGTGGCGTGCGCGCAGCGTGCGCATCAGCGCCTCGGCGTACAGCGGGGCAACCGTGGTGTTGCTGACGACGACGGCCAACGCCGACGCCGGGGCAGCGTCGAAGGCGTTCGACTCGGCGATCAGCCCGGAGCCGATGTGGATTGGGTAGCTGCGCTCGCCCAGGTCGATCGTGACGGTGGTGCTGGCGGCGGAGGGTCGGACACTCATGGTGCCGACAGTGTACGAGGCCGCTTCAGCGTGACGGTGCGACGACCGAGGGCACACGCGCCGGGTCGACGACGCCGGCCAACTCGAGCTGCATCAGGATCATGCCGACCAGGGTCGGCAGCGAGGGCCGGCCCGTCTCGATCACGAAGTGCGCGACCTCGCGGTACAGCGGGTCGCGCTGCGCGTACAGCTCCCGCAGCTTGGCGCGTGCATCGACCCCTTGCAGCAAGGGCCGTTGCGTGTCGTTGCGCAGTCGGCGCTGCAGTTCGTCGGGATTGGCGCGCAGGTAGACGAGCGTGCCGGACGCACGCAGCACGCGGCGATTCGCCTCGCGCAGCACGGCCCCTCCGCCGGTGGCCAGCACGCCCTGAGCGCCGCTGCCGCAGAGCTCGGCGATCACCTGTTCCTCGACATCGCGAAAGCGTGCCTCCCCCTCGCGGTCGAAGAAGGAGCGGATCGGTTCGCCGATCCGCTCTTCGATCACGGTGTCGGAGTCGACGAAGCCGACCCCGAGGCGCTTGGCGAGTTGTCTGCCGACCGAGGACTTGCCGGAACCAGGCAGGCCGATCAGGCCGATCAGCATCGCGACGTCAAAGTCCGCAAGTCAGGCTTCCCATGCCGTCCACGATGCACGGCTCTAGCCGCCTGGTCCCCGAGGGTCAGCGCGCGACACCGCGGTCGGCGATCACCTTCGGCGTCAGGAACACCAGCAGCTCGGTCTTGTCCGCGCGGCGACTCTTCGTGCGGAACAAGGCCCCCATGACGGGGATGTCACCCAGCACCGGCACCTTGGTGACGTCCTCGCGCTCTTCCTGCTCGAAGATGCCACCGATCACGACCGTGCCGCCGTTGTCGATCAAGACCTGTGTCTGCACGCGCTTGGTGTTGATCAACAGGCCCGCCGCCGTTGCACCGCCAACACTGTCCTTGGCGACATCGACGTTCAGGATGATGTTGCCTTCGGGCGTGATCTGGGGCGTCACGTCGAGCTTCAGGGTGGCCTTGCGGAACTGGATCGCCGTCGCACCGCTCGAGGTCGCGGTCTGGAAGGGGATCTCGGTACCCTGCTCGATCACGGCCTTGACCTGGTCCGCCGTGATGACCCGCGGGCTCGACACGACCTTGCCCTTGCCATCGGCCTCCAGCGCCGAGAGCTCGAGGTTGAGGAAGCGGTTCAGGCTCGAGTTGAACAGTGAGATCGCGAATGTCGCGGCATCACGATCGTTGATGCCCAAGGACGGCAGATTGACGAAGTAGCTGTTGCGAGACAGCGCGCCCGTCACCACCCCCTGGCTGTTGATCGGGTTTTGCTGCCCGGTGCTCGCACTCGTCCCCAGGTAGTTACCGCCAATGTTGAAGTGACTGCTCGGATTCGTCGTCGACGTGCCGAGACGCACCCCGAGTTCGCGGCCAAAGGAATCGGCGGCCTCGACGATGCGGGCCTCGATCAGCACCTGTCGCACCGGAATGTCGATACGGCTGATGATGTTGGCAACTTCTTCAAGCTTGGTCGCAATGTCGCTGACAAACAGCTGGTTGGTGCGCTTGTCCGGCGTGACCGTCCCACGCTCGGACAGGATGCGGCGGGCTTGGCCACCTTGTCCACCACCACTCCCCCCGCCAGCCGCCTGCTGCCCTTCCGCATTGCCATTGAGAATCTTGGAGACTTCCTCGGCCTTGCTGTAATTGAGCTGGAAGGCCTGCGTGCGAACAGGCTCCAGCGACGCGATCTGCTGCTTCGACTCGAGGTCGAGCTTTTCCTTGGTCGCGATCTCTTCCTTCGGCGCGATCCAGAGCACATTGCCGGTCTTGCGCACACCGAGACCCTTGGCCTGCAGGATGATGTCGAGCGCCTGATCCCAGGGCACGTCCTTCAGACGCAGTGTCACGTTGCCGGTCACGGTGTCGCTGGTCACGACGTTGAAGTTCGTGAAGTCGGCAATGACCTGCAGCAGAGCGCGCACCTCGATGCTCTGGAAGTTCAGCGACAGCTTCTCGCCCGCATACCCCGGCCCCTGGGTCAGCTTGTTCGGGTCCACCTTCTGCGGCCGCACCTCGAGCACGAACTGTGTGTCGGTCTGGTAGGCGCTGTGCTCCCACACACCGGTCGGCTCGACGACCATGCGCACACGGTCACCGCTCTGAAGGCTGGAGACGGTGCGCACCGGCGTGCCGAAGTCGGTCACGTCGAGCCGACGCCGCAGCCCCTCCGGCAGGTTGGTCTTCAGGAACTCGACCACCAGGTTCTGACCTTGCTGCTTGATATCGACGCCGACCTGATTGCTCGGCAGTTCGACCACCACGCGCCCGGCCCCGTCGGTGCCACGCCGGAAATCGATGCCGCGCAGCACCTGGGGCGCCGCGTTGAGGCTCTCGGCAAACCGCGTCGGCGCCGCCGGCGCTTGCGCCACAGGCGACGGGGTCGCGGCCGGTGCTGGTGCCGCCGCAACGACGGCACCGGTCTGGACGGTCAGCACCAGTACCTTGCCATCGAGCCGCGCCTCGTAGCTGCCAGGCTGCTTCAGGTTCAGCACCAGCCGCGTGCGATCGCCGGCCTGCGCGACGTTGACGCTGCGCAGGTTGCCCTGGTTCACGTCGATGCTGTTGCGTCCGAGCGCGCTGCCGACACCCGGCAAATCGATAGCCACCCGTGGGGGCGTCTGCACCACAAAGCCATTCGGCACCGCCGGCAAGGCCTCGCTGAGCTCGATACGCACCACATCGGTCGCCCCTTGCTGCGAGGCGTTGACGGACTGGATCAGGGCTTGCGCCCAGGCGGGCACGCCGCAGCAGAACAGTGCGAGCGCCGCAGCGCCCGCTCGCCAGTGGATGGTGATCATGTTCCCCCGGGGGCTCGTCTTCATTTGCTCTTCTCCTGCAGCTGGAGAGCGACAGGTCGTTCGATCCATTCGCCGGCAGCGTCCTGGACCACCTCCCGCAGCGTCACCTCGGTTTCCGAGATCTTCGTGACCTTGCCGTAGTTCTGACCGAGGTAATCGCCAACATCGACTTGGTACAGCAACTTGTCCACCTTGAGCAGCGCGATCGGGCGCCCCGCCTTGGACACGCTCCCGACCATGCTCATCGAGTCGAGTGGGTAGGCCTCCAGCGGCTCCTTGCGCCGGTTCATCTCGGCGGCAAACAGGGAGTTCGGCTGACGCGCCTCCTGCTTGAGCGCGACGGTCAGCTTCTGGTTGCTGAACGGCTCGACAGCCTCGGCCTGCTCGTAGGGCTGCGGGTCGAAGCGCTTCGGTGGCAGCAGCGGCGGCACGTTCGGCTTGACCTCGCGACGCTGCTGATCCATCCAGCCCTGCAATTCTTCCTGAGCGGCGCCGCAGCCAGAAAGCTGCGCCACGACAGCCATGATCGCAACCACAAGGGGAAGGCGTCGAATGAACTCTGAGCTCGTCATGGCTTGACCTTCTTCGCCTCTGCACGCGACTTGCGCTGAGACTCGATCTCGTTCGGGTCGAGGTAGCGGTAGGTCCTCGCCGTCGCGTCCATGCTCAAGTTGCCGAGCCCTTGATTGGCCACCGCAGCCCCCCCAACGGAGGCACCGGAAATCGTCAGGTTGTGCAGCGTGACGATGCGCGACAGGTTGGCCACGTCGGCCGTGAATGCACCGATGTCGTGGTAGCGACCAGTGACCTTGATCGTGATCGGCAGCTCGGCGTAATAGTCCTTCACCGCCACCTGCCCCGGCCGGAACAGCTCGAACTGCAGGCCACGCCCCAGGCCCGCCTGGTTGATGTCCGACAGCAGCGCGTCCATCTCGGCCTTGCCGGGCAACTGCTTCTCGAGCTGGGTGACGTACTCCTGGACCTCGAGCTTCTGCTTGCGCAATTCGCCGAGATTGACGGCTTGTGCGAGCTTGGCGCGGTAGTCGCTCTTCAGTCCCGGCTCAAGATTGCGCTCGGCCTGGAGCTCATCGTCGGTCGGCGACAAGAGCAAGAACCAGCCGACGACAACGACGGCGAGCACCACGCCGGCGAATGCCGCCAGCTTGGGCAGGATCGGCCATTGGCCCGGTTCGTTGCGATTCAGCCCACGGAATTGGTTGGATGCGTCGGCGAAGACCGCATTCAGATCGAAGTTCAGCTTGCTCCGGCCCGCCATCACGCCCCCCCTCCGGACTTCGCCGCCGACGGCGCACCGGGCGCCGAGGCGCCACCAGCCGCCGGGTCGACTGCATGATCGCCCGGCCGCTTCAGCGTGACCTTGACCGAGAAGTCGTAGAGGCGCTTCTGCTCGCGCGCAGCGGTCGTCACATTGGCCGCCTTGATCTCGACGAGCTCAGGCCGCTCGAGCCAGACGGCGTTGTAGGCCGTGTTGCGCAGGAACTCCGACACCCGCTCGTTGGTCTGGGCGATGCCGGTCACCCCGACCACCTGACCGTCTTGCTTGATGTTCGTCAGATACACCCCTTCAGGCGTCTGCTTGACCAGCTCGTTGAGCAGGTGCACCGGCACGTTGCGATCGGTCTGCAGGTCCTCGACCGCCTTCTGGCGCGCCTTCAGGCTTTCAATCTCCGCCTTCAGCGTCGCGATGTCCTTGATCTGCTCGTCGAGCTTCTTGATCTCGGCCGTGAGGAAGGCATTGCGCTCCTGCTGGCCACTGATCATCTGCTGCAGCACCAGGTACCACAGCGCGACGATACCCACACCGGCGACGGCCGACAGCCCCAGCCCGGCGAAGAACGCCTTCTTGCGCAGCTGCCGCCGTTCCTCACGGTGCGGCAGCAGGTTGATGAGGATCATGTCAGGAACCTCCGCATCGCAAGGCCGCAGGCCGTCAGGTAGGCGGGCGCCTCGCGGCGCAGCTTGCTCTCGCGCACCGCGGAGCCCAGCCGCATGCCGTCGAACGGATTCACAACCATCGATGCAAAGCCCGTCAGCTCGGTGACGCGCTCCTTCAGCCCGCTCAGCGTCGCGGTCCCGCCGGCCAGCATCACGTAGTGGACCTTGTGGTGCGGCGTGCTGGTGAAGAAGTACTGCAGCGCACGTCCGATCTCCTGCGACAGGCTGTCGACGAAGGGAGCCAGCAGCGTGCTCTCGTAGTCTTCCGGCAGATCGCTCGCGAGCTTCTTCTGTTCGGCCTCCTCGAAGGAGAAGCCGTACTGGCGCGAAATCATGTGGGTGAGCTGCGAGCCGCCGAAGGCCTGGTCGCGGTCGTAGAGCAGCTCCTCATCGCGCAGCACCTTGAGACTGGTGGTCTCGGCGCCGATCTCGAACAGCGCGACCAGCGCATCCTTGCCCTGGTTCGGCAGCCCGGCGACGATGCGCGTCATCGCCAGCCGCGAGGCATGCGACTCGATGTCGAGCACCACAGGCTTCAGCCCCGCCGCCTCGGCCAGCCCCTGACGGTCCTGCACGCGGTCCTTGCGCGATGCCGCGATCAGCACCTCGACGTCACCGGCCGAGGTCGGGCTGGGTCCGACGACGCAGAAGTCGAGGCTGACCTCATCGAGCGAGAAAGGGATGTACTGGTTGGCCTCGGACTCGACCTGGAGCTCGAGCTCCTCGTCGCGCAGTCCGGCCGGCAGCATGATCTTTTTGGTGATGACCGCCGATTGCGGCATCGCCATCGCGACACGCTTGGTGCGCGTGCCGCTCTTCGTCACGACACGGCGGACCGCGTCGGCGACCTCGTCGAACTTCTCGATCTGGCCGTCAGCGATCCAGCCTTTCTCGAAGCTCTCGGTCGCAAAGCGCTCGAGCACGTATTCACCGCTAGCGGACTGACCGAGCTCGACAAGCTTGACGCTCGACGAGCTGATGTCTAAGCCGAAAAGCGCTGTCTGCTTGCCGCCGATCAACCCGTCAAGAAGGCCCACGCCGTCTCCCCGCGCACCGCGTTGCGGCTGTTAAGAAGTTACTTCAATGCTAGCAGTAAAGCCTTTGTGCCCCAAAGCTTTCCGGCCACCGCGCCACGCGCTCCCGTTGCAAACCTCACACGAGAAACACACCGTGACAACGGTAGCCGCGACTTGCCGCGCTGGCCAGTGCGCCAGTGATGCTGAACCGTGACGGTTGCCGCAGATGCGATTCCTATAATCGCGACACCCAACCCGGAGGATCATGAGCGCGAACGAACGCCACAGCGCTGCCCGCCCGTCCGCGCGATCCCGCTTCCCTCTCTTTGCCGGCCTGCCCGCCTATTGGCGCTGGCCGCTGTGGGTCCTGTCCATCGTTGCCGGCTTGCTGCTGGCGGCGGCCCTGTCCGGCGCGGCGCTGGTCGGCCTGGCGCTCGCCGTGGCCTACCCGAACCTGCCCGAGATCAGCGGCCTGACCGACTACCGGCCCAAGCTGCCGATGCGCATCTACTCGGCCGACGAGGTGCTGATCGGCGAGTTCGGCGAGGAGCGCCGCCAGTTCGTGCCGATCGCCGAGATCCCCGAGGTGGTCCAGCACGCGGTGCTGGCCATCGAGGACGCGCGCTTCTACCAGCACCGCGGGGTCGACTACATCGGCATCGTGCGCGCCGGCCTGGCCAATGTGGGCGAATCGCGCAGCCAGGGCGCCTCGACGATCACGATGCAGGTGGCGCGCAACTTCTACCTGCCGACCGAAAAGACGCTCAGCCGCAAGATCTACGAGATCCTGCTGGCCTTCAAGATCGAGGGCCAGCTGAGCAAGCCGCAGATCCTCGAGGTCTACATGAACCAGATCTACCTCGGTCAGCGCGCCTACGGTTTCGGCGCCGCCGCGGAGATCTATTTCGGCAAGCCGCTGAAGTCGCTCGGCATCGCCGAGGCCGCGATGCTCGCCGGCCTGCCCAAGGCGCCCTCGGCCTACAACCCGATCGCCAATCCGCAGCGCGCCCGGCAGCGCCAGCAGTACATCATCGAGCGGATGTACGAGAACGGCTACATCACCGAGGAGCAGGCCGAGGCCGCCAAGGCCGAGAAGCTGGTCTACCGCAAGGAGATCGCGGTGCCGCTGCACGCCGACTACGTGGCCGAGACCGCGCGCCAGCTGATCTATGCGCAGTACGGCGAGGATGCCTATACCCGCGGGCTGAACATCTACACCAGCGTCAACTCGGTCGAGCAGGAGGCCGCCTACCGGGCGCTGCGCAAGGGCATCACCGACTTCGAGCGGCGCCAGTTCTACCGCGGTCCCGAGGGTTATGTGGACCTGCCCGACGATGCGGCGGCGCGCGACGCGGCGATCGCGGAAACGCTGGACGACCACCCCGACAACGACGAGATCAAGGCCGCGGTGGTGCTGGAAGCCGAGGCGCGGAAGGTCGTCGCGGCGCTGCAATCCGGCGACATGCTGACGATCACCGGCGAGGGCCTGCGCCCCGCCGCCAGCGGGCTGTCGCCCAAGGCCAACCCGAAGATCCAGGTCCGCCGCGGCGCCGTGATCCGTGTCATCAAGGGGGCCAAGGGGGCGTGGTCGATCACGCAGCTGCCGGAGGTCGAGGGGGCGCTCGTGTCGATCGATCCGCGCAACGGCGCCATCCGCAGCATGGTCGGCGGCTTCGATCATGCGAAGAGCAAGTTCAACCGGGCCACGCAGGCGTGGCGCCAGCCGGGTTCGAGCTTCAAGCCCTTCATCTACTCGGCCGCGCTGGAGAAGGGGTTCACGCCAACCACCGTGATCAACGACGCGCCGCTGTTCTACGACGCCAGCACCACCGGCAGCCAGCCCTGGGAGCCGAAGAACTACGACGGCCACTTCGAGGGGCCGATGTCGATGCGCCGGGCCCTCGCGAAATCAAAGAACATGGTGTCGATCCGCATCCTCGAGTCGATCGGCACCAGCTACGCGCAAAGCTGGGTCGCGCGCTTCGGCTTCGACGCCGACAAGCACCCGCCTTATCTGCCGATGGCGCTGGGCACCGGCTCGGTGACGCCGCTGCAGATGGCCACCGCCTACGGCGTGTTCGCCAATGGCGGCTACCGCGTCGACCCGGTGCTGGTCATGCGCGTGACCGACAACAAGGGCCGCATCGTCGCGCAGACCCGCCCACCGGCGCTCGACGAGTCGATGCGAGCCATCGACGAGCGCAATGCCTTCGTGATGGACCAGCTGCTGCAGGAGGTGACGCGCAGCGGCACCGCGGCGAGCGCCCAGGGCGCGCTGAAGCGCCCGGACCTGTACGGCAAGACCGGCACGACCAACGACTCGCAGGACGCCTGGTTCGCCGGCTTCACCATGACGCGCGTCGCGGTGGTATGGATCGGCTACGACCAGCTGCGCAAGCTCGGCGACCGCGAGACCGGCGGCGGTCTCGCACTGCCGGTGTGGATCGACTACATGGGCACCGCGCTCAAGGGCACGCCGATGCAAGAGCCCGAGGCGCCGGCCGGCGTCGTCAACATCGGCGGCGAGTGGTACTTCGAGGAGTACGGCCCGGGCAACAGCATCAGCAGCCTGGGCACGGCCGAGCCCCCCTCGCCGCCGCCGCCGAGCGCGACCGAGCGCAAGAGCATCCTCGATCTCTTCAAGGAGTAAGAGCGGCTTCGGGGCGCGGCGCCGCGGCTCCTCAGACCGGCGTGAACGCCAGCGCGCGACCGCCCTGCTCGCTGGCACAGGCGGACAGCATCTCGAAAAACTCGGCGCCGGTCTTGGTGTCGCACCACCGGCCGCCGTGCCAGCGGAAGTGGAAGCCACCGCGGCGCGCGGCGAGCCAGATCTCCTGCAACGGTGGCTGGGTGTTGATGATCAGCTTGCTGCCGTTGGGCAGGCTCAGCTCGAGCAGGCCGCCGGTGCGGGCCCCGTCGATGTCGATCACGTCGTCCTGCAGCCAGCGGTCGACCTGCTGCTCGATGCCCGCCAGCAGCTGGTGGGCGCGGGCGTGGTACTCGCTGTCGCTCAGGTGCGCGTCGGCGCTCGCGGTGCTCATCCCTAGAATCCGTGCATGTCTTCGATGCCGACCATTCTAGGCAGGCCCCTCGCGGCCGCCATCACCGCAACCGCAGTGTGTGTATGCGCCGCCGGCTGCGGCCAGCGCGGCCCGCTGTACCTGCCCGCCCCCGCGGCCCAGGCGGCCGCACCTGCACCCGCTGCCTCTGCCCCGGCCGTCGCGCCGAGCGCGCCGTGAGCGCCGGCGCCCCCCCGGCGCTGCCCGGCGCGCCTTTCGTCGCCTACCGCGACGGCGAGCTCCATGTCGAGGACTGCGCCGTCGCCGAGCTGGCCGCGCAGCACGGCACGCCGCTGTACGTCTACTCGCGCGCCGCGATGCGGGCCGCGCTCGCGCCCTACCAGCGCGCACTCGCCGGCCGCGAGCACCTGGTCTGCTATGCGATGAAGGCGAACTCCAGCCTCGCGGTGCTGCAGACCTTCGCGGCGCTGGGCTGCGGCTTCGACATCGTCTCGGGCGGCGAGCTCGAGCGCGTGATCGCCGCCGGCGGCGATCCGGCCAAGGTGGTGTTCTCGGGCCTGGGCAAGACCGCCGCCGAGATGCGCCTCGCGCTCGAGGCCGGCGTCAAGTGCTTCAACGTCGAGAGCGAGGCCGAGCTCGAGCGGCTGTCCGCGGTCGCGCTCGCGCTCGGCCGGCGCGCGCCGGTCAGCCTGCGCGTCAACCCGGACGTCGACGCCGGCACCCACCCCTACATCTCGACCGGGCTGAAGGGCAACAAGTTCGGCATCGCGCACGAGCGCGCGCTCGCGGCCTACCGTCACGCGGCGCGGCTGCCCGGGCTGGAGGTGGTCGGCATCGACTGCCACATCGGCTCGCAGATCACCGAGATCGGCCCCTACCTGGACGCGCTCGACCGCCTGCTCGACCTGGTCGAGGCGGTCGAGTCCGCCGGCATCGCGCTGCAGCACCTGGACCTCGGCGGCGGCCTGGGCATCCGCTACACCGACGAGACGCCGCCGGGCGCCGACGCGCTGATCGCCGCGCTGCTCGAACGGCTCGACGCGCGCGGCCACGGCCAGCGCGCGCTACTGTTCGAGCCGGGTCGCTCGCTGGTCGGCAATGCCGGCGTGCTGCTGACCGAGGTGCTCTACCTGAAGCCGGGCGCCGAGAAGAACTTCTGCGTCGTCGACGCCGCGATGAACGACCTGATGCGCCCGGCGCTGTACGAGGCGACGATGGGCATCGTGCCGGCGCGGCTGCGCGATGCGCCGCCGGTGGTCTACGACGTGGTCGGCCCGGTGTGCGAGTCGGGCGACTGGCTGGGCCGTGACCGCGCGCTCGCGGTGCAGCCCGGCGACGTGCTCGCGGTGCTGAGCGCCGGCGCCTACGGCATGACGATGGCGAGCAACTACAACACCCGGCCGCGCGCGGCCGAGCTGATGGTCGAGGGCGCCACGGCGACCGTGATCCGCGCCCGCGAGACCACCACCGAGCTGTTCCGCGGCGAGACGCTGCTGCCGCGCTGAGCCGCGGCGCGCGGCTCAGGCCGCGTCGCGGCCTTCCTCGACCGCGTGGCAGGCCACGCGCACGCCCTCGCCGGCCTCGCGCAGCACCGGGCGCTCGGCTCGGCAGCGTGCGTTCGCAAGCGGGCAGCGCGGGTGGAAGCTGCAGCCCGACGGCGGCGCCAGCGGGTTCGGCACCTCGCCCTGCACCGGCGTGCGCGCGCGCCCGCTCAGGTGGATGTCGGGGATCGCGTCGAGCAGCATGCGCGTGTACGGGTGCCGGGGCTGCGCGAACAGCGCACGCTTGGGCGCGAGCTCGACCAGCCGCCCGAGGTACATCACGCCGACCTGGTCGCTGACATGGCGCACGACCGCGAGGTTGTGCGAGATGAACAGGTAGGTCAGGCCGCGCTCGCGCTGCAGATCGCGCATCAGGTTCAGCACCTGGGCCTGCACCGAGACGTCGAGCGCCGAGGTCGGCTCGTCGCAGACCAGGAACTCGGGCGCGCTGGCCAGCGCGCGCGCGATCGAGATGCGCTGGCGCTGGCCGCCGGAGAACTGGTGCGGGTATTTGTCGGCGTCGGCCGGGTCGAGCCGCACCGCGCGCAGCAGCTCCGCGACGCGCTCGCGCCGCGCCTGCGCGTCGGGCTCGAGGCCCTGCTCGAGCAGCGGCTCGGCGACGATATCGCGCACGCGCCAGCGCGGGTTCAGGCTCGCATAGGGGTCCTGGAAGATCATCTGCAGCCGCCGCCGCAGCGCCGCGGCGCGCGGCGAAGCGAGTGCCGCGACCAGGTCCTGGCCATCGAAGCCGATCGTCCCGGCGCTCGGCGCGTGCAGCCCGACCAGCAGCCGCGCGACCGTGCTCTTGCCGCAGCCGGATTCGCCGACCAGCGCGAGCGTCTCGCCCCGCGCGATGTCGAAGCTCACGCCATCGACCGCATGGACGATCTGCCGCGGCCGGCCGCCGAGCACGCGCTCGAGCCAGGGCGCGGAGACATCGAAGCGTTTCGCGAGCTCGCGGACCTCGAGCAGCGCAGGGGGCGGCTTCGTCATGCGGACGGCGCCTCCTGCACCAGCCAGCAGGCCGCCCGCGTCGCGCCGGCCTCCATCAGCCCGGGCCGCTCGCGCCGGCAGCGCTCGAACGCGCGCGGGCAGCGCGGGTGGAAGGCGCATCCCGACGGGATCGCGTCGAGCCGCGGCATCTGGCCGTCGATCTGCTGCAGGCGCTCACGCTCCTCGTCCATCGCCGGGATCGAGCCCATCAGGCCGGCGGTGTAGGGATGGGACGGCGCATGGATCACCGCCGCCACCGGCCCGACCTCGACGACGCGGCCGGCGTACATCACCGCGACGCGGTCGCAGGCCTCGGCGATCACGCCCATGTCGTGGGTGATCAGCAGCACCGCCGCGCCATGCTGGCGGCACAGGCGCTTGAGCAGGCCGATCACCTGGGCCTGGATCGACACATCGAGCGCGGTGGTCGGCTCGTCCGCGATGATCAGCTGCGGCCCGGCCGCCAGCGCCAGCGCAATGACGACGCGCTGGCGCATGCCGCCGGAGAACTGGTGCGGATAGTGGTCGATGCGCGCCTCGGGCGCCGGGATGCCGGTCTCGCGCAGCAGCGCGATCGCGCGTTCGCGCGCCTGCGCGGCATCGAGCGGCAGGTGGGTGCGGATGGTCTCGACCAGCTGGCGGCCGACCGTGTACAGCGGGTTCAGCGAGGTCAGCGGGTCCTGGAAGATCGCGCCGATGCGCCGGCCGCGGATGCGGCGCAGCGCCGCCGGCGGCAGGTCGTCGATGCGCTCGCCGGCGAGCCGCACCTGGCCGCCGGCGATGCGCCCCGGCGGCTCGAGCAGGCCGATGACGGCCGCGCCGGTCAGCGACTTGCCGGCGCCGGATTCGCCGACCACGCCCAGGATCTCGCCGGCCTCGAGCGCGAGCGCGACGCCGTCGAGCGCGCGCAGCGTG
>CAYOXW010000003.1:16257-51342 GCA_964408005.1 uncultured Methylibium sp.
GGTGGCTGACTTCGAGCAGCGCGCTCATTGCAGACGCGGATTGAGCGCGTCGCGCAGCCAGTCGCCGAGCAGGTTCACGCTCAGCGTGATCAGCACCAGCACCGCGCCCGGGAAGATGGTGATCCACCACTCGCCGGAGAACAGGAAGTCGTTGCCGACGCGGATCAGCGTGCCCAGCGAGGGCGAGGTCGGCGGCACGCCGACGCCCAGGAAGCTCAGCGTCGCCTCGGTGAGGATCGCGGTGGCGACCTGGATCGTCGCCAGCACCAGCACCGGCCCGAGCACATTGGGCAGCACGTGGCGGCGCATGATGCGCGAGGGCGCGACGCCGATCACGCGCGCCGCCTGCACATACTCCTTCTGGCGCTCGACCAGGGTCGAGCCGCGCACCGTGCGCGCATAGGGCACCCAGCCGGGCAGCGCGATCGCGAGCACCAGCACGCCGAAGGCGAGCGTCTCGTGGGCGTCCGGGAACAGCGCGCGGCCGACCCCGTCGATCAGCAGCGCGACCAGGATGGCCGGGAAGCTCAGCATCACATCGCACACCCGCATGATGAAGGCGTCGGTGTGCCCGCCGACGAAGCCCGACACCAGCCCCAGCGCCACGCCGAGCGCCGCCGACAGCAGCACCGAGGCCAGGCCGACCGCCAGCGAGATGCGCGCGCCGTACATCAGCGCCGAGAGGATGTCGCGGCCCTGGTCGTCAGTGCCGAGCAGGTACTCCGCGCTGCCGCCATCCAGCCAGGCCGGCGGCAGCCGCGCGTCACCGAGCTCGAGCGTGGCGAGGTCGAAAGGGTCGTGCGGCGCGACCCAGCCGGCGAAGGCGGCGCAGAACAGGCAGGCGAGGGCGATCGCCGCGGCGACCAACGCCATCGGCGAGGCGCGGAAATCGGCCCACAGCTCGCTGTCGAGGAAGCGGCGCAGCGCGTCCATGCTCAGGGCCCCGCGGCGCCGCGCTCGACGCGCAGGCGCGGATCGACCGCGAAATACAGCAGATCCACGACCAGGTTGATCGTGACGAAGATCAGCGCCACCAGGCACAGGTAGGCCGCCATCACCGGCACGTCGGCGAAGCTGACCGCCTGGATGAACAGCAGTCCCATGCCGGGCCACTGGAACACCGTCTCGGTGATGATCGCGAAGGCGATCAGCGAGCCGAGCTGCAGGCCGGTGATCGTGATCACCGGCACCAGCGTGTTGCGCAGCGCATGGCCGAAATGCACCGCGCGGTCGCTGAGGCCGCGGGCGCGCGCGAACTTGATGTAGTCGCTGCGCAGCACCTCGAGCATCTCGGCGCGCACCAGCCGCAGGATCAGCGCGAGCTGGAACACCGCCAGCGTCACCGCCGGCAGCACGAGGTGCTTCCAGCCGTCGACGCTGAGCCAGCCGGTGCTCCACCACGACCCGAGCGCGACGACCTCGCCGCGGCCGAAGCTGGGCAGCCAGTTCAGCCAGACCGAGAACACCAGGATCAGCAGGATGCCGATCAGGAAGGTCGGCAGCGACACGCCCAGCAGCGACACCGTCATCAGCAGCTGCGACAGCGCCGTGCCGCGCTTGAGCGCCGCGAGCACGCCCATCGGGATGCCGAGCGCGAGCGCCAGCAGCGCGGCGGTGAAGGCCAGCTCCAGCGTCGCCGGCAAGCGCTCGGCGATCAGCGTCGAGACCTTGCGGCCCTGCCGCAGGCTCAGCCCGAACTCCCCACGCACCGCGTTGCCGACGAAACGCGCGAACTGCACAGGGGCCGGCGCATCCAGGCCGAGCTCGGCGCGCAGCTGCGCGCGCTGCTCGGGCGTGGCATCCTGGCCCAGCAGGTTCGTGACCGGATCACCGACCTGCTGGAACAGCAGGAAGGCGATGAAGGCCACCGCGAGCATCACGGCGACGGCCTGGGCGAAACGGCGAAGGATGAAGGCGACCACCGGGCTCTCAGTCCACGCGCGCCGCGGGCATGTCGATGCGGTTGTCGGCGCGGTGGCGCACCGTCACCGCCTTCCTCATCGCCCAGGGGATCACCTGG
This sequence comes from uncultured Methylibium sp., assembly GCA_964408005.1. Taxonomy (GTDB): domain Bacteria; phylum Pseudomonadota; class Gammaproteobacteria; order Burkholderiales; family Burkholderiaceae_C; genus Methylibium. Next base: position 18,278 of record CAYOXW010000003.1, read on the forward strand.
TGGTGCAGCGGGATGTGCGAGATCTCCTGCTTCGCCAGCGCGAGCGCCTGCTCCATCAGCGCGGTGCGCAGCTTTGGATCGCTCTCCTTCTTGATGCGCTCGATCAGCGCATCGGCCTGCGGGTTGCTGTAGCGCCCGACGTTGTAGTTGCCGTCGCCCTGCGCGCCGACGCTGCGCACCAGCGACTGCAGCGAGTACAGCGCGTCGAAGGTCGGCACGCCCCAGCCGAGCATGAAGATGCTGGCCTCATAGCGCTGCAGCATCGGGAAGTAGGTGACCAACGGCAGCGTGCGCAGCCTGGCCTTGACGCCGATGCGCGCCCACATCGCGGCGACCGCCTGGCAGATCTCCTCGTCGTTGATGTAGCGGTTGTTCGGGCAGGCGAAGTCGAGCTCGAAGCCGCCGGCATAGCCGGCCTCGGCCATCAACCTGCGGGCCGCCTCGACGTCGTGGGGCGCACGCTGATCGAGCGCCTTCGTCCACCCGGCCACCTGCGGCGGCACCAGCGTGCCGGCCGGCACGCTCAGGCCGCGCATGATGCTGCGCTGGATCGCCACCACGTCGATCGCCTGCGACAGCGCGCGCCGTACCCGCAGGTCCTTCAGCGGGTTGCGGCCCTTGACGCTCGAGCCCGGCAGCTCGTCGCGGTACAGGTCCAGGCCAAAGAAGATCGTGCGGTACTCGACGCCGTCGAGTACCTTCAGCTGCGGCGTCGCGCGCAGCCGCGCCAGGTCCGAAGGCGCCGGGTCGAGCACCATGTCGAGCTCGCCCGACAGCAGCGCCGCGACGCGCGTGGCCTCGGCCTTGATCGGCGTGTAGACGACGTCGCCGACGTTGCCGGTCTTGCGCCCCGCGGCGAGCCCCCACCAGTCGCGGTTCTCGACCAGCTTCAGCCGCACATCGGGCTGCCAGGACTCGAGCCGGTAGGGCCCGGTGCCGTTGGCATGGCGATGGGCGTGGTTCTCCTCGGCGCTCTTGATGTCCTTGGGCGTCGTCGAGCGGTGCTGCTCGGCCCAGGCCCTGCTCATCATCCGCAGCTCGGTGAGCTGGCGCAGCAGCACCGGATTCGGGCCGTTCGTGTGGATGTCGATCGTCGCCTCGTCGACCTTGACGACACGCTCGATGCCCTGGGTGTAGATGCCGAAGTTCGAGGCCTTGTCCATCGCACGCTGCAGCGAAAACACCGCATCGTCGGCGCTGAAGGCGCTGCCGTCGTGAAAGCGCACGCCGCGGCGCAGCGTGACGCGCAGCTGCGTCGGCGACAGCGCCTGAGAACCGGTCGCGAGCTCAGGCACGACCTGGAAGCGCGCGTCATAGCTGAACAGCGCCTCGTAGACCATCGCGTGGATGCCATTGCCCAGTGCGTTGTTCTGCGCGTGGATGTCCCAGCTCGGCAGGTCGCTGGCGCTGGACCAGCGCAACGTGGCCGCCGTGGCGGTCGCCACGGTGAAGAGGATGCCGAGGGCTCCCAAGAAGAACTGCCGGGCCTGCGCCATACGGACCATTTTCATCGAGTTGGAAGACCCGCCCCGCGCCTGGCGCAACGCTCGTGGCCCGGCAGGGGGCCAGCGCAGCCGGCCAAGAAAAAGGGCACCCCGCAGGGTGCCCTTGAGCATCGCCGAAATAGCTTCGGTGAGACTTAGAACGTGTGGGCGATGCCCAGCGTGAACTCGTTCTTCTGAGCGAACCAGTCCTCGTTGTAGCGACGCAGGGTGCTGGCCGAGTCGACGACGTTGCCGCTGCCCGTGCGCGCCGTGACCGCCGCGTAAGCGGTGGTGCGCTTCGAGAACGCGTAGCGCGCGCTGACGCCGTACTTCTGGATGTCTTCCGAGCCGCCACCGATGATGTCGTAGTCGGCGTTGATGTACGTGGCGCGGAACTGCCAGTTGCCGAACGGCACCATCACGCCAACGGTGTAAGCCTGCTGGTCCTCGACGTTGCCCACGGCCGTGCCGGCCACGGTCGTGCCAGCCGAGTACGCGTTGGCGACGTCGCTGACATCCTGGAAGCCGGCGTGGACCTTGGCGATGCCGAAGTCGTAGCTACCGGCGATGGCGATCGTCTTGTTGAACGAGCCGTCAGCGCTGACCGGGTTGACGGCAGCGGTGCCGAATTCGGCTTGCTCGTCGTAGGACAGGCCGATCACGATCGGGCCGGACTTGTAGGTGACCATGGCGCCCTGGTAACGCGGCTGGGTGCCTTCACCCGCGGCCACCATCGCCTGCAGCTGCAGGCCGCCGAAGGACGGCGACGTGTAGGTGGCCGCATTGTCGATGCGCTGGCCGAAGGTCTGGAACAGCTGCGCGCCGCTGCTGGCCACCGTACGGTCGGTGGCCGAGCCAATGATCACGGTCTCGTCGGTCTTCAGTTCACCGAGGGTCGAGACGTCGCCGATCGCGTTCATCTGGCGCGAGATCGACTCTTGGCGACCGAGGCGGACCTCACCCAGGCTGCTGCTCAGGCCCACATAGGCCAGGCGGCTGAACAGGCGCTGCGGGTTGGCGGCCGAACCGCTGTTGGCGTTTTCCTGGCCACCGGTGTCGATGTTGAAGCCGGACTCCAGCAGGAAGAAGGCCTTCAGGCCGCCGCCCAGGTCCTCGACGCCGCGCAGACCGAAGCGCGAGCCGCCGATGCCGCTGTTCGCGCCACCGTCATAGAGGGAGGTCCGGGAATCGCCGTCGAGGATGCTGCCGCGATCCGAGTACGTCACGTTGGCGTCGGCACGGCCATACAGCGTGACGGACGATTGCGCCGCCGCGGCACCCGCGAAAGCGCCGAGCACAGCAAGAGCGATCACTGACTTATTCATTGCAATTTTCTCCAGGGTTGAACTGCGAAGGTCGGCGAGGCGGACAGCCTGGGACAAAAGCGTCACCAACCTCGCTTCCGACAGCTAAGGGATTGCACCAGACGATCGCCGCCCCCGCCAGGGTGATCTGGACTTTTCCGGCCGATTTGTTGTCTCGTCACAACTGCATTGCCACGCCTTGGAACAGTTGCGCAGATTCATCAAACTGAAATGAGGATGCGCGAGCCGCGCGCCAGGCGCCAGGTCCGCCGGACCGGCGGGCGCTTGCGGCACACTCGGCTCCCCCTCCCGCGCGAGCTGCCCATGACCGCCTTGATGCTCCCCGACCGCTGGATCGTCGCGCTCGACGACGCGCTGCGCACCGTCGCCGGCCACCATGTCGCGGCACGCCCCCAGCCGAGGCCGGCCTCGGCCCCGCCGGTCGACCTCGACGCCACCGAGCGTGCGGAGGCGGCCGCGCTGATGCGCGTCAACCATGTCGGGGAGGTCTGCGCCCAGGCGCTCTACCAGGCCCAGGCCCTCGGGGCGCGCGACGCCCGGCTGCGCGCTCACTTCGAGGCCGCCGCACGCGACGAAACCGACCACCTGGCCTGGACCGAGTCGCGGATCGAGGCCCTTGGCGGGCGGCGCAGCTGGCTCAACCCGCTGTGGTACGCCGGCTCGTTCGCGATCGGCCTGCTGGCCGCACGCCGCGGCGATGCGGCCAGCCTCGGCTTCGTCGTCGAGACCGAGCGGCAGGTCGAACAGCACCTCGCGAATCACCTGCAGCGCCTGCCGGCCGGCGACACCGAGTCGCGGGCGGTGGTCGCCCAAATGGCGGCCGACGAGGCCCGTCACGCCCTCGAGGCCGAGCAGGCCGGCGCCGCTGCGGTGCCGACGCCGGTGCGCTGGCTGATGCGCGCCGCCGCGAAGCTGATGACCACCACCGCGCACCGCCTGTGAGCGGCGCGCGGCGCGCCACCAGAATCAGACTTCGACGATCTCGACGCCGGTCGTGATCTCGGCCGTCTTGGCGAGCATCGCGCTGGCCGAACAGTACTTCTCGTGAGACAGCGCGACGGCCCGCTCGACGGTCGCCGGCACGAGCCCCCGTCCGCGCACGACGAACTGCATGTGGATGCGCGTGAACACCTTGGGATCGGTCGTCGCACGCTCCGCACTGAGCTTGACCTCGCAGCCCCGCACGTCATGGCGGCCGCGCTTCAGGATCAGCACCACGTCATAGGCGGCGCAACCGCCGGTGCCAGCCAGCACCGTTTCCATCGGACGCGGCGCCAGATTGCGGCCGCCGCCGTCGGGCGCCCCGTCCATCGTCAGCAGATGGCCACTGCCCGTCTCGGCGAGAAAGGCCATGCCGGCCTCGGGCTGCCAGCGCACCGTGCATTCCATCGACGCTTCTCCAGATTGCAGAGCGCAGGATTGTGACGCCGTTCCGCAAATGGGGACGCCCCCTCTAGACAGAGCCCGGTTTTCGTGTTGCTGCAGCGGCCCCGACCAGCGTACACTTCAGCCATCGGTCGGCGCCGTCTGAACACAGCACCGACCACCGCTTGTCTCCTCCACCCTCCTCCACAGGTGGATTCAGCCCGCAGCCTCACGGCTACGGGCTTTTTTCTTGGGCGTGCGGTGCGGCCCCGGACCGGGCTCCGGGGCGCGGCGCTGACTTATCATCCGCGCGCTTCGAAGGAGACGATTCCATGGCCCGCGCTGCGCGCGCCCCCCAGCGCAAGACCCCGGTGGCGCGCGGCGCCACCCCACGGCGCACTCGCGCACCGGACGACTACCTGCAGCGCATCCTGAACGCACGCGTCTACGACGTAGCGATCGAGTCCTCGTTGCAGTTCGCCCCGCAGCTGTCGGCGCGCACCGGACACCGGGTCTGGCTCAAGCGCGAGGACGAGCAGCCGGTGTTCAGCTTCAAGCTGCGCGGCGCGTACAACAAGATGTCGCGCCTGAACGCCGAGCAGCTCGCGCGCGGCGTGATCTGCGCCTCGGCCGGCAACCACGCACAGGGCGTCGCGCTGTCGGCGCGCAAGCTGGGCTGCCGCGCGATCATCGTGATGCCGGTGACGACGCCGCAGCTCAAGATCGACGCGGTGCGCGCGCTCGGCGGCGAGGTGCTGCTGCATGGCGACAGCTATTCCGACGCCTACGCTCACGCGCTCGAGCTCGAGAAGGTGCGCGGCGCGACCTTCGTCCACCCCTTCGACGACCCGGACGTGATCGCCGGCCAGGGCACGATCGCGATGGAGATCCTGCGCCAGCACCAGGGCCCGATCGACGCGGTGTTCGTCGCGATCGGCGGCGGCGGGCTGATCGCCGGTGTCGCGGCCTACATCAAGGCGGTGCGCCCGGACATCAAGGTGATCGGCGTGCAGATGAACGACTCCGACGCGATGCTGCGTTCGGTGCGTGCCGGCAAGCGCGTGACGCTGCACGACGTCGGCCTGTTCTCCGACGGTACCGCGGTCAAGACGGTCGGCGCCGAGACCTTCCGGCTCGCGCGCGCGCTGGTCGACGACTACGAGGTGGTCGACACCGACGCGGTGTGCGCCGCGATGAAGGACATGTTCCAGGACACCCGCGCGATCGTCGAGCCGGCCGGCGCGCTGGGCGTCGCGGCGCTCAAGCAGTACGCGGCGCGCCACGGCCGCTCGGGCGAGACCTATGTCGCGATCACCTGCGGCGCCAACATGAACTTCGATCGCCTGCGCTTCGTCGCCGAACGCGCCGAGGTCGGCGAGGAGCGCGAGGCCGTCTTCGCCGTCACGATCCCGGAAGAACGCGGCAGCTTCAAGCGTTTCTGCACGCTGATCGGCCCGCGCAGCGTGACCGAGTTCAACTACCGCATCTCCGACGCCAAGGTCGCGCATGTCTTCGTCGGCCTGACGACCTCGCAGCGCGGTGAATCGGCCCAGATCGCCGCGCGCTTCGAGCGCGAGCGCTTCCCGACGCTGGACCTGACCCACGACGAGCTCGCCAAGACCCATGTGCGGCATCTGGTCGGCGGCCGCTCCGAACTGGCCAAGGACGAGCGCCTGTACCGCTTCGTGTTCCCCGAGCGGCCGGGCGCGCTGATGCGCTTTCTCTCCAGCATGCATCCGGACTGGAACATCAGCCTGTTCCACTACCGCAACCAGGGCGCCGACTACGGCCGCATCCTGGTCGGCCTGCAGGTGCCGCGCGGCGAGCAGCGGGCGCTGCGCGAGTTCCTCGCCGGCCTCGGCTACCCGCATGTCGAGGAGACCCACAACCCGGCCTACCGGCTGTTCCTGCGCTGACGCCGCCCGGCGTCAGCAGCCCTCGGGTCACAATCGGTCGCCGGAATCCGCCATGGCCATGCAGCGCTCCCTGATCGCCCCGACCGCGCACCCGCGGCTCGAACAGGCGCTGCGCCTGAAGCTCGAGCGCCGCGGCGAAACCGCCGGCAGCCTCGGCGAGCTCGAGCCGCTGGCGGTGCGCCTCGGGCTGATCCAGAACACGCTCAAGCCGCGCCTCACGCAGCCGCAGCTGATGGTGTTCGCCGGTGACCACGGCCTGGTGGTCGACGGACTGACGCCGCCGGGCGCGAGCACGCTGGAGACGGTCGCGCACCTGCTCGGCGGGCGCCTGCCGATGGCGGTGTTCTCCTTCATCCAGGGCATGACGATCAACGTCGTCGACGCCGGCCTCGCGCAGGAGCTGGGGCCGCACCCGGCGCTGCTGCAGCGCAAGATCGCCTTCGGCACGCGCAGTGCGCGCGGCGCCGCGGCGATGAGCGTCGACCAGGCCCACGCGGCGATCCGCGCCGGCATGGAGATCGCCGACAGCCTGCCGGGCAACGTGCTGGCCTGCGCCGGCGTCGGCGTCGGTGCCCACGAGAGCGCCGCACTGGTGATCGCGCGACTCGCGGATCTGCCGGTCGCGCGGCTGGTCGCCGATGGGCGCACACCGCCGAGCGAGACCGTGCTGGCCGTGCTCGAGGCGGCCCGGCTGCGCCACCAGGCGCTGTCGGATCCGGTCGAGGTGCTGGCCGCCTACGGCGGCTTCGAGGTCGCGATGATGGTCGGCGCGATGCTGGTCGCGGCCAGCAAGCGCCACCTGATCATGGTCGACGGCATGGCCGCCTGCGCGGCGCTGCTGGTGGCCTCGCGCATTGCCACGCCGGTGACCGACTACGCGGTGTTCTGCCGCAGCGTCGGGCATGCCGGGCTGGATCAGGCCCTCGCGGTGTTCCGCGCCAATGCGCTGCTCGAGCTCGGCATGGACGCGACCGACGGCACCGGTGCGACGCTCGCCTGGCCGCTGGTCCACGCCGCGGCGGCCCTGCTGACCGAAGTGGCCGAGGGCGACGACACCGGGCCCAGCCAGCTGTCACCGGCCACCGTGGTCCCGACGCTCGACCATGTCGTCGAGCCCCGTCGCGGCGACGACGAACCCGCCTGAGTCAGCGCGGATTCCGACCGGCCTGGTTCTGCGGGTCGTTGTCGTCCGGCGGAGGCTCCTCCACCGGCGGCGGCTCGGGCTCGCTGCTCTCGCCATGGCCCGAGCCGTCAGCGGGCTGCACACCCGACATCGGCGGCATCCGCGCGGCCGCGGCACCGATCGCGCCGAGTCCGGGCAACTCGTGGAGCGCCGCGGGCCGTGTGCCGGTCGCCGGCGGCGGCAGCGCCGGCACCTCGAGCTGCAGCACCGGCGGCCCGGAGGGCGGCCCCAGCGTCGCGCCACGCGTCGCGACGGCCAGCAGCACCAGGTGGTCATCGAGCGCGGCGCCGACACGGTAGGGGCGCGCTGGCTTGCCGTCGATCGCGATCAGCGCGATGCCCTGTCCGCGCCCCCGCTCGGCGTCCTTCGGCGCCAGCACCCCGACGAGCTTGAAGCGGCTCGCCAGCGCCGGCTCGACCGGGGCGGCGGCGGGCGCGGCCGGCGACACGAAGAGTCGGGCGATGTCGCCCCGGATCGCCCCGGCCATCGACACCGGTTGCACCGACACCGGCAGCGGCGCCGGCACGGCCAGCAGCCGCATCGCCCAGTACACCGCGCAGGCGGCCACCAGGGCCCAGACAAGGAAAGCGGCGATGCGGGCCTTCATGAGCGGCGATTATGATGGCTCGACTTGGCCCTTCCGGTTGGCGCATGGCGCCGCACCACCCCGCTGCATGAAACTGTCGATGCCCCGCCGCCGTCCGCGCGGCTTCACGCTGATCGAGCTGATGGTCGTGCTGGTGATCATCGGCGTGCTCGCCGCGCTGATCGTGCCGAACGTGCTCGACCGCGCCGACGACGCGCGCGTCACCGCCGCGCGCACCGACGTCAACAACCTGATGCAGTCGCTCAAGCTCTACCGCCTCGACAACCAGCGCTACCCGAGCGGCGCCCAGGGCCTGCAGGCGCTGATCGCCAAGCCGACCGAGTCGCCGGTGCCGCCCAACTGGAAGCCCTATCTCGAGAAGCTGCCGAACGACCCCTGGGGCCGGCCCTACCAGTATGCGAACCCCGGCGTGAAGGGTGAGATCGATGTGTTCAGCTTCGGCGCGGACGGCCAGCCCGGCGGTGAAGGCAAGGACGCCGACATCGGCTCGTGGCAGTGAGGCGCCGCGCGCGCAGCGCGGCTTCACGCTGATCGAGCTGATGATCGTCGTGGCGCTGATCGCGATCGCCTCGGCGGTCGCCTCGCTCGCGCTGCGCGACCCGGCCGCGACCCATCTCGAGCGCGAAGGCGCGCGGCTCGCGGCCCTGCTCGAATCGGGACGTGCCGAGGCGCGGGCGGCCGGCGTCGCGGTGCGCTGGGTGCCACGGCCGGCCGCCGAGAAACGCGTCGGCGGCTTCGCCTTCGTCGGCCTGCCCGAGGCGCTGCTGCCGGGCGAGGAGTGGCTCGACGATCGCGTGATCGCCGAGCTGCGCAACGAGCGCGGCGCCGCCACGAGCATCGTGCTCGGCCCCGAGCCGGTCATCGGCGCGCAGCGCATCACGCTGACGCTCGACAGCCAGCGCCTGACGCTGGCGACCGATGGCCTCGGGCCCTTCGCCGTCGTCGACGAGGCCGCGGAGCCCGATGGTGAGCGCCGCTGAGCGCCGGCGCGCCGGCGCGCGCGGGCTGACGCTGATCGAGGTGCTGGTCGCGCTGGCGGTGGTGGCGGTGACGCTGGCCACCGGCATGAAGGCCGCCGGGGCGCTGACCGGCAACGCGCAGCGGCTGATCGACGTCACCGCCGCACAGTGGTGTGCCGACAACCAGCTCGCCACGCTGAGGCTGACGCGGCAGTTCCCGGGCGTCGGCGACAGCGATTTCAGCTGCGAGCAGCTCGGCAACCACTACGACGGCCTGCTGATCGTGCGGCCGACGCCGAACCCGAACTTCCGCCGCATCGATGCGGTGGTCTACCGCGAGGGCGGTCAGGCCGTGCTGACGCTGTCGACCATCCAGTCGCGCTACTGAGGCCCGTACCGCCGTGAGCTCGCACCGCTTCGCGCCGCGCGCCGCCGGCTTCACGCTGGTCGAGGTGCTGGTCGCGCTGATGATCCTCGCGATCGTCGCCGGTATGGCTTGGCAGGGCGTCGACGCGATGCTGCGCTCGCGCGCGGTCGCGAACGCGCGGCTCGAGCAGCAGCTGCGGCTGCAGTCGACGATCGCGCAGTGGGACGCCGACCTCGAGGCGGTGCAGGACAGCGGCATCGTGCCGGCGCTGCAGTTCGACGGCGCCAGCCTGCGACTGACACGGCGCAGCGACGCCGGACTGCAGCTCGTGGTCTGGGCGCTGCGCGGCGGCAGCTGGACGCGCTGGACCGCGCCGCCCGCCAGCCGCGCCGTGGCGCTGCAGGAGCAATGGCTGCGCTCGCAGCAGCTGCTCGGCAACGAGGTCGGCCAGCTGCGCGCGCTCGGCGGCATCGGCAGCTGGCAGCTGTACTTCTGGCGCGGCAATGCCTGGAGCAACGCTCAGTCCAGCGGCGACCTCGCCACCGAAACGGGCGGCACGCCCGGCACCGCGCTGCGCCAGCAGCTGCCCGAGGGCGTGCGGCTGGTGCTGAACTTCAACGAGGGCAGCGGCTTCGCCGGCAAGCTCACGCGCGACGTGCTGGTCGCGCCACCTGCCCAATGAACGCGCGGCGCGAACGCGGCGCGGCGCTGCTGACCGCGATGGTGATCGTCACGCTGGTCGCGACGCTGGCCGCGGCGATGGTGTGGCAGCAGTGGCGCGCGGTACAGGTCGAGGCGGCCGAGCGGGCACGCTCGCAAAGCCACTGGATCCTGGCCGGTGCGGTCGACTGGGCCCGGCTGATCCTGCGCGAGGACGCCGTCACCGGCGGCGCCGACCACCTCGGCGAACCCTGGGCGGTACCGCTGGCCGAGGCCAAGCTCTCGACCTTCCTCGCGGTCGATCGCGAAAACACCGACGACGCGCCCGAGGCCTTCCTCTCCGGCAGCATCGTCGACGCCCAGGCGCGCTACAACCTGCGCAACCTGGTCGAGCCGCGGGCCCAGCAGGCCGCGGCCGAGCTGCGCATCTTCCAGCGCCTGCTCGACGCCATCGGGGTGCGGCCCGACCTCGCGCCGCTGCTGGCGCAGGCGCTGCGCGACGCCGCGCCGCAGGCCCCGGCCGCCCCGGCTTCGGCCGCCTCGGGCAGCTCGGCCGAGGACCCGGTCGCGGTGGTGCGCGCCGCCGACCCGCCGCTGATGCCCGAGCGACTGTCGCAGCTGGGCTGGCTGGGCGTGGACGCCACGACGATCGCGAAACTCGCGCCCTACGTGGTGCTGCTGCCCGTGCGCACACCGATCAACCTCAACACCGCCCCGAAAGAGGTGCTCGCGGCCGTGCTCGGCATCGACCTGGCCAGCGCCGAGCGGCTGGTGCAGGCGCGCCTGCGCGGTCATTTCGCCAGCCTCGACGACGCCCGCGCGCTGCTGCCGCAGGGGGCCAGCATCACCGACCGCGACGCGGCCATCGCCTCGAGCTACTTCGAGGTGCGCGGGCGGCTGCGGCTCGAGGACCGGGTGGTCGAGCAGCGCGCGCTGGTCGAGCGGCGTGGCCGCCAGATCGTCACGCTGCAGCGCGAGCGTGTCGCCGCGGTCGAAAGCGCCGGGGGTTGAGTGCGCGCCGTCGCCGTTGCCATGACGCGCCGCTCGCGACCCCACCCCTACAATGATCCGAGACCTACGCGCCCATGAGCCTCCTCGTCGTCGCGCTGCCGCCCCGCCCTCGCCTGCATGCCGGCCACGGCGATGCGGCAGCACCCCCGCCCCGACCGTCCGAGTTCGCCTACGCCTTCAGCAAGGATGGCCTGAACCTCGAGCGGCACGGCCGGGCCGCGCCCGCGCTGTGGCCCCGCGCCGACCAGGTGGTCGCGGTGCTGCCGGCGGGCGAGGTCAGCTGGCACCGTATCCCCTGCCCACGCGCCAGCGGCAAGAAACTGCGCGCCGCGCTCGCCGGCGTGCTCGAGGAGGCGCTGCTCGATGACACCGAGCGGCTGCACTTCGCCCTCGCGCCCGGCGCCAAGGGCGGCGAGCCGGCCTGGGTCATGGTCACCGACCGCGAGGCACTCGGGCTCGGGCTCGCGCAGCTCGAGTCGACGGGCGTGCGCGTCGACCGCGTCGTCCCGGCCGTCTGGCCGGACGAGCCACCGAGCGCGCACATCGACACCGCCGGTGACGACCTGGATGCGACCTCGATCCGCCTGACCTGGTCGGACCCCGAGGGGGTGCGGGTGTTGCCGCTGCAGGGCAGCCTGGCGCGCACGCTGCTGCCGCAGCCGCTGCCCGCCGAGCTGCGCATCAGCGCCTCGCCGGCCGCCGCGACGGCGGCCGAGCGCTGGATCGGGCGGCCGGTGCTGGTGCAGACCGATGCCGAACTCGCGCTGCAGGCGGCGCGCTCGCTGTGGAACCTGCGCCAGTTCGAGTTCACGCCGCGCCATCGCGGCCTGTCGGCGCTGCGCGAGGCGCGCCGCCGCTTCTTCGGCGCCAGCTGGCGGCCGGTCCGCTGGGGCCTGGGTGGCCTGGTCGCGGTACAGCTCGTCGGGCTCAACGTCGCCGCGTGGCAGCAGCGCAGCACGCTGGCGGACAAGCGTGCCGAGATGGGCCGGCTGCTGACCGCCACCCATCCGCAGGTGCGCGCCGTCTACGACCCGGCGGTGCAGATGCAGCGCGAGACCGACCTGTTGCGCGCCGCCGCCGGCCGCGGCGGTGACGCCGACCTCGAGGCCGCGTTGCAGGCCGCGGCCAGTGCCTGGCCGGTCGGCCAGCCGGTCCAGACCCTGAGTTTCGAAGCCGGGCGCCTGACGCTGGCCGCGCCCGACTGGGACGAGGCGCAGGTCGGCGCCTTCCGCGACGCCCTGGCGCTCGCCGGCTGGCAGGTCGAGGCGGTCGATGGCCGCCTCACGCTGAACCGCGGCGCCGCCCGCACGGGAGCGGGCACATGAGGACGGTCGCACTGCCCCCGGCGCTGGCGCAGGCGCGCGCCCAGTTCCGCGCCCGCTGGGCCCGGCTCGCGCCGCGCGAGCGCCTGCTGGTGAGCCTCGCCGCGGCCGTCGTGGCGCTCGGCGGCGCGTGGGCGCTGCTGGTCCAGCCGGCGCTGCGCTCGCTGCGCGAGCTGCCACCGCGCATCGAGGCGGTCGACGCCGAGCTGCAGCAGATGCAGCGGCTGGCGGCCGAGGCGCGCGAGCTGCGCGGCCTGCCCACGGTGCGCCGCGAGCAGGCCGGCGCGGCCCTGCAGGCCGCCAGCGAGCGGCTCGGCGCCAATGCCAAGCTGGTGCTGCAGGGGGACCGCGCGCTCCTCAACGTCACCGGCGTCCCGGGCGCGGCGCTGGTCGGCTGGCTGGGCGAGGCGCGCAGCGCCGCGCGCGCGCGGCCCGACGAGGTGCGCCTGTCGTTCGGGCCGAACGGCTACAGCGGTTCGGTCACGCTCACGCTGCCCGGCGCCACGGAGGCTCGATGAAACTCGCCGCGCTGCGTCACTCGCGCTTCCTGCCCTCGCGCTGGCAGCCCTCGCGGCTCAGCGGACTGACGCGCAGCCGCGAGGGCGCCGAGTCGACGCTCGAGACACTGCGCTGGGAGCGTGCGCGTGGCGCCACGCGCCGCTGGGCGGTCTGGGGCGCGGCCTGCGGCGCGCTGGTGTCGGCGCTGCTGTTCGCCCCGGCCGCCTGGCTGGCGGGCTGGGTCGCCACGGCCAGTGGCGGCCACCTGCTGCTGGCCGACGCGCGCGGCAGCCTGTGGGACGGCAGCGCGGTCGCCGTGCTGGCCGGTGGCACCGGCAGCCGCGACGCGCGCTCCCTGCCCGGACGGCTGCGCTGGACGCTGCGGCCGACGAGCGTCGGCTGGACACCGGCGCTCACGCTCGCGCTCGAGCATGCCTGCTGCCTGAGCGGGCGGCCGACGGTGACGCTGCAGCCCGGACTCGCCGGCTTCACGGCGCGCATCGCGCCGCGGCCCGCCGGCCTCGGCCAGTGGCCGGCGAGCTGGCTCGAGGGCCTGGGCACGCCATGGAACACGCTGCAGCTCGGCGGCGCGCTGCGGCTCTCGACCCCCGGCCTGCAGCTGCGCAGCGTCGAGGGGCGCTGGCTGCTCGAGGGCTCGATGGCGCTCGAGGTGCTGGACACGGCCTCGCGCATCGCGACGCTCGAGCGGCTCGGCAGCTACCGTCTCGAGCTCGGCGCCGAAGCGAGCGCCGGCGGCACCGCGACGCTGCGGCTGAGCACGATCGACGGCGCGCTGCAGCTGTCGGGCGAGGGCACGCTCGGGCCCGGCGGGCTGCATTTCCGCGGCGAGGCCAGCGCCGCCGAGGCCGACCGCGCGGCCCTGAACAACCTGCTGAGCATCATCGGACGGCGCGACGGCGCGCGGTCCCTCATTGCGATCGGATGAGCATGAACGCCACCCCCGAGCCCCGCCACGCGCTGCGACGCAGCCGCGCGGTCCTGTCCGCGTGCCTGCTCGGCCTCGCGCTCGGCGCCCAACCCGGCACCGCCGCGCCGGCCGCCAAGCGCGAAGAGCCGGTGACGCTGAACTTCGTCAACGCCGAGATCGACGGCGTCGCGCGCGCGATGGCCGCGGTCCTCGACCGCCAGATCATCGTCGACCCGCGCGTGCGCGGCCAGATCACGCTGTACAGCGAGCAGCCGCTCGCGCCCAAGGATGCCTACCTGAGCTTCCTGGCCTCGCTGCGCGGGCTGGGCTTCACCGTCGTCGAGGTCGGCGGCCTGCTCAAGGTCGTGCCCGAGGCCGAAGGCAAGCTGCAGACCGGCAGCGTCACGGTCGACGCGGCGGCCCCGCGCGGCGACCAGATCATCACGCAGATCTTCCGCCTGCAGCATGAGAACGCCAACAACCTGGTGACGGTGCTGCGCCCGCTGATCAGCCCGAACAACACCATCAACGCGAACCCGGGCAACAACTCGCTGGTCATCACCGACTACGCGAACAACCTGCAGCGCATCACCAAGATGATCGCGGCGCTGGACGTGCCGGCCGCCACCGACGTCGAGGTCGTGACGCTCGAGCACGCGGTCGCGGCCGACCTGCAGCCGGTGATCCAGCGCCTCTCGGAGAACGCCCCGGGGGTCACGCCGACGCCGGGCTCGGCGCTGACGGTGATGGTCGATGCGCGCAGCAACTCGCTGCTGCTGCGCGCCGGCAGCGCGGCGCGGCTGACCCAGGTGCGCGCGCTGATCGCCAAGCTCGACCGCCCCGGCAGTGGTGGCGCCGGCGGCAGCGGCATCCATGTCGTCTACCTGAAGAACGCGGACGCGACCCGGCTCGCGCAGGTGCTGCGCGCGTCGTTCGCGACCGAGGCGCGCGGCAGCGGCGGCACGTCGAGCGGCAGCTTCGGCGCGCTGGCCAGCCCGGCCACGCCCGGCACGGCGGTGCCGACGCTCGGCGGCGCCGGCACCGGCAGTGCGTCGACCGGCGCCTCGACCCAGGCGACCAGCCCGGTGTCGGCCGCCGCCGCCCCGTCCACCGGAGGCTTCATCCAGGCCGACCCGGCCACCAACGCGCTGATCATCACCGCCCCGGATCCGCTGTACCGCCAGCTGCGCGCGGTGATCGACCAGCTCGACGCGCGCCGCGCGCAGGTCTACATCGAGACCATGCTGGTCGAGGTCAACGCCACCAAGGCGGCCGACGCCGGCTTCCAGTGGCAGACGCTGATCGGCAAGGACGGCGACAAGTACGGCGTGATCGGCGGCACCAACTTCGGCACCGGCGGCAACAACCTGCTGAACCTGAGCGTCGCCGCCGCCAGCGGCAACCTGACCGGCAGCAACGCGACCCTGCCCTCGTCGGGCCTGAACATCGGCATCGTGCGCAAGTACGGCAGCGTCTACGGCCTGAGCGCGCTGGCGCGCTTCCTCGAGACCAAGGCCGACGGCAACATCCTCTCGACGCCCAACCTGGTGACGCTGGACAACGAGGAGGCCAAAATCGTCGTCGGCCAGAACGTGCCCTTCGTGACCGGCTCCTTCACCAGCACCGGCACCGGCAGCGGCGCGACCAACCCCTTCCAGACCATTGAGCGCAAGGACGTCGGCATCACGCTGCGCGTCAAGCCGCAGATCGGCGAGAACGGCACGGTGCGCATGGTGATCTACCAGGAGGCCTCGAGCGTCGTGAACCAGAACGTCTCGCAGGGCGTGGCCGACGCGACCGCCGGGCTGGTGACCAACAAGCGCTCGATCGAGTCGACCGTGGTGGTCGACGACGGCGACATCCTGGTGCTCGGCGGCCTGATGCAGGACGAGTTCCAGAACAACCAGGACCGCGTGCCCGGCCTGGCCAGCATCCCCGGTCTGGGCGCGCTGTTCCGCAACGAGAACCGCACCCGCCGCAAGAGCAACCTGATGGTGTTCCTGCGCCCGGTGGTGATGCGCGACGCCACGGCCAGCGAGGCGCTGACGCTCGACCGCTACGACATCATCCGCGCGCAGCAGAAGGATGCCCAGCCCGAGCCGCGCGTGCTGCTGCCGATCAACGAGGCCCCGGTGCTGCCGCCGCTGCGCGAACCCGCGGCCCCCGCACCGCAGCCGGCCGCCCAGCCCTGAGCCGCGCGATGGCGACACGTCACCCGCTGCCCTACGCCTTCGCGAAGGCGCACACGCTGCTGCTCGAGGACAACGGCGAACGGCTGGTGCTGTTCGCCGGCGACGCGGTCTCGCCGGCCGCGCTGGGCGAGGTGACACGGCTGTACGCAGTCGACGCGGTCGAGCGCGAGGCGCCGGCCGCGCTGACGCAGCGCATCGCGCGCGTCTACGCGGGCGGCGAGTCCAGCGCCGCGGCGGTGATCGGCGAGGTCGAGAGTGGCGTCGACCTGTCGCGCCTGATGCAGGACCTGCCGGCGGTCGAGGACCTGCTCGAGGCCGCCAACGACGCGCCGATCATCCGCATGCTCAACGCGCTGCTGACGCAGGCCGCGAAGGACGGCGCGTCCGACATCCACATCGAGCCCTACGAGCGCAGCTCGGCGGTGCGCTTTCGCGTCGACGGCACGCTGCGCGAGGTGGTGCAGCCGAACAAGGCGCTGCACGCGGCGCTGATCAGCCGCCTGAAGATCATGGCCGAGCTCGACATCGCCGAGAAGCGTCTGCCGCAGGACGGCCGCATCTCGCTGCGCATCGGCGGGCGTGCGATCGACGTGCGCGTCTCGACGCTGCCCTCGGCCCACGGCGAGCGCGCGGTGCTGCGTCTGCTCGACAAGGGCGAGGCCAAGTTCACGCTCGAGTCGCTGGGCATGAGCGGCGACACGCTGGCCAAGTTCAAGCGCCTGACGCAGCAGCCGCACGGCATCGTGCTCGTCACCGGGCCGACCGGCTCGGGCAAGACCACCACGCTGTACGCCGGCCTCAGCCAGGTCGACACCAGCACGACCAACGTGCTGACGGTCGAGGACCCGGTCGAGTACGAGCTCGCCGGCATCGGCCAGACCCAGGTTAACCCGAAGATCGAGCTGACCTTCGCGCGCGCGCTGCGCGCGATCCTGCGCCAGGACCCCGACGTCATCATGATCGGCGAGATCCGCGATTACGAGACCGCGCAGATCGCGATCCAGGCCTCGCTGACCGGCCACCTGGTGCTGGCGACGCTGCACACCAACGACGCACCGAGCGCGGTGACGCGCCTGACCGACATGGGCGTCGAGCCCTTCCTGCTGTCGAGCTCGCTGCTCGGCGTGCTGGCGCAGCGGCTGGTGCGCAAGCTCTGCGTCGAATGCCGCAGCCGCGACGAGAAGGGCCGCTGGCATCCGGTCGGCTGCGCCGCCTGCGGCAACACCGGCTACAAGGGCCGCACCGGCGTCTACGAGCTGATGGTGGCCGACGCCTCGGTGCAGGGCCTGATCCACAGCCGCGCGGCCGAGAGCCAGCTGTTCGTCGCCGCCGAGAAGGCCGGCATGCGCACGATGCGCGAGGACGGCGAACGCCTGGTCGCCGAGGGCGTGACCTCGCTCGAAGAGCTGCTGCGCGTGACCCGAGAGTAGCCGTGCCGGCGTACCGCTTCGAGGCCCTCGACGCTGCCGGCAAGTCCAAGACGGGCCTGCTGGACGCCGACAACGCGCGCGCCGCGCGTGCCCAGCTGCGCGCCCAGCAGCTGGTGCCGATCGAGGTGGCACCGGTGGCCGCACAGTCGGCCCAGGGCGCCGGCGGGCTGTCGCTGCGTGGCCGGGTGTTCAATGCCACCGCGCTGGCGATCTGGACCCGCCAGCTCGCCGGGCTGGTCGGCGCCGGGCTCCCGCTGGAGCGCGCGCTGACCGCGCTGACCGACGAGGCCGACGATCCGCGCCAGCGCGAGCTGCTCGCCCACCTGCGCGCCGAGGTCAACGCCGGCTCGCCCTTCGCACGCGCGCTGGCGAGCGCGCCGCGCGAGTTCGACGAGGTCTACCGCGCCGTGGTGGGCGCCGGCGAGCAGAGCGGCCAGCTCGGCACCGTGCTCGAGAAGCTCGCCGACGACCTGGAGGAGCGCCAGGCGCTCAAGGCCAAGCTGATCGGCGCGGCGCTCTACCCGGCGATCGTCTCGCTGGTCGCGGTCGTGATCGTGGTCTTCCTGGTCACCTACGTGGTGCCGCAGGTCGCCAGCGTGTTCGCCGGCGGCAAGCGCGCGCTGCCCTTCCTGACCAGCGCGATGCTCGCGATCAGCGCCTTCCTGCGCGGCTGGGGCTGGCTGATCGCGCTCGGCCTGGTCGGCGGCGTCCTCACGCTGCTGCAGATGCGCCGCAACGACGCCTTCCGCGAACGCTTCGACGCCTTCTGGCTGACGTTGCCGCTGATCGGGCGGCTCGCGCGCGGCTACAACGCGGCGCGCTTCGCCGGCACGCTGGCAATGCTGGCCGGCGCCGGCGTGCCGATCCTGAAGGCGCTGCAGGCCGCCGCCGAGACGCTGTCCAACCGCGCGATGCGCGCCGACGCGACCGCCGCGCTGGTGCAAGTGCGCGAGGGTGCGCCGCTGGCCGCGGCGCTGGCCGGCAAGAAACGCTTTCCCGGCCTGCTGGCGATGTTCGCGCGGCTCGGCGAGCAGACCGGCCAGCTGCCGGTGATGCTCGCGCGCGCCGCCGCCCAGCTCGGCGCCGAGGTGCAGCGCCGCGCGATGGCGCTGGCCACGATCCTGGAGCCGCTGCTGATCGTGACGATGGGCGCGGTGGTGATGCTGATCGTGCTGGCGGTGCTGCTGCCGATCATCCAGCTCAACACCTGGGTCAAGTAGCGACGCGCCCTCGGCGCACCGCCCGCCCCCGGAGGCGGGCATGCCTCTTGCACGGGATCAACCCGGGGTTTGCCCCGTTGATCGGGCCGATCCTCGCCGTAGCCTTTGCTGCAATGGACTGACCGGATTGCCGTTTGCTGGAGGTTCTCGATGACGTCCACCGCCACCGATCTCGTTGCCCTGCCCTCGCCTTCGGGCCGCTCGGGCCTGCCGATCGCGCACATGCGCAGCGTCTACCGCGTCAACGACGTGGAACGCCGGCTGGAGAAGCTGCCGCAGCGCGAGCACGAAACACTGCGCGCGACCTACGAACGCATGCTGGAGAAAGGCCCCGAGCGCTTCCAGGTCAAGCCCTCGGGCATCCCGGCGATGGATCAGCTCTACGACGACCTGCCGAACTTCCACGCGGTGCTCGACGCCGTGAAGCGCCAGCTCGCGCTGTGCACCGACAGCCGCGACGCCCTCGAGATCACGCCGATGCTGCTGCTCGGGCCGCCCGGCGTCGGCAAGACCCATTTCGCGCGTGAAATCGCCCAGTTGCTCGGCACCGGCCTGGGCTTCCTCAGCATGAGCTCGCTGACCGCCGGCTGGGTGCTCAGCGGCGCGTCCAGCCAGTGGAAGGGCGCGCGCCCCGGCAAGGTGTTCGAGACCCTGGTCGACGGCCAGTATGCGAACCCGGTGATGGTGGTCGACGAGATCGACAAGGCCGGCGGCGAGCACGCCTACGACCCGCTCGGGTCGCTCTACAGCCTGCTCGAGCACGACACCGCCGGCGCCTTCACCGACGAGTTCGCCGAGGTGCCGATCGATGCCAGTCAGGTGATCTGGGTCGCGACCGCCAACGACGCGCGCGCGATTCCCGACCCGATCCTGAACCGCATGAACGTGTTCGAGGTCCAGATGCCGGACCGCGAGGCCGCACGCAAGATCGCCGCCAAGCTCTATGCGAGCATCCGGGGCGCACACGACTGGGGCAGCCGCTTCGCGCCCGAGGCCCCCGTCGAGGTGCTCGACGCGATGAGCGAGCTCGCGCCGCGCGAGATGCGCCGTGCCTGGATGACCGCCTTCGGCAACGCCAAGCTCGCCGGGCGCGGCGAGGTGCAGCTGCGCGACCTGCCCGAGCAGCACGCGCGCCGCACGCCGATCGGTTTCATGCAATAGGCCCCGGCCGCATCACGGCGCCGGGCTAGCATCGGCGCATGTCCGTCTCCCTTGCCGGCCGCCTCGTCGTGGCCATCTCCTCGCGTGCGCTGTTCGACTTCGAGGAGGAGAACCGCCTGTTCGAGTCGAGCGACGACCGCGCCTACATGACGCTGCAGCTCGATCGCCTCGAGGCGCCGGCACAGCCCGGCGTGGCCTTTTCGCTGGTGCGCAAGCTGCTCGCCTTCAACGACGCGCAGGCCCAGCGCGTCGAGGTCGTGATCCTGTCGCGCAACGACCCGGTCTCGGGCATGCGGGTGTTCCGCTCCTGCCAGCACTACGGGCTGCCGATCGAGCGCGGCGTGTTCACGCGCGGCGCCGCCCCGTGGCGCTACCTGCGGCCGCTGGCGGCCAACCTCTTCCTCAGCGCCAACGAGGCCGACGTGCGCGCCGCGCTCGATGCCGGCGTGCCGGCCGCGCGCGTGGCCACGCATGCGGCGCGCGCCTCCGACGCGCACCCGAACGAGGTGCGCATCGCCTTCGACGGTGACGCGGTGCTGTTCTCCGACGAGGCCGAGCAGGTGTTCCAGGCCGGCGGGCTCGACGCCTTCCAGGCGCACGAGCGCGAGCGCGCCGCGAGCCCGCTGCCGGCCGGACCGTTCAAGCCGCTGCTCGAGGCGCTGCACCGCCTGCAGCGCGAAGGCACGGCGGCCATGCGCCTGCGCACCGCGCTGGTCACGGCGCGCAGCGCGCCGGCCCATGAGCGCGCCATCCGCACGCTGATGGGCTGGCAGATCGAGATCGACGAGGCGATGTTCCTCGGCGGCCTGGCCAAGGGCGAGTTCCTGCGCGAGTTCGAGCCGGACTTCTTCTTCGACGACCAGCCGCGTCACGTCGACGGCGCCGCGCCGCACGTGCCGGCCGGCCACGTCGCGGCCGGCACGATGAACCGCTGACGATCGCGGCCGCGCCGCTCAGTCGTTGCGGCGCAGCCGCAGGCCGACCCACAGGGCCAGCGCGAGCAGCGCCAGCCCCAGCGCTCCGTAGCCGCTGACCTCCGCCTCCCGCGGCGGGACGACCGCGGGCGCCGTGCCGCGCTCATCGTTTTGCGCAGGCCGGGCCGCGGTCTGCGCGCCCCCGCCTGCGCGACGCGCCCCGAGGTCGCCCGACGGCGCGAGGACCGTCTGGACCTTGCCCGGCGGCTGGAGACGCTCGTGCCCGACCGCGACCGGCAACACCCCGCCGAGTGCGACGACCAGCAGCAGCGCTCGCGGTCGCAGGACCCCACGCGGGCGGGCTGGAGCGGTCGTCGTGCGCATCTGTGTATGCTGCCGTGCACCAATGACAGTTCGTCGACATGACCCCCGCATTCGCGCACTGTCAAACAGGGGGGTTGTGCGTTGCAGCAAATGGGTGCAGCCGCACATGCTGCGGCACGCCGTCGGGAGGTCGACGCGCCGCGCGCAAACTGGCGCACCGGGCGCCGGCCGCACCGAGGAGCTCCCATGAACGACGATGTCTTCGCCCTCCCACCGTTTCGCGCGGCCGACGCGCTCGCAACGCTCAAGCGCCAGCTGCGCGATCTCAAGCTCACCGAGCGCGAAGGCGCGTTCGAGTTGCGCGCGCAGCCACTCGTGCAGCTCGCGCTCGAGAACGAGGCCTCGATCCGCGTGCGCATCGCCAAGCGCCCCGCGCGCTCGCCCGAATGGGAGACCCGGCTGCTGTGCAGCCACGCCGACCTGCGCAAGTTCGCCGACGAGCTGAAGCAGCGCCTCGCGCGCTGGAACGACCGCGACGAGTGAACCCCGGGGACGCCGGCGGAGCGCGACCGCGCCGGGGCGGCATCGCTTGCCGTGCCGCAGCGCCGCGCTTACATTCGATCAGCCATTGAGCAGCGTGTCCCCGGGCACGCTGCTGCTGACACGATGCAAGCCGTACTTCCTGCCAGCACCCTGTTCCAGGACATCGTCGCGTCGACGGACGACGCCATCGCCACCAAGACCCTCGACGGGCGGGTGATGAGCTGGAACCCCGCGGCCGAGCGGATGTTCGGCTACAGCGCCGCCGAGATGATCGGTCGCCCGATGACGACGATCTTCCCGCCGGACCGGCTCGGCGAGGAAGAGGCCATCCTCGCGCGCATCGCGCGGGGACAGCGGGTCGAGCATTTCGAAACCGTGCGCCTGCACAAGGATGGAACGCCCATCCACGTGTCGGTCACGATCTCGCCGCTGCGCGATGCCACGGGACGGATCGTGGGCGCCTCGAAGATCGCGCGCGACATCTCCGAGCGGGTTCGCTTGCGCGAGCGCGAGGCGCTGCTCGCACGCACGACGCGGCTCCACGAGGCGCTCGTCGAGTCGTCGGCCGACGCCATCATCACGAAGACGCTGCAGGGGCTGGTCACCAGCTGGAACCGGGCGGCCGAGCGCATCTTCGGCTACTCCGCGGCCGAGATGATCGGCACGCCGATGCTCCGCCTGTTCCCGCCGGAGCGCCTGTCCGAGGAGGAAGAGATCCTCGCCCGCATCGCACGCGGCGAGCGGGTCGAGCATTTCGAGACCGTCCGGCTGCACAAGAACGGCTCGCCGATCGACGTCTCGGTCACGATCTCGCCGCTGCGCGACGAGCACGGCGAGATCATCGGCGCCTCCAAGATCGCACGCGACATCAGCGAGCGCCTGCGGGCCGAGCAGGCGCTGGTCGCCGAACGCGAGGCGGCCGCGCGCGAGCGGCAGGCCCTGCAGGCGCAGCTGCTCCACACCCAGAAGATCGAGGCGATCGGTGCGCTGGCGGGCGGCATCGCGCACGACTTCAACAACGTGCTCGCCGGCATCCTCGGCAATGTCTCGCTGGCGCAGAGCGACCTCGACGCCGGGACATCACCGGTCGAACGCCTGGGCCAGATCGCCACGGCCGCCAAGCGTTCGCGCCTGCTGGTCCAGCAGATCCTGACCTTCGGCCGGCGCAACGTGCAGCATGCGTCGCTGCTCGACTTGCGCGACGTCGTTCGCGAAGCCGCCCAGTTGCTGCGCCCGACCCTGCCGGCGCAGCTCGAGTTGCGCACCGTCTTGCCCGACTTCCCTGTGCCGCTGCTCGGCGATGCGACCCAGCTCTTCCAGGTCACGATGAATCTCGCGACCAATGCGGCGCAGGCCATCGGCGACCGCGCGGGACACGTCGAGCTGTCGGTGGGCATGACAAGCGCCGAGTTCCCGCTCCCGGACACCAGCCCCACGCTCGCCCCGGGCCCCCACGCGGTCCTGGTCGTGAGCGACGACGGTGCCGGCATCAGCGACGCGACGCTGCCGCAGATCTTCCAGCCCTTCTTCACGACCAAGCCACCGGGCGGCGGTACCGGTCTGGGGCTGTCGGTCGTGCACGGCATCGTGGCCTCGCATCACGGCGGCATCGCGGTGACGAGCGCCCTGGGGCGCGGCAGCCGCTTCGAGGTCTACCTGCCCCTGTCCCCTGGCACGGACGGTGACGCGCTCCCGAGCGAACCCGCCGCGCTGTCGCCCGGCGCGCGTCGGCGTGTCCTGCTGGTCGACGATGACGACGTCGCCGGCCTCGTCGCCGAGCAGGTGCTGGTCCGTGCCGGTCATGCGGTCAAGCGCTTCTCGGACCCGCACGCGGCGCTCGAGGCGCTGGCGCGCCAGCGGGACGCCTTCGACGTGCTGGTCACCGACTACCAGATGCCCTCGATGAGCGGCATCGCCGTGTGCGCGGCCGCGCGCGCCCTGTGCCCGACCCTGACGGTGGTGCTGTCGTCGGGCTTCATCGACCCGCCGGTCGAGGCGCGCAGCCGCGCGGCCGGTGTCAGCCGGATCGTCCGCAAGGAGCGGCTGGTGGAAGACCTCGCCGCGGCCCTCGACCCGCGCGATCGCTGAGCGCCTGCGGGAGCTTGCTTACGTAGTTCCCGATGTCGGCGCACCCGTCGGCCTGCCTAGCATTGGCGCACTGTTCAGCGCACCGCGCTTAGGAGACCTCCGATGAAACGCATGCTGCTCGCCGCCGTGTCGGCCTTCGCCGCTGCCGGCGCCTGGGCCCAGGCCTATCCCGAGAAGCCGGTCACCATCGTCGTGCCCTTCGCCGCCGGCGGCCCGACCGACAAGGTGGCGCGCGACTTCGCCGAGGCGCTGCGCAAGCCGCTGGGCAATGCGACGATCGTGATCGAGAACGTCGGCGGCGCCGGCGGCACGCTCGGCGCGACCAAGGTCGCCAAGGCCGCGCCGGACGGCTACACGCTGCTGCTCGCGCACATCGCGATCGCCACGTCGCCGGCGCTGTACCGCACGCTGCAGTACAAGACCGAGGAGTTCGAGTACCTCGGCATGATCAACGAGGTGCCGATGACGCTGATCGGCCGCCCGACGCTGCCGGCCAACAACTACGCCGAACTGCTGAAGTGGATCGAGGCCAACAAGGGCAAGATCAACCTCGCCAACGCCGGCCTCGGCGCTGCCTCGCACCTGTGCGGCCTGCTGTTCCAGAGCATGCTCAAGGTCGACATGACCACCGTGCCCTACAAGGGCACCGGCCCGGCGATGACCGACCTGATCGGCGGCCAGGTCGACATCATGTGCGACCAAACCACCAACACCACCTCGCAGATCGAGGGCGGCAAGGTCAAGGCCTACGCGGTCACGACGACCAAGCGCCTGACGACGCCGGCGCTCGCCAAGCTGCCGACGCTCGACGAGTCGGGCCTGAAGGGCTTCAACGTCAGCATCTGGCACGGCCTGTACGCGCCCAAGGGCACGCCCAAGCCGGTGCTCGACAAGGTCAACGCGGCCCTGAAGCAAGCGCTGAACGACCCCGATTTCCACAAGCGCCAGGAGGCGCTGGGAGCGGTCATCGTCACCGACGCGCGCACCAATCCGGCCGAGCACAAGAAGTGGGTGTTCGCCGAGATCGACAAGTGGAGCCCGGTCATCAAGGCCGCCGGGCAGTACGCCGACTGAGCGATCGGTGCCTCGACGGATCGGCCGACCGGCGCGCCACCCGCGTCGAGCGGCCCGAAGGCCACCCCGACCCGGGTGGCCTTCTTTCTTGCGCGCTAGCGGAACGGGCAGCGGTAGACCCCCGTGCCGGTACGCGCCAGCCAGACCAGCGCGCCGCCGGGCTCGGCCGCAACGCCGAGCGTGAAACCGCCGTGGTCGACGCGCAGGCCACGCCGCACCAGTTCGGCGAGCGCGGCATCGGAATCGCGAAACACCTGGGGCAGCTCCGGCGTGCGTCGGCGCTCCTCCTTCCACACGCGGCCGAGCCGCGCGTACCGCAGCCGGCCCTCGGCGATGCCCTGGGCCAGCACGCTGCCGGGCGGCGGGAAGGGCATCGCGTGCACCGTCAGCACCTCGCGGCCGAAGCGGCCGCTGGCGCTGCCGTCGAGGTACCAGTCGACCACGACGCGGGCGCGCGCCCCCGGCAGGTCGAAGTGGAACTGCCAGCGACTCGCCGCGCCGTCGGCCTGCGTGCCATGCGGGGCCAGCACCTGCTTGAGCTGTGCGTCGCGGTCGAGCCGCTGCACCTGCGCGACCGCACGCTCGAAGGCGCTCGAGGCCAGGCAAGGCACGCCACCGCCCCGCGAGGTCGTGCTCGTTTCCATCGGCTCGCGCAGGCTGCGCCGGTCGAGCCAGCGGTCGATGCGGTTGCTGAAACGGCGCCACGCGCTCATGCGACCCGACCGGCAGGAAGCGCGGCGCCTGCCGCAGCGGCCGGCCGGAACACCAGCGGGATCGTCACCGGGCCATCGTTGACCAGGTGGACCTGCATGTCGGCGCCGAACTCGCCGGCCTCGACCACCGGGTGGGCGGCACGGGCACGCGCCAGCACGCGCTCGTAGAGCTGTCGCCCGAGCTCGGCCGACGCCGCGGCAGCGAAGCTCGGCCGGTTGCCGCCGCGGGTGTCGGCCGCGAGCGTGAACTGCGAGACGATCAGCAACCCGCCGTCGCTCCCCCGCTCGGTGCCCAGCTCGCGCAGGCTCAGGTTCATCTTGCCGGCCGCGTCGGCGAACACACGCAGCTTGAGCAGCGTGTCGACCAGCGCGTCGGCCTGGGCCTCGCCGTCGCCGGTCTCGGCGCACACGAGCACCAGCAGGCCGCGGCCGATCGCGCCGACCGCACGTCCGCCGATCTCGACGCGCGCCTGGCTGACCCGCTGCAGCAGCGCGATCACGGCCCGTCCCTCGGGTCGTCGAAATGCGCCTCGACGTCCATCGGCAGCAGCTGGATCGTCGCGCGCAGCCCGGGCACCGCGGCCATCAGCGCCTGCTCGACGTTGGTGCGCAGCGCCGCGGCGCGCCCGAGGCTCCAGGCGCCGGGCATGTGCATGTGCAGGTCGACGAAGCGACGCTGGCCGGCGCGGCGGGTCGACACGTCGTCGAAGCGGATGGTGTGCTCATGGCGGAACTGGTCGAGCGTACGATCGATCTGCGCGAGCACCTCGGGCTCGAGCGCCTCATCGAGCAGACCGCTGACCGAGCGCCGCACCAGCGACAGGCCTTCGCGCAGGATGTTCAGCGCCACCGCGATCGCGATCACCGGGTCCAGCCACAACCAGCCGGTCGCCACGACCCCGAGCAGGCCGACCACGACGCCGGCCGAGGTCCAGACATCGGTGAACAGGTGGCGTGCATCGCCCTCGAGCGCGATCGAGCGGTGCTCCCGCGCGGTGCGCAGCATCGACCAGGCCAGCGCGCCATTGAGCACCGAGCTGAGCACCGACAGGGCCAGCCCGAGGCCGATCTGATCGACCGGCTGCGGCTGCGTCAAGCGCCCGACCGCGGCCCAGATGATGCCGAGCGCGGCCGCAAAGATCAGCACGCCCTCGAAGCCGCTGGAGAAATACTCGGCCTTGTGGTGGCCGTAGGGGTGCTCGTCGTCGGGCGGCCGGGCGGCGATGGTGACCATCGCCAGCGCGAAGATCGCGCCGGCCAGGTTGACGAGCGACTCCAGCGCGTCCGACAGCAGGCTGACCGAGCCGGTCAGCCACCAGGCACCGGTCTTCAGCGCGATCGTCACCAGGGCGACCGCGACCGAGAGCTTGAGGTGGAGTCCGACCGCGTGCATCGCGGCCATTGTGTCGTGTCGCGCTCAGGCCAGTGTGACGCGCGCGAACTTGCGCTTGCCGACCTGCACGACATAGCTGCCGGCATCCAGCTTCAGCCCCTTGTCGGCCACCACCGCGCCGTCGATGCGCACGCCGCCCTGCTCGATCAGGCGCGACGCCTCGCTGGTCGACGGGGCCAGGCCGGCCTG
The DNA here is from genome assembly GCA_964408005.1 of uncultured Methylibium sp. Taxonomy (GTDB): domain Bacteria; phylum Pseudomonadota; class Gammaproteobacteria; order Burkholderiales; family Burkholderiaceae_C; genus Methylibium. The sequence goes on from CAYOXW010000003.1 coordinate 45,144, forward strand.
CTTGAGCAGTGCGCCGATTCCCAGGGGCGCGCCACCGAGCGAGAGCTCGGGGATGTCATCCGGCACACCGCCGCGCGCACGCAGTTCGAAGTCGGCCACCGCCGCCTCGGCCGCTTCGGCGCCATGGAAGCGCGCCGTGACCTCGCGCGCCAGCGCGACCTTCGCATCCTTCGGGTTGCGCCCCGCCTCGACCTCGGCCCGCAGCGCGGCGATCTCGGCCTCGGCGCGGAAGCTCAGCAGCGTGTACCAGCGCCACATCAGCGTGTCGGGAATCGACAGCAGCTTGGCGTACATCGTGTTCGCCGGCTCGGTGATGCCGATGTAGTTGTTCTTGCTCTTCGACATCTTCTCGACGCCGTCGAGCCCCTCCAGCAGTGGCATCGTCAGCACGCACTGCGGCTCCTGGCCGTACTCGGCCTGCAGCTGCCGGCCGACCAGCAGGTTGAACTTCTGGTCGGTGCCGCCGAGCTCGAGGTCGGACTTCAGCGCCACCGAGTCGTAGCCCTGCATCAGCGGATAGAGGAACTCGTGCACCGAGATCGGCACGCCGCCCTTGTAGCGCTTGGTGAAGTCGTCGCGCTCGAGCATGCGCGCCACCGTGTAGCGCGAGGCCAGCTGGATCAGGCCCCGCGCGCCCAGCGGGTCGCACCATTCCGAGTTGTAGCGAATCTCGGTGCGCGCCGGATCGAGCACCAGGCTGGCCTGCTTGTAGTAGGTCTGAGCGTTCGCCTCGATCTGATCGCGCGTCAGCGGCGGGCGGGTGCTGTTGCGGCCCGAGGGGTCGCCGATCATCGACGTGAAGTCGCCGATCAGGAAAATCACCTGGTGCCCCAGATCCTGCAGCTGCCGCAGCTTATTGAGCACCACGGTGTGGCCGAGATGGATGTCCGGCGCGGTCGGATCCAGGCCCAGCTTGATGCGCAGTGGCACGCTGGTTGCTTCGGACCTTGCGAGCTTGTGCAGCCAGTCGTCTTGCGGCAGCAATTCGTCGCAACCGCGCAAGCTGACGGCCATTGCCGCACGAACCCGATCGGTAATCGGGTATTTGGGCGCAGTTGTCGCCGCTTGCGCACCGTTAGGGGCGATAACCTGATCAGCTTCAGAGGGCATGCCGGATACCGGTTTTCCACAATGACCACTCGGGGGGCCATCGATACAATCGCGCGTCGCGCAGTGGCGGGCATTCTAGAGGACGCCCCAGACTCGGCCGCCGCTGCCGCCACCCCCTCTTCACACTGCCCCCGCGTCACGGTTCACCGCCGACGCGCGGGACAGAACAGACTTTCAGGACCGTTGGCTTGAGCAACGCCACCTCTTTGCAGCAGGCTGCCGAACGCGTCGACGGTTGGCTTCGCCGCCATCCGAAGCGACTGACCGCGGCCTTCGCGGCGCTGCTGCTCGGCACCGCGGTGACCGCCTTCGGCGTCGCGCCGCTGGCCCCGGATGCCGCCGACCTGCCGCGCAGCTGGGTGACCGAAACCGTCACGCCGCTGTCACTCGACGCCCAGTTGCAAGCGCTTGAAACCCATGCGCTCGAGCTCTGGCGCAGCGAGCTGACCCGCAACGGCGACACCGCCGACACGCTGCTGCGCCGCCTGGGCATCGACGATGCCGAGGCGGCCGCCTTTCTGCGCAGCGACCCGATCGCGCGTCGCGTGCTCGAAGGCCGCAGCGGCAAGATGGTGCGGGCGCTGGCCCGCGAGGGGCGCCTGGTCGAGCTGGTGGCACGCTCGCCCGCCGCAAAGCCCGAGCAGTTCGGCAGCCATTTCACGCGCCTGACCCTCCGGCGTGACGCGCAGGGCGGCCTGCAGGCGCAGACGGAACAGGCCGCGCTGACCTCCGCAACCCGGCTCGGCTCGGGCACGATCCGCAGCTCGCTGTTCGCCGCCGCCGACGAGTCGCAGCTGCCCGACACAGTGACGGTGCAGATGGCCGAGCTGTTCGGCACCGACATCGACTTCCGCCGGGAACTGCAGCGCGGCGACACCTTCACGGTCCTCTATGAAGCGCTGACCGCCGACGGCGAGCCGATCACCTGGAACCAGGCGGCGGGCCGCGTGCTGGCGGCGCAGTTCGTCAATGCCGGCAAGGCCCACGACGCCGTCTGGTTCGAGGAGCCGCTACCCAATGGCAAGCCCCGCGGCGCCTATTTCGACCTGCAGGGTCGCAGCAAGAACCGGATGTTCCTCGCGTCGCCGATGGCCTTCTCGCGCGTGACCTCGGGCTTCGCGATGCGCTTCCACCCGATTCAGCAGACCTGGCGCAAGCACCTCGGCGTCGACTACGGCGCGCCGACCGGCACGCCGGTGCGCGTGGTCGGCGATGGCGTGGTCGACTTCGCCGGCTGGCAGAACGGCTATGGCCATATCGTCATCGTGCGCCATGCCGGCGACCGCGAGACGCGCTACGCGCACCTGAGCCGGGTGGACGTCAAGCGCGGCCAGCGCGTCGACCAGGGCCAGCAGGTCGGTGCGGTCGGCGCGACCGGCTGGGCCACCGGCCCCCACCTGCACTTCGAGTTCCGGGTGCGCGGTGCGCATGTCGATCCGATGAAGATCGCACGCCAGTCCGAGTCGATGACGATCTCGGCCGCCGCGCGCGCGCGCTTCACCGAGCAGGCCGAGGCGGCACGCGCCCAGCTGGCCGCGGCCCCGGCCCAGGGCTCGGCCGACTTCGAGTAGGGCCGGCCGACGCCCCCCCCGAGAGCCCGCTTCGGCGGGCTTTTCAATGCCCGCGACAATGCGCCCGATGGACAGGGACGAAGGCTGGATCGGGCTGATGTCGGGCACCTCGCTCGACGGGGTCGATGGCGTGCTCGCCACGTTCGCCGATGGCGGCGTGCAGGTGCATGCACACGCTCATGCCGCCTTTGACGCCGTGCTGCGCGCCGAGCTGCTCGCGCTCAACACGCCGGGCCTGGACGAGCTGCACCGCGCGGCGCTGGCCGCGAATGCGCTGGCGCGCGTCTACGCCCGCGTGGTCGCGGCGCTGCGCGAGGATGCGCCGGGGCGCGCGGTGCGCGCGATCGGCGCACATGGCCAGACGGTCCGTCACCGTCCCGGCCAGTTCGATGGCACCGGCTACACGCTGCAGCTCAACGCGCCGGCGCTGCTTGCCGAATTGACCGGCCTGCCGGTCGTCGCCGACTTGCGCAGTCGCGACCTCGCGGCCGGCGGTCAGGCCGCACCGCTGGTGCCGGCCTTCCATCAGGCCTGCTTTGGCCGTGCGGGCGAGGCGCTGGCGGTCGCCAACATCGGCGGCATCGCCAATCTGACCCTGATCGACACCGCCGGCACCGTGCGCGGCTTCGACTGCGGCCCAGGCAATGCGCTGATGGACGGCTGGTGCCAACGCCACCGCGGCGCGCCCTATGACGCCGAGGGCCGCTGGGCGGCCGGCGGCCGCGTGCTGCCGCCCCTGCTCGCCGCGGCGCTTGCCGAGCGCTACTTCGCACTGCCTCCGCCGAAGAGCACCGGCCGCGACGATTTCCACGCGGCCTGGCTCGACGCGCTGGTCGCCGCCCACGCGCCGGCGGCCGACCCGCGCGATGTGCAGTCCACCCTGTGCGAGCTGACGGCGCAAGCGATCGCGCGCGCGCTGCAGGCCCACCTCCCGACCGCCGACCGGCTGCTGGTGTGCGGTGGCGGCGCCCTGAATGATGACCTGATGCGCCGGCTCGACTCCGCGCTCCCGCCGATCCAGGTTGCATCGACCGCGACCGCGGGGCTGCCGCCGCTGCAGGTCGAGGCGGCGGCCTTCGCCTGGCTGGCGCGCGCCCACGTGCACCAGGAACCCGGCAACCTGCCGGCCGTCACCGGCGCGGTCGGCCCCCGGGTGCTCGGCGCGCTCTACCCTGCCTGAGGACGCGGCGCAGAAACGAAGAAGCCGCCCGCAGGCGGCTCATCCATGCGGCGCGCGGGAGGAATTCAGGCCGAGAAGCTCGAGCCGCAGCCGCAGGTACTGGTCGCGTTCGGATTCTTGATCACAAATTGAGCGCCTTCGAGGTCGTCCTTGTAGTCGATCTCGGCGCCGACCAGATACTGCAGGCTCATCGCGTCGATCAGCAGCATCACGCCGTTCTTTTCCATCTTCGTGTCGTCCTCGTTGACGATCTCGTCGAAGGTGAAGCCGTACTGGAAGCCCGAGCAGCCGCCCCCCTGGACGAAGACACGCAACTTCAGGTCGGGATTGCCCTCCTCGTTGACCAGTTGACGCACCTTGTCGGCGGCGCTGTCGGTGAACAGGATGGGAGCGGGAATGTCGGTGGCAATGGTCTCGACGGCGGCGGTCATGGAAGCTCCTGCTGGGACGGGCGGTCGCCCGCCACCCGCATATTGTGGCCGACCGCGATCGCCCCTGTTGCCGACGCGAGCTTCAGCGCTGGCCGGTCCTCGGCGCCCAGCGGCCGCAGTTCGCCGTTGACCTGGGCGCCTTGGTGCATTTCGAGGCGCTCGTAGCGGACATGGCCCTCGATGCGCGCCTTGGGCTGCAACTCCAGCAGTTCGTCGGATTCCACCGGCCCGCGCACCTCGCCGTTGATGACCAGATGCCCGGCCTTGACCCGCCCGGTGACGCTCGCCTTCTCTCCGATCACGAGCACCGTCGGCGCATCGCCCTGTGCGATCACGCTACCGACCACGCGCCCATCGATGCGCAGGCCATCGGTGAAGCGGATCTCGCCTTCGATCACGGTGCCTTCACCGACCAGCGTGCGGATCGGAGGCTGCTTGCGGATACCGAACATGGGCTGTCTCCCAGAGTTTTTCCCGACGGCCGACCCGCGTCGGCCGCCACCGCTCAAAGCCGGAGATCCTGGCTGGCGCGCAGCGCGCCCCGGCCGTCGACCACCTTGACCTGCACGCCCTCGACCACCGCCAGGGGCGGAAATTCCAGCGTGCCACCGACACGCTGGTACTGCCTGAACTGCAAGGCCGGCGCGCCCGCGGCCTGCACCGGCAGCGACCAGGGCCGCCCCTCGAGCCGGCCCGTCAGCTGGAGCTCGAACCGTCCGCGGAACTCGGCCGGCGCGCGCCCCGGCTGCATCACCAGCAACTGGTACTGCAGCCGCCCCGGAGCCACCACCTCGGCCTGCAAGCCACGCACCGACACGCCGTCGCCGACGCCGCTCGGCAGCAGCCGCTCGAAAAAGCCCAGATCACCCTTGAGGCCAAGGTTCTCGGCCTCCAGAGCTCTGAGCTGGCCCGTCAGGTGCGCCTGCGTCGTGCGCTCGGTCTTGAGCAGGCTCTCGGCCGTGTTGGCGATGCTTTGCGCCCGGTCGCGCTCTTCGCGCAACTGCTGCAACTCGCCGCGCAATGCCACCAGCTCCTCCTTGCCATGCCGATCCAGCCCGGCAATGTCCTTGCCAAACTCGAAGGCCCACAGCGCCAGCGCCGCCGAGAAGCCGAACACCAGCGCCAGCACCGCCCAGCGCAAGGGCCAAGGCAGATGGCTGCGCACGATCATGCGCGGGGCACTGATCGACAGGCGGCGACGTAGGAGTTTCCAGCGCACATCAAGAAGCGGACCAGCAGCCCGCAAGAGGAGCCCCTGATTCTAGGGGGCCACCCCCATGCGCCAGCCTCGCGAGTGCAACCGGCGGTAGTGCTCGACACCAGCGTGAAAAAAGCCGCCCGAGGGCGGCTTTTTTCCAGTCGGCGCAGGCCGAGATCAGCGCTTGCTGAACTGCTTGCGACGGCGCGCGCCGTGCAGGCCGACCTTCTTGCGCTCAACTTCGCGGGCGTCGCGCGTGACGAAACCGGCGCGGCTGAGCTCGCTCTTGAGCGCCGCGTCGTAGTCGATCAGCGCACGGGTGACGCCATGGCGCACCGCACCGGCTTGGCCGGACTCGCCGCCGCCGTGCACGTTGACCTTGATGTCGAAGGCCTCGACGTTGTTGGTCAGCACCAGCGGCTGCTTGACCACCATGATCGAGGTCTGGCGCCCGAAGTAAGCCTCGACCGGCTTGCCATTGACCGTGATCTGGCCCGTGCCCTTCTTGATGAAGACACGTGCCACCGACGACTTGCGGCGGCCGGTTCCGTAGTTCCAATTGCCAATCATCGCCATCCCCTCAGATCGCCAGCGGCTTGGGTTGCTGGGCGGTGTGCGGGTGCGAGGCACCGGCATAGACCTTCAGCTTTTTGATCATCGCGTAGCCCAGCGGACCCTTCGGGAGCATGCCCTTGACGGCCTTCTCCAG
>CAYOXW010000004.1:0-41695 GCA_964408005.1 uncultured Methylibium sp.
CCGGACTGTTAATCCGTAGGTCCCTGGTTCGAGCCCAGGTCGGGGAGCCAAGAAAATCAAGGGGTTAGGTCGAAAGACCTAACCCCTTGTGCTTTCTGGAATTAGGCGCGAATTGGGCGCCGTCAAATATCCAGTGGCGTGGCGATCGCCAAAGCCTTCATGGCAGCCTTGATCGCCTCGATGCAGCGCCGGCACTCCGCGGCGGCAGCGACTCTCCCAGCGGCCCGGTGTGTAGCCAGGCGGGCGCGCAGCACGGCCAGCGCTTCGGCCGCGGTCACGCCGCAGCGGAGCGCGCCGAACCCTCCTCGCGCGCGAGCTCGTCGTCGATCCGCTGCTGCATCGCCGGCGTCGCGCCGGCACGCAACTCGCGCAGAAGCCGGTGCGCCAGCTTCATGTGCGTGTGGTACTTCATCGCTTCGCGCTTCCAGCGCTGGTCATGCGTCGCCGGCAGGGATCGCAGGTGGGCGAGCATGTCCTTGCGGACCTGGTGAAGCTCCTCGATCCAGCGGTTGCTGGGTGGCGGATCGGCCGGCGGCGCCGCGGGCGGCAGGCCGCATTCGATCGGCGTCGGGCATGCCGCCAGGCCGGGTACACACAGACCGGTGCAGGGCATCGTCACTTCCCGCCGCGCGCCAGCAGCTCGTCCTTCTCACGCGAGCCGCGCGAGGAGCCGAACTCGAACTGGAAAGCGTCGCGCAGGCACAGTCCAAAGTAGGCGGTGACCGTCGACAGCTGCGCCAGCAGAGCGCCGAACACGCCGTCGTTCAGCGCCTCTGGGTACTTGGCCTTGAGGTATCCCAGCACGGCCATCGCGACGAACCCGCCGATCGTGCCGATGGCGGCCATGGCGACCATCCAGTTCGCTCGGTCGTTGCGGACGCCGGCCTGCGCCAGCGCCACGTCGCGGCGGCGCGCGTCCTGGCGATCGGCGAGGTAGGCCTTTTCGAGATCCGCCTCCTGGGCCATGACCGCCTGCTTGAACTGCAGCGCAAGCGCCGGGTCCAGTCGGATCGCCTCGAGCGCGGTCGGGCCGTCGGGCTGTCCGGTCACGACCTTGGCTATGTCGACCACCTTGCCGGCGACCTCGGCGGCCTTGTCGCTGCCGGTCAGCAGCTTGGCGATGGCCGGCGCGAACTGCGCCAGCCCGAATGCGATGCTGACGGGGTCCATCACGCCACTCCTGCGATAAGCGCCACGAGCGCGCCGCCGGCGACGGTGGCCAGCGCGTCGGGCCACGACGGCACACCATCGCCACGCACCTTCTGCTGCACCTCATAGCCGAGGCCGACCAGCACCGCGCCGCCCAGGCAGGCCCACTGGACGCCGAAGCGAAACGCCACTTCGACCAGCACGATGACGGCCGCCGCGGCCAGCGCGCCGCCAGCGATGTGGAAAACCTTGTCTCGTTCGATGGTCACGCCAACTCCTTCAGGTTCGCCGCGATGCGCCGAGCCCAGCCCTTGCCGAACGCGCCCCAGTTGGGGGTACTCGTCATCAGGTCCAGGCGCAGTCCGTTCATGCCGGCCGCAAGGCCCACCGGGTCGTGCGTCGCCATGCTGGCGATCGTCAGCGGCCCGAGCGCTCCGTCCTCCTTCGCGCCGACCAGCCGCTGCATCCACTTGATCGCCTGCGTCGGCCCGCTGTTCACGGCTGCGTCGAACACGTCGAACCGCAGAGCCGGTGGCAGCTCATCGGCGCGAACCGCTTCCCAGTACCGCGCGCGGTAGATGCGCTTGGCGAGTTCTCGCGGTAGCTGCCGCATGTCGCCGTGATAACCGAAGGCGCGCGCCACCCTGTACGTCACGCCCCACATGGTCTCGCCGCCGGGATCATCCTGGTGGAACGAGTAGCCGCCCTCATGACCAATCAGGCGGTCGAACGCGGCATCGAATTCCATAGCTCACCTACGATTTGCTGTATCGGGGCCAAGTGCCGATACTCACGGCATGAAGCTCATCGACATCACAGGCCTTCGCTTCGGTCGGCTGGCCGTCCTTTCGAAGTCCGAACGGCCTCGCATGTGGGAATGCCAATGCGACTGCGGGAACATCACGATGGCGACAGGAACGAATCTCCGCAGCGGCTCGACCCGATCGTGCGGGTGCTTGGCAGCGGAGTGGGCTCAGCAGCTTGGAGCCAACAAGGAGTTCATCGCGAAGCGATCCGGGAAGGTGACGACTCACGGCCACAAGCGGCGCAACTCGATTTCCCCCGAGTACCGAACATGGCTCGGCATGAAGCGCCGATGTGGCGATACCAACTACAAGGACTACCCCAATTGGGGTGGCAGAGGAATCCGCGTCTGCGGCCGCTGGGACGAATCGTTCGAAGCGTTCTTGTCTGACATGGGCGCGCGCCCATCGACGCAGCACTCCATAGACCGAATAGACCCAAATCTGGACTACGCGCCCGACAACTGCCGATGGGCTACTGCGACGGAACAGGGCGCCGAGAACAAGCGCTCTAACATCGCCGTTACGGTGGGAGCCATGACCTTTCAAAGCGTCTACGCTGCGGCACGGCACTTCGGCGTTAACCCCGACGTTGCCTTGCGTCGCATCAGCGATGGAATCGACCCAGCAACCGCTGTTTCGCACGTCGGCCGACTTCCCGCGCGTCGTAGCAAGGAGTCCTACCTGCCGAAAGAGGCCCGCCTCGCACGCGAGTAGGCGCACGCCGCAGTAGGCGAGCACCTCGAGCCAGCGGGCGGCGGTGATGGTCATGGCGCGCGCGACGGCATCGACTGCCGCTCGACGATCTTGTCCACGCTGCGCTTGACCTCGCGCATCGCCTCCTTGAGATCCACCAGCTGGTCGCGGATCGTGTTGTCCTGCGCCAGGTCTCGCTCGCGCTGGTAGGTCTTTGCCTCCTCGAGCACGACGACGCGCTTGTCGAGCGTGTTCCACCCGACCACGCCGGCGCCCAGCAGGCCGACGAAGGTCAGGACGTGCCCGAGGTTGATGGTCGGGTCGAACTGGACCCGCTTGTGCTTCTGGTCGGTTGGCTCGGTCATGTGTTCACCGAATCTGCAGAGGTCATGCGAGCGATCGGAACCACTGCGCGATCGGGTAGATGGAGTCCACCTCCTCAGCCGCGCGTTTGAGGCCCCAGTGCCCCCAGTAGGCCCGGCCGCTGCGGGTCACGACGTCACCACCGGACGAGTAGCCGAAGCCGAACCAGCCACCGTTGTCCACGAAGTGCATGAACTGCGTGATGCCCGAGGCGATGCACTGGTCGTAGTGGTACTGGTATGCCAGCACGCCATCCGACGACTCGAACACGCTCTGCAGCTTCTCGGCGAGGTAGATGCCGCGCGTGATGTTGCTGGCGTAGTAGGTGCCGCCCCCGGCGATCAGCGTGGCCGGGATGTTGTTGGTGTAGTCGGCGTCGGTGGCGTAGACGCGCAGCTTGAACGCGCTGATGCGACGCACGCGGTACCCACGGAAGATCGCTTGCCCGGCGAAGGCGGCGGTGGCGTTGTACGCGAAGCACACCCGCTCGCCGTCGTCGAAGGCCGAGGTGATGTCGGTCGCACCGAAGTCGAGCGTGTTGTCTCCGGTGTTGACGGTCGCTGAGTAGTTGATCGCGCCGCCGTTGAGGGAGCCGACGTCGATCGAGATGGCCACGCCAGACCCACCTTCGTACATGCCTAGCTCGCACTGCGGAGCGCGAGACTTCACGGCGGCATAGTTCGCATCCATCCATCCCCGGTTGTTGTCGATGGACTTGATCAACACCTCGCGGTACCAGGCGTTGGTCCGCGTCTCGTAGTCCTTGCGCTCGAGCTGGGTGCGCAGGCTCATGTCGGCCGGGTAACCGGTCGGCACTGCGTTGGCGTACATGTAGGGAGCGGTGGCGTACAGATCGATGAGCTGTTCGACGCGCTGCCCCGAGGAGATGAGCCCAGTCTGGTCGACGTACTTGAAGCCCGGGGCACCGTGCAGGTTGAAGTTGACGATGAACGACTCCATCGTCCGCACCACTCGAGCACGCGGCAACACTGCCTCAAAGGCAGCCCACGTCTGCAAGCACCCATACGCCTGAGCACATGCCTGCCGGTCGAAGTTCGACGTGCTGGCGTTGCCACTGCCGTCGACGATGCTGCCGGCCTCTAGGTACTTGGTGTTCTGCAGGTACAGGATGTGCTGCGCGAAGTTCCAGTTCTCGTTGGAGTAGGTCGCGTAGACCTTGCCCGTCCACGCGCCGGCCGCCGTGACGATCGCCGAAGCCATCGAGTTGAAGCACGCCTGGGTGCCGGTGACCGGCGTGTTGATCCAGATGTCTTTCCCAGTCTTGAGCGCGAGCTTGCCGATCAGCGACGGGGGCAGCGGCGGGGTCCAGTCGCAGTGGGCCTCGGTGCGGTACTCGCTGAAGTTGGTCGGCGGCGGATCGCCAGCGTTCAGCCAGTTGGTGTCCAGCCAGTCCATGAACCGCAGGACGTGCGAGTTGTTCAGGCCCGTCAGGAAGTCGTGGCTGAAGATTTCACCCGCGAGGTAGTCGGCCTCGTCATCGGCGTGGAACACCGCGAGGTCACTCAGCGACTGCGGCGAGCCCGAGCTGTTGGTGACCGTGATGGTCAGGTTGTTGGTGTAGTCGACCGAGGGTGACAGCGCCGGGATCGTGAAGGTGGTGCGGTTGGCGCCGACCACGAGGTTGGTCAGCCCGGTTCCGTTCGCCGAGACCACCATCGGCCCGGACCACGTGGCGACGTAGTTGCCAGGGCGAACGTACTGGTGAGGGTAGGCGCGCTCGAAGATGAGCGTCTTCTGCACAGACTGCCCGCTCGGCATGTTGGTGATCCAGCCGAGTGAGTTGACCGACGCCGCCCCCGTGCCGTTGAAGGCGATCGAGGTGCCGTGCACCAGGTTGATGAACGGGCAGCCGTGGCGCCAGTAGTTGTAGCTGTCGAGCCCGAGGCCACGCCTGATGCTGGAAGCAGGTGTGCCAAGGTTGGACTTCCGAGCGCGCCGAGTCGAAGCCGCCACCGATCCGAGAAGACCTCCGCGCATGTCAGAGCCCCGAGAACCCGCCGCCGTACATGCCGACGATCACGCACGCCACCGCAGTCGTGCCGGCCGAGGTGTTGCGGTAGACGAAGGGCTGCATCACCGATGTGTCGGCCGGGATGCCGCCGGTGGCCGAAGCGACAATCGAGCCCGTCACGGTGATCGCGTCGGTCAGGTTCTTGCAGGCGTACTCAACACGCCGGGTGTCTCCGGCGCCGGGATAGAACAGCAACTCCAGCGCGAACAGCTTGGTGGCGTTGTCGTTGACCGCAAAGCCGGTGCCGCCGTTGAGCGTGATCTTGGTGCAGGTGCCCGCGCCGTCGTTGTGGTACAGGCTGTACTGGGTATCCCCGGTGTCGTAGCCCATGAACACGCCGTTTACGAACGTGCTCGGCTCGACTGAAGCGCCAGGGGCGCCTGCGTTGGCCGCCAAGCCAGCGCCGCCGCGCGCACCCGTCTGTGCATCCGCGTTGGCCCAAATGACCTTGAACTTCTGGACCGGGTGACGAGTGCTGGCACCGGGGGCAACCATGCCGTTGGCGACCGGCACATGCACCCCCGCGCTCGCTGCGGCAGCAGCCGTCGACGTGTAGAGAATGCGGTTGTGATAACCGTCATCGCCGTTGAAGTCGCCGAAGATGCCGCTGGCGGTTCCAAGGCCTGTCGGCGCCCCCATACCGATGTTGGTCCAGGACGAGTTCCCTCGCCCCTGGGGTAGATAGGCCCACGAGGCACCATCAGTGAAGTTGGGGGCCGCGCCACCGCCGCCGCCACCCAGCGCGGCGATCGCCTGGGCGATTCGCTGGGGCGTCCAGTTGCGGACCGATGTGCCAGTCCCAGCCTCCGCCTCAGCCTGAGAGGCGGTGGCAGCGAACGCATCGACGTTGGTGCCAATGACCAGACCGAGCAGAGTCCGCATCGCGGCGTAGTCTGCGGCAGTTGCAAGAGACTGCCCGTTCGCGCTTGCGCCAGACAGCGTCGCCAGCACGGCGCTGTAGGACTGGACGTTGGTGCCCGGCACCAGAGACAGAAGCGCTCGCATCGCTGCATAGTCCGCCGCCGTCACCAAAGAGCGGCCGTTGGCGCTGGCATCGGTGACGTCCGCCATCGTGAGATCGCCAATGGCGCCAACCACGTCCCAGGTGTTCGCTCCGCTCGGGATCAGCGTCACCGCGCCAGCGGCTTGCGACAGCGTGATGTTCACGCCGTCACCCAGGCCATTCAGGTTCACGCCAGCGCCTGCGTCCAGCGTGATCGTGCCGGCGCCAGCAAGCCATTCGATCGTGCAGCCGAGACCGTTGAAAGTGGTCGTGATGTTGACCGTCTGCGCAGCAGCATCCACGCCGCGCTTGATCTTGCCGTTGTCCCCAACGACCAGGGTGTAGGCGCTGCCCGTGGGGATGTTCTCGACCACCGGCGTCAGCGGAGCCTTGGCCGCCAGGTCGGCCACGAGGCTCGTGATGGCAGATTGCGGGATATCTGTCAGCGTGTTGTTGGCGCCGCTGATGGTCTTGTTCGTCAACGTGGCAACCGCCGCGTTCTTGGTCGCGTCGCTGGTGTTGTTGACGTTGCCTAGGCCCACGTCGGCCGCGGTCGCGGCGACGTTGATCGTCACCACGTTGCCCGAGCGCGAGGCCGACGCGAGCCCGGAGAAGTTGACCGTGTTGACCGTGCCGGGCGTCCCGAGGTTGGTGCCTGCGGCTTGGAACTGGACGTTCTCGTTCTTGGTGCTGATGGCCGCGGCCTGGGCGGTGCTCACCGGCTTGGCCGCATCCGAGGTGTTGTCGACGTTGCCAAGCCCGACCATGGCACGCGTGATACCGCCGACGGTGCCGGTGAAGTTCGGGTTGTTGATCGGCGCCTTGGCGTCGAGCGCAGCCTGGAGCCCCGTCACCGTTCCGATGGCCTGCGCGCCGACGTGGTTGCTGCGGTCGAGTAGCGCAGCATCGGGCGAGTTCGCGGTGGCTCCCAGAGCCACGCCGTCGAGCTTGAGCTTGTCGGCCGACGACATGAAGCCGGACACCGAGGTTGTCGCGGCCGCGTGCGCCACGCCGCCGGCGCCGATGTGTGAGCTGGGCGTCGCATCGGTGATGCCGTAGCCGCTCAGGGTGGTCGGCTTCGCGCCGATCTGCGCGAACGAGTAGTCGCCCGATTGCGGCGTGATGTCCGGGCCGGTGCGGCCAGCGAACGAGGTCAGGCCGCCGCCACCGCCGCCGGCGCCCACGTTGTCGGTGTCCCACACGACCGCGGTACCGTTGAACTTCGGCACCTGGCCCGCGCTGGCGCCGGCCGTCGACAGGTCCGACAGCGCGATGGCGCCAGCGTTGCGCTTCAGGTCGAGCGCGGCCTGCACGGCGGCGCTGATCGGCTTGGCCGCGTCCGACGTGTTGTCGACGTTGCCGAGACCAACATCGGCCTTGGTCGCCAACTTGGTCGGGATGGGGAATTGCTCGATGGGTGGCATGGCGTTCAGTCCGCGTAGAGGGCTTCGCCGCCCTCCGTGACCAGCAACTCGCCGGCCTCGTTGAGCAGGTACAGGAAGTCGCCAGGGGGCGTGACGGGCTCAGACACCGCGACACCGCGCACGTTGAGCATGCGCAGCTGGATGTCGATGTGGTTGTCGGGCGTGGTGGCGCGCACCCCGTAGAGGTAGCTGGCGCCCGGCGTGGCGCCGGTCAGCAGCAACTTGACCCGGGCGCCCTGGATCTGCGAATTGACCAGCGTGATGCCAGCCTGCAGCAGTGGCACGTAGTCGGCAAAGTCCTCGCCGACTCGCTCGAGGAAGTCGCTGAAGTCGAAGGTCGCCACGACCAGCTGACCCGCGAAGGCCGATCGCGCGTAGAGGTCTTGCGTCATGGGAGCCTTTCCGCGCGCCAATGCAAAAAGCCCCTCGAAAGGGGCTTGTGGCGGCATTTTTGGAGGCACCTATCCCACGGAGTGGGCGGCTTGTTTTGATGCGCGGTGTGTCTCTCGCGCTTTGGTGCCGAGGTCAGTGTAGGGGGCAGCCGGGGCGTTTGCAAATCGCCCCGGCTGCCCTCCTACTGCAGCGCCGGCTGCCGGCGCTTGGCCACTGCGCGGTTGAACTCCGTCATGGTGTCGGCCATGCGCTGCTGGGTCTCGTCGACGCGCTCGCGCCAGCCTTCGGGCTGCTCCTTCTGCAGCCGCGCGCGCTCATCGCGCAGGCGGCTGATGCGGGCTTGGCTGCGGCGCGCGGCCGCGCCCAGGATCGCCGCCGGGTTCTCGGCCACCCACGCGCGCGCCTCATCGCCGCGGCCGGTGGTGGCCAGCCCCTTGTACTGGTTCTCGAGCGTGTAGACCCGCTGCAGGTTCTCGTAGAACACGTCCGAGCTCGCGGAAACGCCCTCGGTAGATCCGACGAATCGGCTGACCAGCGGGATTCTGTAGGTCGGCAGCTCGTCGCCGGTGAAGATCGACCCGACGGTCTGCGACGTCTTGAGCGCTTCGCGGCCCAGGCCGCCGGTCAGCACGCCGAACACGTAGTCGATCTGGTCCGGGCTCCAGCTGATTGCCCCAGGCACGAACTCCTCGCCGCCGCTCATGGCGTTGACCGCCCTGCTGATCGCCATGCTGACCGGCGAGGCCGAGTCCTTGGCGAGCTGGTGACCCGGCTTCGGATCGAGGCTGCCCACGTTCTCGCGCGCGATCGGCCGGCCGGTCCAGTCGCGGTTCTCCCACAGCGCCACGAACGGGTCTGCGACCGTCGGCGCCAGGGTCTGCGCCAGCGTCGACGACGTGCCGATCGGGTTGAAAGCCTCGACCAGGATCATCGTCATGCGCGCCAGGTTGCTGGCTGCCGTGGCGTTGTCCGACAGCACCGCCTCAGTGGTCAGGCGGCCCATGCTCGGCAGAACGTGCAGGCCCAGTGGCATCGGGATCGTCGCGTAGGTCGTGCCAGAGGTCGGTATGACCAGGGCGCGCTCCTTCACGAAGTCGGGGATCTTCTCCCACTCGTCGTCGTCCATCAGGCCGCGGCCCAGGATCTCCACGATCGCGCCGAGCGTGATGCCGCCGGCGACGATCGCGCGGCCGCGTGGCCCGCTGACGGTCTGCGCCAGCCGCGCCGTGCCCTGCACTGCCGCGTTGAAGAAGGCGTAGAGCGACCCCGCCTCGCGCGCCACATGCCCCTTGCGGTTGAAGTTGACCGTCAGGTTCTTGGCGATGCTGGCCGCCTGGGCGCGCGACAGGCCGGAGTCGATGCCGACCTTGTAGGCCGACAGGCGCACGCCGTTCTCGATCGCGTCGTTGTAGTGCGACAGCCATTCGAGGATGGCGTGCGCCACCTTGCCAGGCGTGCTGCGGTCGCCAGCTCGCAACTCGGCCTCAAGCGCCTTGGTGCGCTCCTCGGCGGTGCGGAACAGGTCGCGGAACCCGGTCTTGCCGCCCGCCGACTGGAAGTCCTCCCACAGGCGCGCCCACTCGGGGCTGCCTGCCTTCTTGCCGCGCTCCTCGCGGTAGATCGCGCGCACCGCCGACAGCGTCCCGCGCGCAATGGCCGCCTGACGCCCCGCCAGCGGCGTGCTAGTCAAGTTCACGATGGCGCCCTGAAGGTCGCGCGTGAAGTTGACCAGCCCGAACACCGGGTTGTACTGCGTGTTGATCTGCGCGAAGTAGCGCGTCACCGCCGCCACGCGCGAGCCAAGCCAGCCCAGGTCGCCCATGTCGAGGTTCTTCAGGGCGCCGGCAAGGCGCACGGCCTGCGGGTTGTCCTCGTTCATGTGGACGTAGTAGTCCTCGCCCTCGAAGCGGGCCATGAACACCGTGTCCTTCTCGTAGGCGCGCGGGTCGGCGCCGTACTCGACCAGGCCGGTCTTGGGGTTGATGTGGCGGTAGCTCTCGCGGTTGCGCAGGCTCCACCACTGCGGGTCGGGGTTCACCGCGGCCAGCGTGTAGAACTGCTGCGCCACCCGGTTCTTCTCGCCGCGCGTCAGCGCCGCCTCGCGCTGCATGATGAGGTGGCCGATGATGTTCGTCACCTCCTTGGTAGAACCCATCGCGCGCTTCGTCGATGGGCCTCGAACGCTGAAGCCGCTGCCGACCGGGTGGGACGGGAACCCCTCCTGAGCCACCTCGTCGCGGTGCAGCGGGACGTAGTGCGGGTACAGCGCCTCCATCGCGGTGACCGCAGCGCGCGAGTCGAGCCCGTAGTCGATCATCGCCTGGCGGGTGCCCACGATCATCGCGTCCACCCGCGCGGCCAGGGCCTCGAGGTCGGCGCGCTTCTCGGGCGTCAGCCCCGCCATGATCGCGGCAGCCTCGGCATCGCTCATGCCCGACAGCGCCAGCCGATCTTCCTCGGCGCCGGCCCAGGCCTTCGCGTTGCGGTACTTGGCCGCCTCGTTGCGGGCGATCGTCACCGCGCGCTTGAGCGCCGCCGTGGCCGTGCCGCTGAGCACGGCGCGCTCCAGCGCCTGCTCGGCGTCGCGCAAGTCGCTCGCCACCTTGGCCTTGATCGCGTCGAGCTCGTCTGCGCTGGGGTTGCGCTTGGCCATCTCGGCATTGCGCTCCGGAGCGTGCCGTGCGTGCAGGAACTGCTCGAGCTCGTCGAGCGACACCTTGCGGTCGGTCATCGCCTTCACCAGCGGCTTGACCTCGTTGCGCTGGAAGTCCTGCACCCGCTTGGCCAGCCGGCCGTGAAAGAGCTCCTCACCGAGGTAGGCGTCGAAGTTCTCGTCCACGACCCCGCCGAGCTCACGGATGCGCGCCTCGACGCGCTTCAGGTCGATGAAGCGGTCCTGCAGCGTGTAGATCATCGTGTCCACGCGCTCGGGCGACAGCGCGGCCGCGGCGCGGGCCTTCAGGCGAACCCAGGCGGTGCTGCTGGGCGTGACGGCCACCGCAGGAGCCGCACCGGCTGATCGCGTGCGCTGAAACGCCACTGGGTCGCCATCGGATAAAATGCTGTCGCCCGCTCCCAGGTCACGACTAATAAGTGTCGGCGTGTCCTGCGTAGGCGAGGGCCGCATCGCTACCTGCGCCTCGTTCCCGGGCACAACTTCAAACCCCGACAGCAGCCATGCGTTGCTGCCGGGGTTTTTCACTAGGGCGACTCGATAGCCGTTGTGGTCGATGCGCAGGTTGATCGACCCGCCGACTTGAACGCGCCGAACCTCGCCGCCCTTGGCGATGGCATCCACCAGCGGGCCGGTCAGCATGCGGATCACCGCGTCCCTGCTCATGCCGTCGGCGGCCATGCGACGAGCGACGATGTGTGCAATACCGCGCTTGTCGTCGCCCCACACAAAGTCGACCCAGCCCAGCCCGTTGCGGAACATCGCCCGGTGCTGATCGGCCTTCTCCACCAGCACCTTGTTCATCGCCGCCGCGCCGCGCCGGATGTTCGCGTCGATGTCCTTCGTCGCGCTGCGCGTGAATGCCATGGCCACGTCACGCTGATCGGACTCGCCGACGTTGCCGCGCTCGATGAACTTCCGCGCCGGCTCAATGAAGCGGGCGATGACCTCTCCGTCGGTCAGCTTCAGGTCGGCCAGCGCCGGGATGTTCTCGCGCAGCCAGTTGCGAATCGCAGCGATTGCGCGCTGCACCCAGGTCGATGA
Organism: uncultured Methylibium sp.; assembly: GCA_964408005.1. Classification (GTDB taxonomy): domain Bacteria; phylum Pseudomonadota; class Gammaproteobacteria; order Burkholderiales; family Burkholderiaceae_C; genus Methylibium. The sequence continues at coordinate 11,582 of CAYOXW010000004.1, forward strand.
CGGCCGGGTCTGCGCCAGCTCAGCCAGCACCTCCTCGGCCGCAAGCAAGCGTTCAGCCTCGATGCGGGTGTTCAGTCCGTACTCGGCCGCTTTAGCCGCTACCGCCTCGGGCATGCTGGCCGCCAGCGGCCGCAGCACCTTGTCGTTGAGCGCCGAGCCAAAGACGCCGCGCAGCCCCAGGTGCCCCAGGGCCTCATGGGCCATGGCTTCGGCCACCGCGGCCGTGCTGCCCATCTGCCGCGCGACGATGTAGACCTTGCCTCCGAGCACGAAAGCCGCCGGCTCGCCGTCGGCGCCCTGCGCAAGCTGCGCCTCGTTGGCGCGCCGCGCTGCCTCAGGCGCTTCCGCCATGCTGGCCAGCACGATCGTCTCCGGCGCGTTCGCCCAGGCTGACGTGATCGCATCAACCGCGCGCTGCACTTCGCGCTTGCGCAGCTCGGCGAGCCTCAGCGGGTTCAGGCCGTCCGGCGCGGGCTTGGCGCGGCTGAAGGCCGCGTCGTCGCTGCCCAACAGCGTCTTGGCCTCGGCCGCCATCGAAGGCAGCGCGTAAAGCGCCTGCTTCTTCATCAGCAGATCTAGCGCCGCCACGGCATCGGCGCGGTCCATCACGTCGGCGCGCATCATGCTGCCCGACGAGGTGAAGTCGCCGACCACCGCCAGCAGCCCGGCGTCGAGGAAGTAGCGGCCGCCCTTGGCCTTGGACTTCGGCACGGCGATGCTGATGCCGCGGCCCTTCGGGGTGACCCGCACCACCTGATCGCGGGTCATGATCCCGAAGCGGTCGAGGTTGGGGTTCGTGCCTTCCTGCAGGAAGCGGAACGCATCGGCGCCGCTGCGCAGCCGGTAGTCGCCGCGCGTCGCGTTCTTCAGTACGAAGGTCTTGGGCAGCAGGATTCCCTGCTCCGTGCTCCCGTCCTGCTTGGTGAAGGTGATGACCGATCCGCGCACGCCGGTCAGCTCGCCGTAGGCGCCCAGCAGGTTGCCAGTGATGATCTTGGCGACCTCGCGGTCCTGCACCACGGCGCCGAACATGCCGTCGATCTGGCGCTGACCGTCGGCGCTCAGGCCGCTGACGGCGATCTTGTCGAACTGCGTTCCCGGCACCGTGACCGAGCGCAGCGCGCCGTTGACGGCCAGCGTCACCTGAAACTTCGACAGGCTGTAGGGGTTGCCGACGCCCTTGTGCACGCTGCGCAGGTTGGTGACGATCGCGTTGTACGTGTCGCCGTTGATGTCCACGCGCCAGGTCGAGCCGATCTTGTGCTCGGCGATGAACCGCTTGCCGGCCGACGCGACCATCTGCGCCTGCTCGCGCTGCGCGGTGTCGATGAGGCGGGCCATCCAGGCGTCGGCGCCGCTGTTGAGCTTGGTGTCGAGCTCGGCGGCGTGCGCGGCCGGCGTCTGACCGCCAAGGTGCAGCGCGATTTCCTCGCGGATCTCCGCCGGGATCATCGGCTTGCCCTGGGCCTTGATCGAATACTCGCCGTAGACCGCATCCTCGCCGAACGGCGATTCGGGGTTCTGGCCCTCGAACATCACTTCGGCCTTGAGTTCGCGAGCATCGAAGTCGAAGGTGCGGGGCTCGAGGTCGTTCTGGTTGGTCTTGTTCAGGTACTCGATGAGGCTGTTGTACTGCTCCTCGACGTCGGCGTAGAACTGCTCCTGCACCGTCACCGGCATCAGCGCCAGGCGGCCGGTGGCCTTGCGGGCGATGTCCTCGCCGCCCTCGCCATCGTCGCTCTCGCCGATCTCCAGGCCCAGCTCGTCGGCGAGCTGCGGGTTGTCGCGCAGGTACTGGCCGACGATCTGGTCGCCGTACTTGTTGAGCATGTCCGCGGCCTTGACCGACGTGGCGCTCTCGGTGTTGCTCGACGTGTTCGCGTTGAGCGACTTCATCTTCTTCGACAGCAGCGCCGTCGGCCGCTTCTCGGCGGGTAGATCGACGTTGAGAATGTCGTAGCTGGGCAGGGCCACCTGGCCGGTGCGGTGCACGCGGCCGAGCATCTGCATGAAGATGTTGATGTCCTGCGCCGGCTGCGCGACGATCATCTTGCGCGGGCGCTGGTCCTTGAACTTCTCGCTGGCATGCAGGCTGATGCCCGTCGAGCCGGCCACGTTGAGGATGATCGCGTCGAGCTTGCCGCCATTGAACTGGCGCGTCGTGCGAACCTTGTCGCGCTGCTCGGTGGCGTCGATCTGCGACAGGCGCGGCTTCTTCGGGTTGGCGTAGTCCACCGACAGGTTGCGGCCGGTGATTTCCGCGACCGTGTAGCCTGCCTCGGTGATCTTCTGGCGCATCCAGTCAATCGGCGACACCGGGATGTCGAGGTCGATCGCGTCGATGATGGCCTGGGCCTGCTCGTAGGTGGCCAGCGTCACCGGGTCGAGCGCCGACAGCGGGATGTACTTCCTGGCCTTGTTGCCCTGCGCGTCCTGCTCGACGATGTAGCGGCTGCGTTCCAGCGCGCGCGACAGCACCGTGCGATAGGAGAAGTCCCCCAGCGGGTCACCGACCTTGACGCCGTTGCCCTCAGCGTACTCGCTCAGGAAAGAGCCCATCGTGTTCTCGACGGCGATGAGCGGCTTCACGCCGACCTTGAGATTGGCGATGGCGCGGTCGGCCGCGGCCTGTGCTTTCAGGCCCAGCAGCAACTGGCGCACGAAGTTGTGCACCACGCTCGAGAACTGCGTGTGGTCGACGCTGCGCTCGGCCTGGTTGCCGGCCATACCGTCGAGCGCGCGCTTGCCTTCTTCCTTTAGCTGCTTCTGCAGCTCCTTGACGTAGTTGGTGTGAAAGGTCTTGTCGGCGCGCACGATCGCGCGCAACCCATCGGTCACCGCGTCGGCCAGCCGGCGGTGCTCATCGCCGCGTCCAGTGTCGACCACGGTTTCGATGCTCACGCCATCGTAGGACCGCTCGCGGCGGAACATCTGGCCAGCCTTGACCAAGTTGTTCGACACCACCGTCTGAAGCGGCAGGCCGCCAGCGGCCATCGCGCTCATCAGCGTGTTGTCGTCGGCGACCGCATCGCCCATGTCGGTCTTGAAGTAGACCGGCATGTTGTCCGGCCGCTTGGCGTAGGTGGCCGACAGGTAGGTGACCCCGCGCGCGACGTCGAGCGCGCCCTTGATGAACTCGCCCGTGTTCGATTCCCCGCCTGCGTTGTGCGACTCGTCGAGGATGAACACCGCGCGCTCGGCCAGCGCCATGATCGCGCGGCGCTGCACGTTGTCGACGTTGATCTGCGAGTAGGTCATGAACACCGCATTGGTGCCGTCCGGCAGCGAGGCGGTGCTGGCGATGCGCTCGAGCGTGCGGCGGTGGCTCGCCGGCTTGTTGGTGAACAGCCGTTCGTCGTTCTCGCCCTTGATCCACTCGGCCGAGTTGACGATGAACGGCGCCACGTCGGTCGTGCCGATGTCGCGCAGATCCCCGTACATATCGGTGAACAGCGAGGGCTTGACCGTGACGAACACCGGCACATGGCCGGCGCGCTTGGCCCAGCGGATGATCGCCGCGGCCTGACGGCCCTTACCGATGCCGGTCTGGTCCGCGATGATGACGCCCTTGCTGCGCTCCTTCATCTGGTAGATCGCCGAGGCGATGGCATCCACTTGAAGGCCCATCAGGGCATCGTGCATTTCCTCGACGCTGGCGTAGCCCAGCTCGCGCGCGGCGAAGGCATCGATGTCGCCGACCACATCCTCGAGGCGGTTCAGCGCGTCCTGGGTCGGCCCGGCCATGTTGACCGGGATCAGGACCCCCTCGTCCTTGCGCGCGCTGCGCGGGACGTACTTGGTCTGGAACTGGTTGTCGGCGTCGGTTAGGCCAGCAGCTCCGCGATCTCCAGCAGGCTGGCGGGCTGCGGGTCGGCCAGCGTCCCCGGCTGCTCCCACTGCACCGCTGCCAGCAGCCGGCCCATCGAGTCGCTGCGCACCAGCGCGCTCGCCCACTGGCTGCGCGGGTACTGCTCCGCGATCGCCCACAACTCCGGGGCGCCCTCCTGGGACATTTCCAGCGCCTGCTTGGCCGCCCGCGGGTCGGCTTCCACCAGCTCCGCCAGCTTGGCTTCCAGCAGCGACAGGTACAAGCCGCGGGTCACGGGGGGCTTGGGTGCCGGCACTGCCAGCAGCTCCGACATCGGGGCTTGCAGCCCGGGAGGCTGCCAGGCCTTGCTCGAAGAATCCATAGACCTCATCCCACGTAGATGCCCGCTGGATCGACCCCTCGGACGGCGCGACGCGCGAGCTTTGCCGGCGGCCCTTGATCGTGATGATACGCACCGGCCACTCGGCACCCTGGCGACGCCACAACTCGCCCGACACCTCGAAGTGGTGAACCACGTTGTAGTGCGAGTACAGCCAGTTGAAGAAGATCAGGTCGTCGTTGCTCAGGCCGCCCGGCATCTTGTTGGCGCCGAGGATCAGCGTCGCGCCGCCGTCGTCCTGCATCGCGCTCAGGGCGCGCGCGGCGATCAGGTGGTCGATCTGGCCCAGGCGGTAGCCGTCGACGGCCTCCTTGCGGGTGTTGCCGTTGGCGTCCTTCAGGCCGCCGAACGGCGGGTTCGTCACCACGCGCTGCACGCTGCCCGGCGCGTTGCGCTGGATCGCCGAGGCGTCGTCCTGCGTGACCTCGAAGCCCTGCGCGCGCAGCAGCGCCGCGCGGTCGTCGTTGAGCTCGTTGGCCTGGACCTTCTCGGGATTGGCGCCGATCAGCAGCATGCCGGTGCCCGCCGTGGGCTCGAGGGTCGTGGTCTGCCGGGTCACGCCGGCCAGCTCGGACGCCAGGAACGCCAGCGGCGCCGGGGTGCTGTAGGCCTGGTTGGCGATGCTGGTGGACGTGCGGACGTTCAGCAGCGGCTGGCTCTCGTACAGGCGCAGCAGAATGTCGAAGGTGCTGCGCTGCCCCTCCTTGCGGGCCACCACGTCGCGCGCGGTGCGGACGATGGCCGCCTCCAGCGCCTCCTGGGCCTGCTTCATGCGCGGCGGGTCGGCCGGCTGGCCGTCGAAGGCCTCGACGAGCTTGCGCAGCGCGTTGTTGTCGGCCGGCATCTGGCCGGCGGCGATCGACGCGAACAGGCTGTCGGCCAGCGTGCCGGCCTTGACCGGCTGCGCCGCCGGTGCGCCGACGGTCGGGAAAGCCGCGTCGAGCTCGGCCAGGTGCTTCTCGCGGATGAAGTAGCCGCCGTTCTTCTTGAACGTGAAGGCGTCGACCGTCTTGGCCTGGTCGGCCGTCAGGTCGGTGCGGACCACGCCGCGCAGGGTCTTGCCCTTGCCGGTGACGTGCTCGACGATGACCGGGGCGGATGGCGCCGCCGGCGCGGGTTCGGCCACAGGCGCCTGCGCAGGGGCCGGCGCGGCGGATGGCGCCGCTGCCCAGGTGGCCTTCTGCGCAATTTCCAGCGCGCTGCGCACCGGGTCCGTGAGCTGGTTCCAGTCGACGTTGGACAGGAATCGCACCTGGTCGGCGTCGGTGTAGCCCGCCGAACGCAGAATGCCTCGTCGCGTTGCAGGCGTCGCTGCGTCCCATGCCTTCATGGCCGACGGCGCAGGCGCGGCAGCAGCCGGAGCGGGTGCAGGCGCCGGCGGCGGATCGGCTGCCGGCGCCTCGTCGCCGGCTTCGATGTCCCCCTTCGACGTCACGGCGCCGACCGCCACGATGCCGTCGGCCCCCTGGTCCCGGTAGCGCCCTGCCATGCCGATGTAGGCGCCCTGCAGATGGTCAAGCGTGATCGCGTCGGCCGCCTCGTCACCGAGCGCTGCGCGGATCTGGTCGAGCGCGAACTTGGCCGCCTGCTTGAACTTCAGATAGCCCAGCCGGAAAGCTGCGTCCATCAGGCGCGTCAGCACCGGCAGCAGCTTCTGCTCCTGCTCGGGCGTGATGAAGGCCTTGCCGGCGCTGCCGAGGATGTCGGACAGGTCGCCCAGCGCCTTCAGCGCGTCGGCCTTGGCCTGGCGGATGGCCTCGCTGTCGCCGGCCTCGGGGCGGATGCTGGGCGCACTCGCCGGCGTCAGCGGATTGAGGATCGACGGCACCACGGGCGGCTGCTCGCCGAACAGGTATTCCTCGGCGCTGTCCTTGTCGGCCTGCGACGGGTTCAGGTTGTTGATCGCCTGGAACTGCCGTTCGTTGAACGTGTCGCCGCGCGACTGCGCCTCGGCCAGAGCTTCGCCGATGAGCCAGCGGTTGACGCGCAGCACCGTGTTGTTCGCCTTGCCGTTCGTGCTGACATCGACCTTCGGGAACGGTGCCGTCGCGCGGCCGCTCGCGGTCAGCACGACCTCGCCGGCCGCGAGCTTGTCGCCGACCTTGCCTGGCCGCGGTTCAGCTGCCTTCTGCTTCGGCTCAGGCGCCGCCGCGAAGATGTCGCCCTGCCCGGCCGCCGCCGCCACGTCGGCCGGCCTGTCGCTGCCCGTCAGCGTGAACTCTCCGCGCTCGGCGTCGGCGCGGGCCTTGTTGGCCAGGCGCTTCTGCTCGGCGCGGTCGGCGGCTTCAGCGTCTTGCGAGCGGCGCGCGGCCGCCTCCAGACCTTCGGGGGTCGGGCTGGTCAGCCCTTCTTCTTGCCCGTCGCCGGGTCGATCCCCCGGCGCATCGCTTCGAGCTTGAACAGGCGGTCCCGCTGTGACGGATCCATCCGCGCGATCTTGAGCAGCGCCTTCTTGGTGGCCGGGCTGGGCGGCTGCTTCTTGGCCGGCGAGTTCATCGGCGATCTCCTGTTCACTGAAACCCAGTGCGCGCATCAGCGCGGCTTCGTCTTGGTGCCCACCCTTGAGCAGCACGTCGTCGTCGATCTCGGCCAACGCCTCCTGGGGCACGCCGACCTCTGCCATGATCGCCTGGCGCTCGGCCTCGGCTTCGCGTGCCGATTCTGCATCCAGCTCGGCGTAGTAGTCGTCGGCTTCTCGCTCGGCCCGGGAGGCCGCGGCCTCCACGGCGTCGTCGACCGTCGCAACCTCTTGGCGGTTCAGCGCCGCCCGGATCAGATCCTTGGCGCGCTCACCGGCTTGCGTGGCATCGGCTTCGACGCTCCCGGGTTCGAGGTAGCCGCGCGCCTCCAGCGCCTCGGCAATAAGCTGCAGGTCCTGCGTCCCGCCCTTGCGGAACAGCTTTCCGATGCCCGGGATCATCGGGTTGCGCCACTGCGTGCGCGGGCGGCCGTCCTTGCCGACAGCCTTCGTCTCGAAGCGGGTGCTGAACTCGCCCAGCCACGCCGGGTCGAGCCCGCCCAGTGCCTCGCTCACAGCGGCCAGCATGGGCGAGCCCATCACGGTCTTGGGGTGCTGCCCCTTGGCTCGCGCTTCCTTGCGTGCTGGCGCTGCCTTGCTGGCCACGGCATCCGCCGGCACTACCCCAACGGCTTCAACGGCGGCGGCGCCTCCGGCAGCGGGTACTCCGGCGGCGGGGGTTGCATCGCCTCCCGCTGGCGCCGCTGCTTGCGCTGCCGTGGCTTCAGCGGATCGGGCTGCGTTCGGTGCGTTCTGGTCATTGGAGCCAGGGACGGGGAAGAAATTGATCTTCTTCGACAGCGCGCCGGCGTCACGGATCGCCTTCTTGGCGTCCACGTCGGACACGTCGGCAGCCAGAACGATCGGCTCGCCGCTGTCGTAGTTGGTCAGGGCGTAGCCCTCATGCCACGGCGTCAGCGTGCCGTCGGCGTTCGCGCGCAGCTCGAGCGGCGCGGCCGCGTTCGGCGTGCGGCCGGCGCGGGCGATCACGCGCGGCCCCGCGGCCTGCGTCAGTGCCGCGTCGGGATCGCCCGAAGTTCCCACAGGTGCAACCGGCTCGCCGCCGACCACAGGTGCGGTGGCAGCGCCAGCCACTCCCCCGAGGGCGTCAGCAGCCACCGGTCCCATATCTCGCTGGCTTCCGCCAGCGACAGCGCCCCCGCCATCAGCGGGTCGCGCAGCCACCTCGGCAGATACTGGTGCGTCAGGGACGTACTCACTGATGTCTCCGAGTGGCTTCTTGGTCGCCTTGCTGCCGGACCAGGCCTTGAAGGCCGGCATCGGCAGCGCCGTGATGGCAGCCAGGCCGTTCCAGCCGTCGGCGTAATTCGCGCGGTAGGCCGCCTCGGCTTCCTCGATCGACTCGTAGCCGAGCATGATCTTGTGCTCGTCGAACTTGCCGGTCTTGGGGTCCACCTGATCGACCACGAAGGCGGGGCCGCTGAACTCCGGCGGCGTGGCCGGCTTCACGAACACGTCGAGCTTGTCGCCGTCGGCCGCGGTGGTGCCGCGGAAGTAGCCGTAGTGGGCACGCATGGGGGTTTCCCATGCGTTGCCGTCGGCGTCAGTGCCGCGGCGCACCGATCCCTCCGGGTTCTCGATGCTGATGTCGAGGCCAGCGATGCGCGCACGGCCGAGCTTGTAGTTGCCAGCGTCCTTCTGTGCCTGGGTGGGCTCGGGGCGATCGTTGGTCGGACTGGTGGCGGCTTCATGCGCGGCGGCCTCGAGCTCGGTCGGCTCGACAGGCGCTGCCGTCGCTGCGGCCACCGCTGCCGGCGCCAACTGGGGCTCGAGCGGCGGCTCCGGCGTGGTCACCTGAACCGGCTCGCTTTCCGGCGCTACGGCGGCCGCTGACGGTTCCGGCGCGTCGCCCATCCTCGCGGCCAGGTCGGAGATGCCCTTCTCGTCGACCGGCTTGCGGAACAGGCCGCGCTTGCCCAGCGCCTCGGTTGCGCGCGCGAGGAAGCCCGGCACGTCGTCGGCTGGCATCACGCCGGCCTGCTCCTTGACCTTCTGCGTCGCGCGCGGATCCAGCCCGAACTGGGCGGCCAGCTCATCGAAGCGGCGCAGGCTCTCGGTGCGCGCCTGCGTGGGCGCCACCGGCTTGTCGCTGGCCGGCTGGCGCGCGAGGTAGCCCGACAGAGCCGCCATCGGCGCCACCGTGACCAGCGAGGTCGCCGCGACCTGCCCGAAGCCATCCGTGATGCCGACACGCGGGTCGACCGCGCCGGTGGCCACGTTGGTCGCGGCTTGGGTGCTCAGCTCGTCGGCGACCTCGGTGGTCAGCTCCGTCGCGGCGGCGCGCTTGCCGGTACCCTTGAAGCTGCCGGCGATGACGCTCTCCAGGCCAGTGCGGCCGGACAGCGCGCCGAGCGGAGCTGCCAGCAGCGAAGCAAGCCGGGCCTTTCCGGTGGCGATCGTCTTGCGCGCTTCGTCGAGCGTCTTGCCCTCGCTCAGCAGATCCTGCACGTCGGGATTGCCCAGCAGCAGCTTGTCGGGCGTCTGCTGCTTGTCCATCAGCTGTTCGAACACACCGCCGGCCGCGTCACCGGCCGCCGCCGTCGCGCCAGCAGCCGAGCCGGCCGTGAGGGCGCCGGCCGTGCGCGCGCCCGCGGTCAGAGCGCCGCCGCCGATCGCATCGGCCAGCGCCACGCGCGGCGCCACCGCGCCGGCGCCGCGCACGGTCAGCGCGCCGACGGTTCCACCCAGCGCGGTCGAGCCGATCATGGCCGCCATCAACGGCGCCTGACGCACAACCTCCTCGAGCGCCGCGGTGGGGTTGCTGACGAGGTTCCAGAGCTGCACACCGAACTTGGCGACCTCGCCGTCCTGCTCGCCCAGGCGCGCGGCCATCTGCTGCGCCTGGTATCGCTTCTGCGGGGTGTAGCCGTTGCGCACTTCCTCGGACACCGCGCGCAGCTTCTCGGCCCAAGGGCCGCTTACGTCGGTGACGTTGGCGACCAACTGCGGGACCGAGACCAGGCCCTCCAGCACGGCCACACCGGCATCCTGGGCGAACTCGGACGGCGTGCGATCGCGGCTGCGCTCCTTGAACTCGACAGCGCCCTGGGTGCGCGCATTGAAGTCGGCCAGCTTGACGTCGGCGGCGATCTGCTTGTTGATGACCTTGGCCGCGGCGCCGCGCCAACCTGGGGCCTGCTCGGCCAGCGCGCGGTCCTCGGGCGTCATCGCCGCCAGCGTGTCGCGCAGGCGCTTGGCCTGTTCACGCGACAGCGGCGCGGGTGGAGCGTCGGTCGTCCCGTCACCCGGAAGGGCGCCTGCGATCGGGCGCTCCAGCAGGGTGCGGTTGTCGGGGGCTGGAGGCTCTGCGACCGCATCGGTCATGTCGTCGGACAGGCCGCGCATCGGTGCGGCAGGCGCAGGCGCGCTGGCCACCGCGTCGAGCCCCTGACCGACATACGGCCGGGTGCCGCGCAGCGTGCCGCGTCGCGCCGCACCTTCCGCCCGCTGGCGGTCAGTCGGCGCGGGTGCATCGATCAGCCCCAGCGCCGCACCCTTGATGGCCGCGCCGGCTCGCTCGAGCAGGCCGGGCTCCTTGGGCGCCGGAGGCGGCGGCGGCGGGCTGAAATAGTCGTCGGGGTTGGGTGCGGACTTGATGGCTGCGCCACCAGTCGGGCCGAAGAAGTCGTCAGGGTTGGGCCGCGCGTCCTTGCTCACTTGATGAGCCCTCGCTTCTTCATTTCAGCAACGGCCTGGCGCTTGGCTTCGACCATGGTCATCTTCGGGTCGGCCGCCATGAGCGCGCGGGCGTAGTCAGCGCCCTGTGATGTGGCTTCGTTGCCGACACGGTTGCCGCCGGCGATGCCGGTCGACGAGTCGCCGTAGGCGCGGATGATCTCGTCGTGCAGCTGGTCGTAGACCGCATCGCGCTTGCCGACGGCTGCCGTTTCGCCTTTGGCGGACGCCGTCTTGCGGTCTTCCTCTCCACGCGCCTTGACCGCAGCCAAGTCACCGGCGTTGCGCAACCCGATCTCGCTGCGCGTGTTCTTGCTGCGCGCGTTCTCGAGCCCGATGCGGTTGCCCTGCTTGTGGTCTTCGGTGTCGCGCTCGATGCGCCCCTTCTCACGCTCGACGGTCAGTTTGCCCTCGGTGTCGATCCGGGTCTTCGCCGCTTCCCAGCGGGTCTTGGCCTCGAACTCCGCGGCAGCAGCCGGGTCGCGCAAATACTCGACGCCCGTCACCAGCTCGTCTGGCGTCGTGATCATCTTGCTGCCATCGCTCAGGCTGAACTCGATCTTGCCGTCACGCCGGATCGCGTTCGTGATCTCCCGGCCGTCGTAGATCTCCGGGTACACCGACTGCGCCAGCTTCACAGGATCCTTGTCGGCCCGATAGGAGGCCAGAGCCTGGTCGATCACGCCCTTGCGGCGCTCAGCGCGCAGCGGCGCCGCCCGCGCCTCGACAGCCATGAACCCGTTCATGTCACCGTTCGTCGCGTAGACGTCGGCCACCGCACCGAGTCCTTTGATGATCGCGCTCTTGCGGTCCCACTTCGGGTCGGGCCGAGCGATCTTCGGCATCGGCTGGCCGTCGTCGTCAACCCCGCCGTCGACTTCGATCATCGGCGGCGTCATCGCGGACTTCCAGGCGGCGCCGGCGGCGTCGCGCGTGGCCCGCTGCTTCGCATCCTCGGCCGCCCGCTTCTCTCGATCGTCTCGCTCCTGGCGCCAATCGGCGCCTTGCTGGTACATGCGCACGGCATTGCTCAGACCCAGTCCAGCCATCACGCCACCTCCTTGAAGGCCACGTCCTCTACCGGCGCATCCGACAGGCCCAGCCTTTGCTCAATGCGCTTGAGCCGCTTCGCTTGCCCGCCGATCGCGGCGTGGTGCAGGCCGAGCATCGCGATGCCATCGACCTTCTTGCCGTCGCTGACCTCAGGGGCCACTGCATGCAGGCTCTCAGCCGTCGGCCCAATGCGCGGCTTCGTGCTGCCATCGCCGAGGCCGGGCTTGTAGCTCCACTCCTGTGCAGGCGATCGCTCGACGGCCTCGGACGCCGCCAGCCCATCGACCTCGTCGCCCATGTCCTTGGCCGTCTCCGAACTCGCGAAGCTGAAGAGCTTCCCGAATCCACCAGCTGCGCCTGCCGCACCAGCAACGCCACCAAGGAGATCGCCGACAACCCCGAGGCCGCCCAGAATCCCGCCCTGGCCAGCGTTGTAGGCCTGCATCCTGGCGCTGTAGTCGCCCAGCAGCAGGTTGCCCGCTGCGCTGTTGGCGCCGACGGCGCCTTGCATGCCTTGCATCTGCGCTGAGTAGGGCGCAGACGCGAGCCCCTGAAGGCCGCCGACCTGCCCTTGCGCCTGCCCGGCCTGCTGACTCGCCAGCGCGGCAGTGGCAATGCCGGACGACGGCATGTTGCGACCGAACCGCGCCGCGTTGTCTAGCAGCGCGAGGCCCTGCGACTCGACCTTGCTGCGGGCGTCGTTGCTCGCGCCGGCTCGAGCCTTCGCCTCCTCGATGCGCGATGCGTTCTCGAGCGCCAGCATCGCGCCGCTGCCAGGCTGTGCACCGGACGAGAAAGCCGCCTGCTCGCGATCGACCCGCTGCTGGTCGAACTCGTCGCCGACTGTGGTCGATGCCTCGCGCGCGGCGGCCTCTCGGCGCTCAGGCGTGTCGAAGTCGCGCGCGCGCTGTGCCAGCTCGGCCTCGAGCGGCGCGAAGTTCTCGCTGTAGCTCTCCCACTGCGCGTCGGATCGGGCGCGGCTGGTGGCAGCGTCAGAAACTGACTGCTGGATCATCTGCCGGAACAGCGGCGAGAACTCCGCGGTCAGAGCCTTCTGGTCGGCGGCCTCCTGCCTTGCGAGCTCGAGGTATCCCTTGGCGATTTTGGCGTTGGCTTTTGCCGCCTCGCCGATCGCCGGATCAGGCTTCGGAGCCTTCGGACCCCATCCCATTCAGCTACCCGCCTTCCTGCGTTGGTGCTCTGCCACGTAGTTGTCGAAGGGGTCCACCGATGCGGTGTCGCAACGCAGGCGCATGGCCGCCTGCTCGGCTGCGATCGGGCCGGCGGCTACCAGCACCACAGACACGAAGAAGTCATAGGGCGAGCAGCGCAGCACGTAGGCATGCATCAGCGATTCGATGTCGCCGCGCCGCTCCAGCTCGTTCGCGCACTTCCAGTTGGCCAGCATCACGCGCAGCGCTGGCTCGAGCGTCGCCAGATTGGCCATGTAGAAGGGGTTGCGCGGAAGACCGAACACCGCGAACTCGAACGCGCGATGGATGCCGGCGTCGGGCTCGTTGTGCTCGCGATCGATGGCGTCGTCCCACACCTCGACCAGGTTCCAGACCTGCGCAATGAGGTCAGCGGCGGCGTCGTTCCTGCAGAGGTCTGCCAGGTATTCGAAGTCGCTCATGGCGACATCGCCGGCAACATCGAGCGGCGACGCTTCGTCATCGTTGTCGGCGCGGCTCGGCGAGGGCGCGACCTGGGCTGCTTGCATGGACTGGAGCCTCCACAGAAAAGCATATGGGCGGCCGGCTGATACTTTGGACAGGGCTAGAGCCTGAGCACCTCGTCGACCCCCTCGTCGGCCTCGTTGGCCGCCGCCTTGGCGCAGTGGTCGCGCTCGATCAGGTGCAGAAGCGCGCACACCGGCCGGCAGAGCACGCACCGGCCCTGCCCGATCGCGCGGCCCATGCGGCCCGACAGGCTCATGTCCGGGTCGCCGCCGGTGACTGCGTTGCCGAGCTGGCTGATGGCCAGCAGGACGTTCTTGACCCACCGAATTACGCCGCTGGCCATGTGATCGCCTCCAGTTGGGCGGCCGATGTCGCCGCGTTGATCTGCTGGCGCACCGCCCGCCCGATCGCATGAGCCGTGGCGATCTGCGTCCCCATGGCCATGCCGACGGCGATCATGTCGAGCGCACTCAAGGTGCGGGTGCTGTCGTCGGCCAGCGTCCAGTCGATCGCGAACGGCTGCCCGGTGGCCTGCGCCAGCGTGGCGAGCTGCGCAGCGCCTTGGATGCGGGCCTGCGATTCGGAGTCGCCGTCGAAGGTCGATCCGTCCCAGGTGAACGGCCCGAACTCCATCGCCGCACGGGCGCGCTTCATCGCCTCCCAGCGCTCGGCCTTGAGATCACCGAGGGTGCGCGGGTCGAACCATGCCTTGGCCGTCCAGTCGAAGGCGTAGTGCGCATTCGGTCGCTCGGGCATGGGGTGGAAGGCACCATCCGAGATCCATCCATCGCCGTGGGCGACGCCCGCGAGCACCCTGGTGTCACCAACGCCAAGCGCATCGAGATCGGAAGCGTCGCCGCTGTAGAGAACGCGGCCGTCGACCGCTGAGTAGGCGGTGAACTTCATTTCATGAACCCAAGGACAACGAGGCGCTTCTGGATGACGTACGGGCTGACAGGGTTCCTGGCGCCCTCATAGGTCGCCGGGTAGCTGCCATATGCAGATGCCGACACCGTGATCGTCGCTGGCCCGGTGATGTTGCGCTGGTGCTGCATCGTCAAGGGGAGGCGCAGTAGCTGCCACGGCACTCCAAGCGTATTGACGTAGGTCGGGTCGAACGGGAAGGCCGTGCCTCGTTCTGTGCGCGAGTTGCCATCGATCGTCACCGAGACATCCAAACTGGCCGCACGATCTTCTTCGCCGGCCACTGTGACGATCGCAGAGACGCGCATCGTCTGACCCGCTGGCACGGTCAGCGTTGTGGAGATCGTCTCAGCCGTTCCAGAGACGGCGTTGACCACCGAGACGGCGTTGTTGGCTAGGTTGATCGTGCTGACGGCGTTGACCGCATCCGCTGTCATCGTCCCCGAGAAGGTGCCCGTGGCGGCATTCAACGCCCCAGCGAAACTGCCGGTGGCGGCCGCCAGCGCACCACTGAACGAAGCCGACCCGTTGCCGAGGATCGACAGCCCTGGGATCTGCAGCAGCGGCGTCGTGCCGCTGGCGCTCAGGTTGAAACGCCGCGCCCCGGCGCTCGCGTAGGCCTCGAAGACCCCGCCGGACTGCAGCCGCCACCCGGTCGATTCAGCGACAAACCCAACGCTGCGCACGTCGGTCGCGTTGATCTCACACGAGCCGATCGTCCCGGAGTTGGCGAAGATGGTCCCGGTGTAGGTCGCGCCGCGGATCGTGACGTTGGAGAACTCGGCCGAACCGTTGCCGTTGATGCGCCAACCTGCAGAGCCGGCGACATAGCCGGTGCTCTGGATGTACTGGCCCACCGCGATCGACCCGGCCACCAGCTTCGACGCGCTCACCGCGACGATCTTCACGTCGTCGATCGTGCCGTTGCCAAGGTGGAAGCCGGCGATCGAGCCCCGCAGGATGAAGGCTGCGTCCATGTAGACGCCCGCCGGCACCGGTACGCCGTTGATCGTGCCGGGTGTCGCCTGCACGACGAACGGGATCACGCTTGGCTGCCCGGGCGCTCCCACGTAGAAGCGGTCCGCGCGGATGCCGAAGGCGCTCGTCGGCGTGCCGTTGACCGGTGCCTCGCTGGCCAGGCCGAATCCCGACACGTAGCCGTTGAGGTCGATCTTGACCGTGTACTGCGCGAACAGGTCGCCAGTCTGGCTCGCGCGGGTCGTGATCTCCTGCTGGAAACTCGCCACCGACACGCCGGTGCCGCGCCGCCCAACCGCGATCCAATCGACCTCGAAGACATCCGCCTCGTTGCCGCCGAGGTCGAGCCGCAGGCGGGTGATGGTGTTCGTCGTCCAATCGGTACCGCCGGCGGTGAGCGCGGACATGTCCCACTCGAGCACCCGCCAGTCGCTGCCCGGCGCAAGGAACGGGTTGGCGATCGTCTTGCGAAACCCACTCGCAAAGCCGTGCCCGGCAGTCGTGTAGTAGACCGTCCCGTCCCACCCGGCTCCGGCGATGCGCCGCACGCGCGCGCGAACCCGGTCGTACAGCTGCCCGCTGATAGACAGGCCGGCTGGCGATACCAGGGTTGGGTCGGCCGTAGAAGCGGCCACCCGAATGAGACCTGTCTGGGGCTGCGTGATCGCCGCATTGGTCGCCGTCCAGCCGTCCACCGTGGCGCTGAAGTCCCAGGTGGTGAAGGCTTCCAGCTGCTCCGCGACGCCGCTGTCCACGTAGCTCTGGAGGGTCGTGACCTGGCTGGCTGTCGCGCCGATGCGCTGATCGTCGGCCAGAACCCAGGCCGAGCCGTTCCAGCGGCGGATCACGTTGCCGCTGGATGTATCGATCCAGAGGTCGTTCAACCGCGTCGCGGTCGGCGCGGTGCCTTGCACGAAGTTCGCGTTCTTCGCGCTGGCCGTCGTCGTGACGTTGGCGATGGCCGTGGCGATGTCGCCGCCAGTGTTGAGCCTCGCCGACACTGAGTTGACCTGCGTGGTCAGCGCGCTGTCGGCTGCCGTGCGCGCCGTGCGCTCGTCGTAGATCAAGCCCGCGCTCAGGCTCGGCAGGGTCGCGCCGCTCGGATTCGCCAGGCCGGTCAGCGTCGCCGACAGCGCCTGGCGCGCCGTCGTCTCGGCCGAATCTGCGCTGGCGCGCGCCGTCTGCTCGGCCAGGATGGCCGCGTTCGCCGCCGCGGCGTTGCCGCTGACGGTGGCGCTCAGCGCCGTGACCGACGAGGCGATCGAACTATCAGCCGTGCTGCGAGCGACGCGCTCGTTGTAGAGCAGGCCCGCCGAGAGCGCGTCGACATCGGTGCCGGTGTAGCTGCCGCGAACCTGGGTGGCCAGCGCCGAGCGGCTGGCCGCCTCGGCCACGATGCCATCCTCGGTGCTGGTGATGCGCACATCGTGCTCATCGAGCGTGACGCCATGCGCGGCCACCACGCCGGCCAGCGAGTCATAGTCGCCGATCTTCTGCCAGAAGGCGGTGTTGGTCGGCAGGTTGCCGGTCGTGCTGGCGGTGGCGCGGTACAGGCCCCCCAGGTACTTCACCACGTCGCCTATCGCGTAGGCGGTGGCGTTGTCGTAGTCCGGCGCCTCGAGCAAGGCGTTCACCTGCTCCTGCACTTCGGCGATGCGCTGCGCGACCGAGCCCGGCACCGTGTCGGCGGCCGTGATCAGGTTGATGGTGGACAGCAACGCCGAGTCGAGCTGCGCGCTGGTGATCGCGCCAAGCAGCGCCTCGAGCAGCGCGGCGACGTCTTGCCCGGTCGTGGCCTGCACGCCGTTGATGCCACCGGCCGGGTCGACCGACTGCACGCCATCCACCGACTGCCACTTGATCCAGACGCACCAGCGTGTCGCTGGGTCGCTCGGGTAGCTGCCGACCGTGCCCTGGAACTCGAACAGAACGACCGCTTCCGAGAAGGTCGGCGGCGTCGGGTCGCTGGCGGGCCACTTTGCGCCGTAGACCACCGTCCGGTCGTGGCCGTGTCCCTGCGTGTAGAACGGCACATCGCACTCGACGATGATGAAGCCGATGCCGGGCGTCACCGCCAAGCCGCTGGGCGTTGGCGGCGGGGTCAGGTCCGGGACATACCCGCCGCCACCGCCGCCGGTTCCAGTTCCACCAGACTCTCCGGCATCGACCACACCGGCGAACGAGTCGCCCTGGAAGCTCAGCCCCGACGCGACCAACTCTCCGCGCGTGACGAACTTGTCGAGCTCGCCGCCCACACTGGTCGCCGACGGCTCGCGCAGTTGGATGCTCTCGCGCGTCGCGTCGATGAAGCCCTGCAGCTGGGCCAGCTCTGGCGGCAGGCCGCCGACGGCCGGAATGTCGCGCGGGTCGCTCACGGCTGGCCGCCCAGGTCGCTGATGTCCTCGGCGACCATGACGGCTTGCACCGACGATGCCGATGCCACCTCGGTGTGGAAGTCCTGCGCGATGTAGCCGCTCGGCAGCCGGAACGGCTCGGGGCTGGCCACCGTGCGCTCATGCCGCAGTACCGTGCCGGTGACGATGCCGGCCGCGTCGCGCTGCTCGCTGTAGAGCTTGAAGTTGACCGGGTAGGTGTCGGCCACCACCTGCGCCGCGCCCGGGTTGGTCGGGTACGGGTGGCGCTTCACGCCGCGCACGAACTTTGCCGTCAGCGCGGCGCCGGCATTCCACTTCTTGACCACGTTGCCGGCGTCCAGCAGGTAGAGCTCGTCCTGCAGGTCGTCGTAGAACGTGGCGTGCGCGCCCTGGTCGAGCTGGATGATGCTCGCCGGGTTCAGCGGGTCGAGCAGGAAGGCCTCGCGCAGCCCCGTCGTCGGGTTGACGTAGCTGCCGTAGTAGTAGTTCTCGATGCGCGCGCCGACCATCGTGCTCGGGTTGAACCGCGACTTCCACTGCTCCGGCTTGATGACGCCGCGCGTCACCAGGCCGCGCGCGCCCTGCCCCATGTAGGCCAGGCCATCGCTCGAGGCCCAGCAGACCCCATGCCCTAGGTTGGCGACCGACTTCTTGGCCACGCAGGCGTGCTCGATCTCGGCGGGCACTTCGCCCAGGCTGGCCGGGCTCGAGCCGACGAACAGGCGCGGCCGGCTGTTGGTCAGGATGAGCCAGTTCTGCAGCCACTTGCCGGTGGCGACGATCTCGTCGGTCACCAGCTTCTCGTACTCGAGCGGCCATGCGTGCGGCTGGTAGGGGTAGCAGACCCGCAGCGCCTTGCCGGTGAAGCCGCCGATCATCCCGTTCCACAGGCCGATGAGGCCGCGCAGATCCGTTGGCGGCGTCAGCCATGCGGGCCGGCTGGTGCTGCCGCCGCTGGGGAGCACGGCGCCGCGCGCCAGGCTGTCGACGGCCGTGGTCAAGCTGGCGTCCTGCTGGGCAAAGCGCCGGTACTCTCCGCCGGTGCTGACGTACAGCCGGCGCAGCGTGATGCCATGCGAGCCTGCCGGCGGCGCGGCCAGGCTGGACAGCGTGACCGTGCCGGTGCCGTTGATCGTGATGGTCTGAGGGTTCGGGTTCGGGGCGCTTTCCTCGCCTCGGTCGCTGACGAAGGTGTCAAGGTAGGAGCGCGTCTGCGCATCGCCGGTGCCAGCCGACAGCGGCGCCAAGCTGATCGTTCCGTCAGGCGCTGGGATTCCCAGCGTGCGAAAGGCCGTCGGGTACGGCTCGCCCGACAGCGCCAGGACGTTGTCCGTGACGCGCGGCTCGCTTTCGCCCGTGTAGTAGGTGCGCTCGACCGTGTCGGCCGCGAGCAGCGAGCGGACGTAGTCCACGTCGTTGATCGAGGACAGCCAGTAGAGCGTGTCGCTCGGCGAGGCGCGGCCCAGCCGGTACAGCGCGCGCCGCTGCGTCGCCCCGCCGGGGATCGTGTAGACCGGGAGCGCCGCGTTCCACGGCGCCAGGTCGGATCCGCCCAGGCGCATGTTGCGTGCCTCGGTGCCGAAGCCGTCGCCGAGCTTCTTCGGGTTCAGCTCGAGGTTCGCGCCCACGAACCTCTGGTCAGCGATGATCAGCACCGATCACCCCCAGGAGCGGACCCGCAGGCCCATGCCGGGGCGCCGCACCGGGCCGCCGCGGAGGTTGGATGCCTCGGCGAGCAGCTTGTCGAAGCGCGCCATGTGGATGCCGGCCGTGGCCGACGACCACGGCTTGTCCGGCTGCAGCATCAGCTCGGCGATCGCGCGACGCTCGATGGCCTCGTGCCACTCGCGTGCGATGAACTCGGGGATACCCGGTGCAGCGTCGGTGGGCGCGTAGGCCACGTTGGCGATCACCACATCGCCGCTCGAGGTCGGCGCCGGCACCAGCCGGAACGACGCGCGGCCGGTGAGCTTGATGCGGCAGTCGCGCGCCGCCGCGGTGGCAGCGGGTTCGCTGTCCTCGGCGTCGCCGGGGTTCAGCGGCGCGATCTCGATGCCGCCGATCCAGGCCGCCGAAAGGTGGCACAGGCCGACGGCCACCGGGTTCGTCGTCAGGCTGTAGTCGCGCTGGCCGGCGACCGTATTGCCCAGCGTGACGCGCTCGGCGTTCCACGCGCGCGAGCGCTCGCAGAACTCGATGGCCGCGTCCCGAACCGCGTCGGCGATCGTGAAGGAGGGGCAGCCCGGCAGGTACAGGGCCACCTGCGGGATGAAGTCTGCCCACTCCCGCATCACGGAGTCACCCCGGCGCTGCTCTTGGCCATGCCGGCCATCGCGTTCGCGAGCTCAGCGTTCGCCTTGACCCCCAGCGACTGCAGGAACAGCTGGTAGTAGCCGCCCGCCTTGGCCGGCGCCTGCGTGTAGGTCGCGTCCTTGCTGTAGAAGCTGAACAGGACGAAGAACTGCAGCGCGTTGGCGTAGATGTCGTCGAGCGTGATCAGCGCCGCCAGGTTCGGCAGATCCGCAGGCGCTGCCGAGTAGATGACCTCGACCTTGCCGCTCGACTTGGCCGGGTACAGGAAGAAGGCCTTGGGGTCGCGTTCGTCGAACGTGTAGTGGAGCGCGTCGTTCGCGACCTCGGCGTGCCAGTTGGGGCGCTGGTCGTCGAACCACTCGCGCTTGCGCAGCGTGATCGCCCGCCCGGGCGCGCCGCCGGCGGCGATGTTGCGCGGCACGTCGATGACGCGAATGCCGGCCGGCAGGTTCAGGCCGGCCAGCGTCTGGCGCGTGCTGCTGGCCACCACATCCGGTTGCGCCGCCAGGGTGTAGGACGACGGCAGCACGTTGACCACCTCGCGCTGGCCGTCGTTGAGCCAGCGCAGAGCCTCCTCGGCGGGCCAGCGGATGCCGGAGCCCCCGTTGGTGTCCTGCGCCTTGATCCAGGCGCGGTCGATGATGTTCTGGCCGGTGATGGTGGACATGGCCGCTTACTCCGTCTTGCCGCTCGCGGCCTGCAGCGCTTCCCACGTCGCGGCGCGCAGCTTCTCGCCGGTCAGCTTGTGGTGGATGCCCTTCAGTTCACGCTCCTTGGCGAAGGCGCGCAGCTGCTCGTCGTTCATGGCCGCGAAATGGGCCTCGGTCAGAGGTTCGTCGCCGTCGCTGCCGGCGTCGTCGCCGGCGGGCAGCTTCGTCGCGTCGCCCAGGCCGGCCGTGCTGGCGGGCTCGTCGGCCACGGCCCACACGTCCGCATGCTTGAGCAGCTTGGGCGCGACCGCGTCGGGCACTTCATGGACGTCGCCCTGGCCGTGCCAGACGATGCCGGTGCCGGCCACGGTGTCGGCGCGGCTGTCCTTCTTCCCGATGTACTTGATCCGCATGGCGGGCTCCTGTGTCTGGTGGAAAAGGGCCAGGCCCGAAGGCCCGGCCGAAGATCAGGCGAACCTGATCAGGGAGACAAGCGGTCAGGCGACGCCGACGATGTGGCCGCTGGCGACCGTGTTGATCGACGGGGTGCCGGACACACCCGTCGCCGCCGCGGTGACGGTGGCGATGAGCTGGACCGGCTCCTGGAAGGTGATGGGCTCGAACGCCAGGTCCACCCAGCTCGCCTGCGCTGCGCGGAACGCGGTCGAGTCAGCCAGGAAGTACGACGGCGCCGCCGCGACCTGCTGGTCCGGATGCGTCGAGCGGTAGCCCAGGCTCACCGTCAGCGTGGTGCCGGTGTCGAAGTCGCCGTTGCGGTACTTGAGGCCGGTCAGGCGGTGGCCCGCCGGCAGCTCGCCGAGCACGATGACGTCGCCGAGCGCCAGCGCCGCGGGCGGGGTGGCCTTGCCGTCGGAGACGAAGCCATTGCCGAAGCAGCTCGAGCCGAGCATCTTGGCGAACAGACCCTTGATGGTTGCCATGATCTTGATCCTTGAGAGGTAGGTTGAGAGCTCAGGAGGGGGCCGCTCGAGGCGGCCCCGACCATCACAGGCCGACGGCCTTCACCGCGGCGTCGATGACCAGCACGCCGTGGTCGGTCGGCTCGAGGTTGCCGTCACCGTCGCGGAAGCTGAAGCGCAACTTGCACTCGCCGCCCATCCACTCGCCCATCGCCTCGTGCTTCGACTGGTAGTCGTACACGCGCTCCTGGAACGAGGCCGTCATGCCGCTGGACGTGTTGTTGCCCTGCAGGACCGCGAAGCCCTGGGCAGCCATCAGCACCGCGCGGCTGACGCGGAAGCCCGCGCCGAGGCCGGCGTTGACGACCTGATCCGTCTCGGTGGCCGAGTAGCGGTTGGCGGCCGTCACGACCTTCACCGTGTCGCCCGCGTTGAAGTAGATGGAGTGCTCCATCTTGCGGATGACGATGCCGTTCCACATCAGCACCTCGCCCATGAACAGCGGGTGGTTCGTGCCGGCCATGAGGCGGCCACGTTCCAGCGCGTTGGCCTGGAAGTTGCGGATGTTGTAGCCGGCGGTGGTGTCGACGACGAGCTGCGCGTAGGCCTGCGGGTCGAGGTAGAGCACGCCGCGGATCGGGGTGTAGTTCGCCGCCGGGTCACCGGGCAGACGGATCGGCTGCAGCTTGAACTCCAGCGAGTCGAGGTACTCCGCGATCGCGTCGACGTGCGACAGCTTCCAGCCATCGGCCGAGTCGATCGAGCCGAGCTGCTGGCCACCCTGCACGACACCGGTGCCGTCGATGACCAGGTGCCGGTTGTAGGTCGGAGCCTTGACCGGGTTGATCATCTTCTTGTTGAAGGCCGCGACCGAGGCCGCGTCCGACAGCACCGGGGGTGCGATGTGCCAGGCCTTGCCGCGCTGCGAGCCGCGCGCGCCGGCGATGTGGACCAGGGTGCGGTTCCACAGCAGGCGCGGGAAGTAGCCCATCAGCTGCGCCATCGCCATCGAGCGCAGGTTGATCTTGGTGCGCTGGTCGATCATCTTGCCGGGCATGGCGTTGATGACCTTCGAGGCCAGATCGATCTCGGCAGACATCGAGCTGATGTCGACGGTCTCGCCTTTGCCCTCGCGCATCTCGTCGCCCATGATCGGGTCGCCGCCGAGGGTGTCGTACGCCTCGATCGTGACCTTGGCGCCGGCCTTGTTGGCCGCCAGGTCGGTGACGAGCACGCCGGGCAGGCCCGGGCTCGACTGCTGCTTGATGACGGACTCGGCGCCCGACTGGGACGGCGCCTTGCCGATGAGCGGGGTCAGGTCGGTCGGTGCCTTGATCGCCACGGCGGTCAGGGCAACCGACTCCTTCACCAGCGCGAACGGGCTGTTCTTGGTGACTTGGGTGGTCATGGTGGATTCCTTCGGATGGTTGGCTTCAGTACGCGATGCCGGCCATGCGATGCAGCTCCTCGACGCTCATGCTCATGGCCTTGTCCACCATCTGCCCGCGGCTCATCCCGCCGAGCGGATCGCTCGACGAAACGACCGGCCCGCCGCTCAGGTCATCGAGCGTCGGGGTGGCAGTGGTGGTGCGCGGCTGAGCGGCGCCGGGGGCAGCTGCAGGCGCAGCGGCGGCGGTGGTGGTGGTGCTTTGCGGCGCAGGCAGAGGGATGCCCAGGTCATCGGCCACCCGGCGCTGCACCTCGGCGAAGCGATCGGCGAGCGGCTTGTTGGCCCACTCGGGATCGTTCTGCAGGGCGGCATCGACCTTCACAGCTTCGGACCACGCGGCACCGCCCTTGCTCTGCCAGCGTGCCAGCAGAGGGTGGTTGTCGATGGCTTCCTGAACCGTGTCGGCCGGGTTGGTGGCCTGCGCAGCCGGGGCAGGCGCGGGGGCGGCGGCCGGTGACGCGGCGGGGGCTTGCGCGATGCGCGCGAGCTTGTCCTGCAGCGCCATGATGGCCTTGGCTTGCCGCGCCTGCTCGGGGAAGTCCAACTCCATCTCGGCGATCTGCTCGGGGGTGTAGGTCACCTCCGTATCGCTCGTCGTCGTCGGCGTCTTCCCCGCCTTCGCTTCTTCCAGCTCGCGCGTCAGACGTTCGACCGTCTGCGTGAGCTCGCTGGCGCGGGCGGTGGCCTGGCTGGCGGATTCGCGGGCTTCCTTCAGCACGGCGTACGGGATGACCCGCTTGCCGTCCCGCGTCGCAACGCCGTCCACGGTGCCGTCATCGTTCTTCGCAGGTTCGGCAGCGGCGGGCGGTGCGCTGCTCTCCGGTGCGGCCGGGGCCGGCGCCGGCGCCGCAGCGGGAGCTGCAGCCTCGGTCAGTTCCTCGGTCGTCTCGGTATCGCCCTGGGGTTGCTCGGCATCGTCGGTGGGCAGGGCGGCCTCGGCCTCGTAGCCCAGCAGCTGGGCATACGTGTTCGGGTCCGTGTAGTCCACCTTCGCGTCGAGCGCGTCGATCCTGGTGTGAAGTTCGTTGTCGGTGCTCATGGTTGGCTGGTCGTCCTGTATCGGCGGAACATCCGAGGGTTGCCGGCTGCTACACCACTGCGGGGGCCGGCGCCCCGCGTGGCGAACTGGTGGGACGGCTGGCCGCTTCGGCCAGCGCGTCGTCGATGTCGGTGTCGTCGGGCTCGCGCGCAGCCGCCTCGATGCGGGCGGCGATCTCGGCGATGCGTGCCTGGTCGAGCTCGGCGGCGCTGCGGACCTTGGCTGTCGTGGCCTCCGCGCCGCGCAGCGCGCTCTGCGACTGCAAGCGTTGCTCGGCCTCGGCCGCCTCGACGGCCGTCTTGCGGGCTTGCGCGGTCTTCAGCGCGGCGTCGGCCTGCTTCGTGGCCAGCTCGGCAGCCATCGCCGCCTGCTCTGCGGCGGCCCGCTGCTCCATCTGCTGGGCCTTGGCGACCTGTGCCTGCTCGGCGCCTTCGTCGTCCATGTCGCCCGGCTCGGGCACGCCAGCCTGCTGGCGCATCCACTTGGCGTACTCGCCGCGGTGCTCGAGGTCGCTCGACTCCAGCAGCGCCGGCACCAGCACCGCACGCGCCACCGGGTCGTTGCCGACCGACTGGATGGCCTGCGACAGAAACACCTGCTGCTGCCCGCGGTAGGCCGGCGTGGTCGGCACGTCGCCCAGGCCGACACGGACCTGCGCGTCCTCGACGGGGTTGACGGGCAAGCCCTCGCCGTCGGTCGTGTTGAGCACGACGATGCGGCGCTTCTTGCCGGAGCCCACCGGAACCCGCATGTCGGGGTCCATGTGATCCTCGGCGATCAGGCCCATCAGCAGGTCGCCGACCTCGCGCCGCGCCATGCGGTAGTTGTCCGAGGTCTCGCCCAGGCTGGTGACCGACTGCTCGACCAGCGAGTTCAGGGCAATGCCCGACTTCGCGCCGTCGGAGCCGCTGCCCAGCAGGGCGTTGTAGAGGCCCGGCACGTCCTGGATGAGCTGCTTCGCATCCATCATGACGTTGACCTGCTCGGACTGGAGCTGGCCGTTGGACTCGACGCGCAAGGCCTGAGCGTTCTTGCGATCCGAGTTCATGACGAACATCGCGTCGGGCCGCATGACCTCGAGCGCAAGGTCGGCCAAGGTGTTGTACTTCCCGGCCATTGCGTCGTCGTCGACGAACACCTGCTTGGCCTTGAGCAACCACATCAGCCGCGATCGGCGCTCGTTGAACTCGTCCTGCGGCTCGATCATTCCGTGCACCAACCCATAGGGGCTGAAGTCGTCGTCTGCCGAGTAGCAGACGAACGGAACGAGCGGGAAGCGGCGGCCCTTGACCGCCACATCGAACAGGCGGAACGGCCCGGCGAACATCGCATGCCGGATCTCGTAGCTCGGGCCGGTCATCACCTTGCCGATGCCGCGCTGAACCATTGCGACGTGCAGCGGGTTGCGCGTGTTCAGCTTCACGCGCTTCGTGCCGATCACCAGCGAAGTCGCCTGGATCGGGCGCTTGTAGTAGACGCTGTAGAAGCGAACGCGCCGGCGCAGACTGTTGTCCAGCCACTCCTCCTCGTTGCGGCTGAAGCCGCGGCGCACCATGTGCAGGCTCTCGAAGCGATCGCTGCGCAGGACCGTCGACGCCATCGCGTCCGTGATCGGACCGGAGTGGCAGCCGATTTCCAGCAGATCGCGAAACTGCGGCATCGATTCCTGGGCATCGTCGAGGTCGACCCAGCGCTGCCGGCACATCCAGCGCGCGTCGCTCTTGTCGGGTTGCTTCGCGCGCCAGTCCCACCACACCTCATTGCGGTGCACGGCGCTGACCCGGTAGGGATAGGCCAGCGGGTCGGGCGTGCGGCTGACCTCGATCCAGCCGATGCCGGTGCGCAGCATCGAGCTGTAGGCCTCGCTGATGGCCATGTCCGTGCGCGCCTCGCGCTGCGCCTCGTGCATGCGCTCGTTGAGCACTGCAGCCACGTCGCCGAAGGCGTCGGAGTCCGGGTCGACCTTCCAGTCGAGCCGCGTCTTGGCCTCCTGGCCCAGCGCGCCGTTGATCGTGCGCTGGATCAGGTTGATCGTGCTCATCGGCTCGCCGGTCTTGGCGGCGCGCTCGATGCGCTCGGCGCTCGACTGCTTGTGGTCGTAGTAGTCGGCGCACTTGTTGGCCGACTCACGCCACTGCGGCTCGTTCTCCATGTCGGCCAGCAGGGTCTCCAGGCGGTGCAGCGGCATGCCGGTTCCGCCTGCCGCTTGGTCACGCCCCGTCGCGTCGATGGTGTTGGGTTGATCCATGCGGTGGGCCTCAGTTGAAGCGCTGGCGGCCACGGAATGCCGCCGCGTCGTGACCGCTCAGTGGGTTGCTCGTGATGGCCGCGCCTTCACCGGCGCCCATGACCATGTACTGGCCGGCCTCGCACGGGTGGCTGTAGGCGTTCTTCTCCGGCACGTCGCGATAGCGCTCGTCGCCGGCCACCTTCATGCGACGGAAGCAGTACGCGCCGGCGAGGCCCTTGCGGGTGACCTTGCAATCCGGGTGGATGAGGAAGCCAGGCTTGCCGTCGATCAGGCGTCGCATCGGCGCCGCGAAGGCCTCCGACCGAATGCTGAAGTCGTTGGTGAACGCCGGCAGCGCGTTCACGTCGTTCGCCTTGAGAATCTGGAACACGGTGCGCTCCTCGTTGTCGGCCACCTGGCGCTGGTCGCCAGCGGGGTCGCCCGTCAGAGACACGATCGGGACGCCCGGGCAGTGCTGGCCAATGAAGCGCTTGAGCTCTGTCGCGAAGCGGATGACGCCGGTGCTCTCGGTCACGACCTCCCACCGCACGCGCCACTGGCCTTGCGGTGAGCGCTGGCCGATCAGGGCCGCCGGCGTCAGGCCGAAGTCCAGGCCGATGTGCAGGCCCCACGCGGGCACGATCTCGAAGGTCTGGCAGTGCAGGCTGTCGCTGTAGTCCGGATAGACGGGCTTGCCGTCCATCACGTAGCCGTAGTCGTTGGCCAGGTTGACCTTGATCCAGTCGTCGGTCTTGCCCTGTGCGCCGTCCGTGTAGTACAGGCTCTTGCCGGGCAGGTTCTGGACGTTCTCGGCGGCCGGGTTGAACACCCATGGGCTGTCGGCAGACGCCCGCGTCAGTCCACCGGGCTGCTTATAGAAGGTCCAGCCGGCCGGCTTGTCGATCTCGGCCAGCCGGTAGTACCAGTGGTCGGTGTCCGGCGCGTTGGTGTCGCCGAAGATGCCGTACCAGGTGGCCTCCACGTCCTGCGGATAGCGGCCGACCCGCAAGTCGATCATCTCGACGACGCCGAAGACCAGCTCCTTCACCTCGTTGAGCCAGGCGCCGGTCAACTGCATGCCGCGGAGCTTGCGGACGTGCTCCACGCGGTCCAGCGCAATGAAGATCACTTCGGCGTTGACGACCGTCCCGTCGTCGAGCGCGAAGGCCAGGTGGTGCGTCGGCGGCTCGTAGCCGCTCTTCACGAACTTGCCCAGGTCGCCGAACATCTCCAGCCAGTCCTTGGCCGTGGTGCCCAGCAGGTCGGGGTAGGTGTTGCGGATGGCGGCCCAGCGCGACTTGCGCACGCCGTTGCGGTCGGGCTGCTGCGCCTTCATCAGACGAAACAGCTTCCAGCAGCTCGCGTTGGTCTTGCCCGATCCCAGAGGCCCGCAGATCATCGAGCGGCGACCCTCGTCGAGGATGTAGCGCTCCAGGGTCTCGCCCTGGGGCTTGTAGTCGTAGTGGAAGGCCGGCCCTGCCATTACTTCCGGCCCGTCAGGTCTTTGACCGTCACCAGCGGCAGGCCGTCGGCCGGCCCGCCCGGGCGCGTCTCCATGCCGTAGGCCTCGCGCTCCATGCCGACCAGCACGCGCAGCGTCTCGGCCATGTCGCGCATGGTCTTGGTCCGGCTCGGCAAGGCCATGACGCGCTGCCAGGCGTCGTAGAGGCGCTGTTTCGTCTCCGGCTTCTCGCCGTCGCCAAGGGCCTCTCGAAGCTGTGCGACCAGGTCACCCTCGTCGGTCATCGCCTCGAGCTCGCCGAGCAGCTTCATGGCGAGCGTGCGGCTCTTGGCGATGTCCTGTCGGTGCGCCAGCCGGATGCGCGCCTGCACCTCGGACTCCACCTCGACGACCTTCGCCTCGGTGATCTTGGTTTCCGCGGCAACTTCGCTGGAAACCAGCGCTCTGGAAACCTTGGCGTCGGCCTTCGCCTTGATCTTGGCGCTGAGGTCGCGGGTCCACTCCTCGGCCTTGGCGCGCTTGTTGATCGCGGTGTGGCTGATGCTGTGCTCGGCGCCGATCTCCCGGGTCGACTTGACGCCGGCCCGGTAGTCGATCTCGATGCGTTCCCAGTCGGTGCCGACGGGGCGTTCGCCGGCCGGCTTAGCCTTGCTGCTGGCCATCGTGGTCTTTCCGTGCTGTCCGGCGCTCGCTGTCGCGGATGGCCCGGCTCAACTCGTCGATTTGCTGGCGCTGAGCACGCACGCGGCGCGCGGCAGCCACGATCCAGTCGAACGGGTTGCCGTCGTGCTCGCGCTCGAAGCGCGGCATCGGCGGGTAGTGGGGGACGAGCATCGGCGGGCTCCTGAGCGGCCCGACCGGACGTGAAAAAGCCCCGGAGGCGCGAGGCCTGCGGGGCTGGATCAGTGGAATTTAGAGACAGCTTCGCCCGGGGTCGGGCTGCTTGTTTTTATGGCCGGGGCTGTCTGTCCGGCTATGTTGCTGGGGGGAGTGTACGGTGCACGTTGGCGCATTTCAAATGCACCTTGGCGCACGGCGGTGCCAATCAGCCGGTCACGGCAACTCGACCTCCTCGCCGAGCTTGCTGGCGACGTAGGCGCGCATGGCGGCGATCAAGGGGGTGTCGGCCCTGCCTTCTATTGAAGGCAGACTGTCGCCGTCCCCGACCCATGCGCGCCAGTCTCCGGCACGCGACGCCTGCACGGTGATCCTCTCGCGCTCGATGATCGGGCCGGCGTGCGACCAACTTTACGACGGGTTCCACAGCCAAGCGCCTGTGTCCGATCCGCTTTCTTCCCCGATCCACAGGCAATCGAAACCGGGGTGAGGCTCGATAAGGCACACGCTACTGCCGTCACCCAGCGCCTCGACGTAGAAGCACTTATCGTTGAACTTGCCTGGCTTGTAGCCCTCGGCCATCGCCACCGCCGCATCCAGCAGCGCGCCTTCGAGGTCTGCGGTGCGGTGCTTCATGGCTTCGTCGGCGCGGCGCAGAGCACATAGCCGCCGGTAGGGGCAACCTTGGTCGGCACGCCACCGCTTGCAATGCACGCTTCGGCCGCTTCGCGCTGGCGCGGGACGATCACCAGCGCAGCCCACAGGGCGAGCAAAATGACCGTGCACACCAGGGCGTCCAGTACGACGCTTCCCAGGAACTTCATGGTGCATTGCCCTCCGCGTCGAGCTGCACGGTGGGCGCGGTGCGCCAATCGATGCCGCCGTAGCTACCCTGCTGCCAGTAGTAGGCCCGCTGCAGAACCAGCTCGCCCGCGGCGGTGCGCGCGAGGCGGTAGTCCGCGCCGGCCCGCTCGGTGCGGACAGCGCCAAGCGCGAATCCGTTCACGGCGAGACTGGCTGCGTCGATGGTCATGTCGCCGGAGAAGGTTGCTGGGTTGTTCATGGCTTGGTTCTTGGGGGTGGAATGATGTCAGGCCTGCGGTCTGGCGGCTAAAGCTCCATCCGGTCAGCCAGCAGCTTGGCCATGTCCGCCATGATGTAGCCGCACAGGGCGTCGAACTCGCTGGCCAGCCAGCGCGCCGGCTCGAGGTGGCGCGGCGGGATGACCAGCTCGATCGGCCGCAAGCCGGTGCCGTCGCATGCCGGGCACTCCTTGCCGGTCAGGTGGGGCGTGCCGGGTACCTGGGTGTAGCGCCGGCCCTCGCACTCGATGCACACGTCGTCGAGCCACCACAGCAGCACCGCCTGGGCCGTGGCGTGGGCCTCGGTGCGGCTGATCTTGGCCTTGCCGCCGGCGCGCGCGCCGCGGCCGATGAGCCAGTCGGTCGCGGTGTCGGCGGCGCCGGCGAAGGACTGTCGATCCTCGGTGGCGCGCATGCGGTAGACCGCCAAGGCCATCAGGCCCCGCTTGTTCCGACGCGCCGCGTAGCCGGCGGCGAGAAGGTGGTCGGCGTCGGTGCGGTGGCCAGGGGTCAGCGTCAGGTTGCCGCTGCTGATCGCCCGGGCATAGCGGTCGCCGACTGTCGGGCGGTCATCGGTCACGTTGGGGCTCCTTCCATTCGCCGGGCTGGCCGGTGTTGCCGAGGCGGGCTTGTTCGATCACGGCCTGCACCAAGCGCCTCGCGGCCGGTTCGCCGCGGGCCTGGCTCAGGCTCTTGACGC
>CAYOXW010000005.1:0-38179 GCA_964408005.1 uncultured Methylibium sp.
GGCGCTCTTGCGCGAGTACCAGCTGGCGTCCTCGGCCAGCTTGGCCTTGATCGCGGCGTACAGGCAGGTCTCTTCCTCGCTCTTCGGGTGGGCGAGGACGGACAGGTCCTTCTCGGCCTTCTTGCCCAGGTGCATCAGCAGCGTCGCGTCGCCGCCGTCGTCGAGGATCATGTTCGGGCCTTCGCCCTCCGTGCCCTTGGCGCCGAACTCGAAGATGCGGTGCGTGTAGTCCCAGTAGTCGACCAGCGTCTCGCCCTTGTAGGCGAACACCGGCGTGCCGGCCTCGGCCAGCGCGGCGGCGGCATGGTCCTGGGTCGAGAAGATGTTGCACGAGGCCCAGCGCACCTGGGCGCCCAGCGCCTCGAGCGTCTGCACCAGCACGGCGGTCTGGATCGTCATGTGCAGCGAGCCGGTGATGCGCGCGCCCTTGAGCGGCTGGCTGGCGGCGAACTCCTGGCGGATCGCCATCAGACCGGGCATCTCGGTCTCGGCGATCTTGATCTCCTTGCGGCCCCAGTCGGCCAGCGACAGGTCGGCGACGTGGAAATCGGTGGCGGGCGGGGTCTTCAGAACGGCGCTCATGGCGGGTCTCCGGTGTTCAGGGACCACAGGCCGGGCCGTGCTGGGGGTCGGGTGCGACTCACCGGCGGCCAGGGGCCTGCGGGTGAGCGCCGTTGCATCGAGGGATGACTTCCGAGCCTGGCGCCCCGCTTCGTCGACAAAGCGGGGCGTTGCAACGCTCCTCGAAAGTGCCGCCATTGTAGCCCGGGCAGCGACAATAGCCGGCTCGCCGAGGGGCCGATCAGCGCCCCGCCACCGGCCCATTTCCTGGCTTGACCGTGTCCGACCTACCGCTCTCGACCGAGGTGCGCCGCCGCCGCACCTTCGCGATCATCTCCCACCCCGAGCACACCCTCCCCGTCAGGCGGGGTCAGGCCGCGACACGGCTGACCCGTTTGCGTGGATTGCGCGAGGAAAGAGGCGCGTGCGACATGGTCAAGTCCCGTCAGGGTGAGACAGGTCGAGACGGCGGGTTTGAGTACATGGCTGAGTACACAAATCCGCCCGCGTGCAACTGCTCTCGCGCTATGTACTCACGGGGGCAACATGGCACTTTCGGACACATGGCTGAAGGCGAACGAGGGCAAGGGCCGCAAGGCGCTTGAAGAGCGCGGCGACCGCGATGGTCTCGGCGTGCGCATCACGCCCAAGGGCAGGATCACTTTTCAGGTCCGCTTCTACTACGGCGGCAGTCAGCACCGCGTCGACCTCGGCAGCTATCCGCTGCTGTCGCTGAAGGAAGCGCGGGCGGAGGCACAGCGCCTCAAAGGCCAGCTTGAGCAGGGGCACGATCCACGGATCGTCCGCCTGCTGGCGAAGCAGGCCATTCTGAAGGCAGACTCGGTCGAGTCCCTGTTCCGGCAGTGGTACGAGGCCTACTGCCAGAAGAACAAAAAGGGCCACCACGACATCCTGCGCAGCTTCGAGATTCATGTCTTCCCGGTGATCGGCAAGCTGCCCGCCGAGAAGGTGAGCCTGCATGAGTGGCTCAACCTCCTTGAGAAGCACGCGGCCCTGCGGCCCGGCATCGCCGAGCGCATCCTGATCAACGCCAAGCAGATGCTCAAGTGGGCTGTGCGGCGTCATCTGATCCCCGCGAGCCCGCTCGCCGGGATCAACGCCAAAGAAGACCTTCAGATCAAGAAGATGCCGGGATCGCGCACGCTCTCCCCCGATGAAATCACGCGCGTCTGGCGGGCGATTGATCTTTCGCGCATGGCCGCCAAGAACAAGCTCTTCTTGAAGCTCTGCCTGATGTACGGCTGCCGCAACGGCGAGCTGCGGCTTGCCGAGAAGAGCCACTTCAACTTTGAAAAGCGCGTCTGGACGGTGCCTGCTGGCAACCACAAGCTCGGGCACGCGACCGGCAAGCCGCTCTTGCGCCCGATCACGCCGGAGACGGAGCCGCTCATCAAGGAGGCTTTCGCCCTGAGCGAGCGCAGCAAGCACATCTTCACCAACGTTGGCACTGATACGCCGATGGGCACGAGCGCCCCTCTGGCGCTGCCCTACAACGTCATGCAGTGGCTGCGCCGACACGAGAGGTTCGAGATGGAGCACTGGTCTGTCCACGACTTGCGGCGCACGGCGCGGACGAACTTCTCAACCCTGACCGAGCCTCACATCGCAGAGATCATGCTCGGTCACCGGATGCCCGGCGCATGGCAGGTGTACGACCACTACGACTACTTGCCGGAGCAGGGGAAGGCTTACACCGCGTGGGCACAGCGCCTCACGGCGCTTGTCGAGCAGCAGTCAGGCTAGGTTGTGCCCGTGTCCTGCGTTCGAAGCGTGCCCAGCGCCCATGAGGGCGCAGTGGTTCGCTCAACGAAAAGGTTGCTCCGGACCATCTGCACCTGGGCACGACAGACCCAGAGCAGCGCCTGGGTGAAGGGCAGTTCACAGGCGGCGACCATGAATCCAACGGCGGCATCAATCGAGCTGGCGCACTCGCCGAGGAGAAACTCGGGATAGGCCTCGCGCTCTTGCATGCGATGGGCCATGAACTCAGTGTCAGTAACGCCAATCAGGTCGCTGTAGCGCACAGAGCCCCAAGCGAGCGCGTTCGCGAGCAGGGGATTGATCCCAAAGGCCTCGACCTCGAACGCCGTCAGCTTGTCCCACGTCAGCTCGGCTTCCGTCAGCCGGAAGTCGGTCGCCACGACGATTGGCGACCTGTTGCACTGAGTGACCAGATCGCGATAGAGCCTGTATGCGCCGGGGGAGCGCAGGTGTGCGGGCGGATTGCTTCGTGCGGCCATGACTAGACCCCGGCGCTCTTGGTGGCGGCGGCTGGCCGGGCTTGCGTCTCCTTCACCTGCGGCGAAGGCTTGGTCACCTGGGGGGATGTCGGTAGCGGGATAGGGTCGAACGGGATGTCATCGTCCTGTTCGTCAAAGGCCGCCCTCGCTGGTGGCGGCGGGTCTGACTCCATGTCGAAGAACAGCGCCGTGTTGAGAACGCAGTTGAGATAGCCCTCGATGTCGGCGAAGCCTTGCCCGCGCCACTGCGTTTCCGCGAAAGCAACGAGGTCCGGGGCAAGGCACATCTTGACGGCGTAGCAGCCGCTATCGAGCCTACGCAGCGCGCGGCTCATTACAGGGTCCTTTGGGGTTCGATGGCCGGGCGCTGATCGATGCAAGCCAACGACGCCATGCCGAGGACTTCCCCGAGGTCGTCCTGCTTGCGCGCGTATGCGCGCTCGCGCTGCTCCCATGCAACTACGTCTTCGCTGTCCCAGAGGTTGCAGCTTCCGGCGTGTCGCATGCAGGGAGCCGGGAACGGGTTTCGTACCCGCCTCATGCGGCGGAATAGCGTCCGGCTCGTGCAGCGAAATCGTGCGCTCAGGTCGTGCGTGGATAGGTAGGTTGATGACATCGCCAGTCCTCCGGTGATGCAGATCACTCTACGGATCACGGCGCTTGCCTCGCCTCGTGCATTCCTCGCCGGACTGCGGCGGGCCAGGTCGGGCGCTCACGGTGCAAGCCGAGCAGGAACACAACTATTCGATGAAACCTTAATAACTAATTAGCGAATTCTAGATATATTGAACTTATATACCAAAGAGTTTGGCATTGGATCAGGACAGGCAGTTTATGCAGATAAATATCAGAGGCGAGATGAGCATCGCCGACATTCGGCAGGCGATTTTCGAAAAACTCAGCGAGCTGGAAACCGACTTCGCCGTCAAGTTCTCTCAAGGGGCCACGATTTATGTGAATCCCACAGACGGCATGGGCAGTCATGTCGTTCCCCATACCCGTGATGGCCGCGCGCTGACCAAGATGCAGAGCCAGGGACCCTACCGCAGCGCCGCTGATGAATTCAAGATTTAGCGTGGAGAGCAACCGCAATGAAGCAGCCGTTTTACATCGATCTTGAAGAGGCGCGCAAAACGCTCGCTGAAATAGGTATCAATCTCACAACAAAACAAATTAAGCGCGCATCAGAACCAGATGCGCACGGATGCCGGAAGCTGCCATTCTTCGTTGATCCGATCGACAAACGTCTCAAGATCGAGCGCGGAACCCTGTTGGAAATCTATACACGATGCCAGGTTCAAGCTGAAACGGTATCGCATATAACTCCATCGTCCCTTAAGAAAGCATTTGATCACGCGCCCTGATTGCGGTATGCAGAATCATGTCTGATATACGAAAAAGAACTGGAAAAAAGGGGCCTACCTATCAGGTGCGCTTCGATGACCCGTCCTCCTCCACAGGCTACTCATACAAGACATTCGACACGCGCAAGGAAGCACTGGCGTTTCGCGAGAACCCGAAACCTGTATTGCACGTTACGGGCGTCAAGGCAGACATCGTGACCGTCGAGGACGGCATGCAGAAGTGGCTGGATGTGTGCGAGAAGGAGGGCCGGGACGGACGCGACCCGGTGACGCAGTACACCCTGAAGAATTACGAGTGGCGGCGCGACCACATCATCTCCTATGAATGGACAAAGGACCTGCGAGCACTCACTCCGCCAGATATTGTCGCGTTCAGGTCGTGGCTACTACTGAACCACAGCCGCGATGTCGCAGGCAAGCTGCTTTCCTCGTTTCATTCGATGGTCTTGGAGCTGATAAAGCGCGGCGCTCTTACGAGCGACTTCGTCACAGGTGTTTCGGTCCGAAGCAGCTCACGCTATGACGAGCCGGTCGTGATCCCGACCGAGAAAGAAGTGCTCGACCTGCTCGCCGCAGCCGACCGCCTTGCCAACTCCAAGAACAAGCAGACCCAGCAGACCTGGGAACGATACCGGCCCATGCTGTACCTTGCGGCAGACACCGGCATGCGCCCTCAAGAGTACATCGTTGTTCCAAACTGCAATCTGGACGACTTGGGTGTGAAAGTTGATCGCGCGCTTGAGCGCGGGGGCCAAAAAATATCGGTGACCAAGACCCCTGCTGGACGCCGCTATATTGAGTTGAGCCCGGAGACCGTCGCCATGGTTCGCCATTACTCAAAAGCACACGCCGTAGAAAACGATCACGATCTCATTTTCCCCACGGCCTCAGGGCATTGGCAAAGCACAGACAACTGGCGCAAGCGTGGCTTCTACGCCGCGTGTGAAGAGGCGGGTTTAGTTAAGACGGTGAAAGTTGACGGGAAAGAGGTTGAGAAGCCGAAATACAGTCCCTACGACCTTCGGCACTTCTACGCCTCAATGCTTATCGAGAAACGCACAAACCTCAAGCGTTTGCAGAAGCTGATGGGTCACGAGAAAATAGAGACCACGCTGAATGTTTACGGCCACCTTATCGAGCGCGTTGAATCTGCTGCCGAACGTCACACAGGATTACTTGCATCGCTACAGTCAAAAACTGAATCTAAGTCCCCCGCGAAGCCTGTTTAGCTACATATATATGTATGTCGGAATTAGCTTGTGGCAAATTTGTGGCGAGGCTTACTCAAACAACAGAATTTAAAACACAAAATATCGCCTGTCACGCAGGAGGTCGCGGGTTCAAGTCCCGTCGCTCGCGCCATTTAAAAAGCAAGTAAGAACAAGGGGTTAGCTAGTCGTAGCTAACCCCTTCTTCTTTGAAATCTCCACTTTTGCCACAAGTTTTCGACCCGTTGAAACCCGCAGAAATCCGCCATTGTCCGGCGCGCACTTTTTCGGCTTGTGGCGAGTTTGTGGCAAAACGGTCTCGTGACCGGGGCGCGAATCGTTGCCATACAAGCCGGACGAGCACTTGGCGGCGTTCGTCCGGCAGGATGATGTGGCGCGAACGGCTACGGACCCTTCGGCACATTCAAGCGGTGACGGACTATTTCCATAGTCTTCTGGGCCGCAACGCGTTCCGTTGGGGTGCAGTTCTCATCGGCAGCGACTTCCGATGCCTTCCGGAACACAACGCTTAGCTCTGACTGCGCGATGCCTTGCAGCTCTTCAATGGTTGGGATGTAGTTCTTCATTTCTTCCTCCTTGTCGGAGGCCGCCCTACGCGGCCTTTGTAGGACCGCTGGATGCGCAGGGTGCGTTGCCATGACACCCGCAGGGCTGAAACGTCAGAGGAAGAGTGCTCGCACTTGCATGGCGACTTCGTTGCGCGATGGCTGGAATTCAAAGGCTCTTGGGCGGCTTCCTGGAGGCTGGAATGGACACCGCATCCCCAACTTCGCAGGCGCTCAAGGGAGCGACACCAGACCGGCTACATTTACGGTTGACGTACATCGTCCGCGAGCCTGCTTGGGGCCACACAGCTCCGAGAGAGAAGCGGAACGCATCTGTCCAACTGACTTGAGGGGCAAGGTGACGAGAGCGGTCGAACATCCCGGGGAAGTTCTCGCGCACGAGCTTGAAGCTGTCGGCGTTTCTCCGACAGAGCTAGCACGTCAGCTCCACGTCCCTGCCAATCGCATCACCCAGATCATCAACGGCAAACGGGGCATCACGGGTGACTCCGCTTTGCGGCTCGCGCACTGGTTTGGCAATGCGCCGGAGTTCTGGATGAACCTGCAAATTCAACATGACCTTCGTGTCGCGGCGAGAGAGGCCGGAAGAGAAATCAAGACGCTGCCGACTCGTGGCACACGGCCCTCGGACAAGCCCATGAAACACGCACAGGTCGCATAGGGAGGCTACATGGCCGGAACCAATGAAGACTTCACTTCCCTCAGGCTCGATGCCGAGGCTCCGAAGCTTTCGATAGACACCGACCTGGTAGCAGCCCATAGGCAAGAGCATTCGAGACAACAAGAAACCATGCTTCAACGAACCTTAAAAACCGCTCGGGCTACCAAGCCCAAAGGGCTTCGATCTGAAGCAATCAAAGTCACTGCCGCGAAGCCCACAAAGGCCAACGAAGCACTCAAGCCGCAGGTGACTTCAGACGCATCGTTCGCCAACAAGGCCCTGCGCAAGGTGGCCTTCTACGCTGACGACAACGTGTTGATCCTGAACATGGATGTGCGCGAGGCCATGGGCCATCTGGCCCGTGCTGGCATCACCGTCAACTGCATGGTGACCTCGCCACCGTTCTATGGTCAGCGTGACTACGGGGTGGATGGGCAAATCGGCCTCGAAGAACATCCGCGCGACTTCGTCACAAACCTCGTGGCCTGCTTTGAAGCAGCACGACCGGTTCTCGCCGAGAACGGCAGCCTGTGGGTCAACCTCGGAGACACCTACTGGAGCGGCAAGGGCGAGCACAAGAGCGGCGAGATCAAACAGAGTGCGCGGCGCTTTGGTCTGCGCCCGCAGGACAAGACTGGCGATGGGCTGCTGTGCAAGCCCAAGCAACTTCTGTTGATCCCGCATCGCTTCGCGATTGCCATGCAAGATCAGGACTGGCTCGTTCGCAATGACAACGTGTGGGTGAAACCAAACCCTATTCCGGATCAGGTCAGAGACCGGTGCTCGATGTCGCATGAGTACATGTTCCACCTCGTCAAATCGAGGTGGTACTACTTCAACAAGGCCGCAGTCGGCCGCAAGTCTGAATCCGGCAGCATGCTCCCGCCGCCTGATACGTGGGAGATCGCGCCCGCGCGTAGCAGCCACCTGCACAAGGCTCGCTTCTCCGAAGAGCTTGTCCGCATACCTATCCTTGCAACGACCCCTCCTCGCGGGGTCGTGCTCGACCCGTTTGGTGGCAGCGGTACAAGTCTGGTCTTTGCGCGGCGGCACGGTTTCCGCGCTATCGGAATAGACCTGAAACCGGAGTTCTGCCAGCTCATGGTGGATCAGCTCAAAGAAAACGCAAAGTAAAGGGAGACGGGCAGCATGGCGAAATTCCTATCGGGACCGCGCATCGCAGCGGCAGTCGAGGCACTGTCAGACACGCGCGGCAAGGCGGCGCTGCTGGACTTCCTCATCGTCAAGCGAACACTGGCGATCAAGAAGGCTTCACAGGTCGCCATCACTCAGGGCGAGGGCGCGTATCTGCAGGCGACCCGCGAGCTGGCCGCCGTTGCGAACAAGCCCAAAATCGAAATCAGTGCTGAAAGAGAAATCTTCAACGTCTTCGCCTCACTCGATGCGAAGGCGGGGTTTCGCAGCGGCAAGTACATCTCGAACGGGACCGGATCAACGATTGGCGGGAACCCATGGCAAGCCATCATCGAGTTGACGGCGGACAAGCCCCGTAAAGCCCGCTTCCGGCCCGGTTACGAGACACACCTGGCGGACCTGCTTCTTAAGGAAGCAGCCAAGGCCAACAAACCGAGCCTCGCCGAGATCGCGGTCTGGAACTATCGACATGTTGATGTGGAGCCAACGTTGGGGACGGAGACCGATCCGGCCAAACGGGGCAAGCTGCTAGAGGCTCGTCTCATTGCGGAGTACGGCCTCACGCCCGCAGAGATCGCCGAGCTGTTCGACAGCGCGGGCGCTCAGGTCGCAGATCAAGACCTTGTGGCCGCGTCTGCTGACCCTGAGATCTACTTGCCGGGGCTGAGTGCGCCAGCGGCAGCGGCGGCAGTGCCCGGGGCTACAACGCCCTGCTCGCTTGATCTTGTGCTCGCGCTCGCCGCAAAGCCGTTTGTCATCCTGACCGGCACCTCGGGCACGGGAAAGTCGCGCTCAACACTGCGCCTTGCCGAACAGCTTCAGGAACATTACGCCGGGATGGTGGACGGGCAAATCTTCCAGTTGGTCGCCATCGGGCCGGACTGGACCTCACCGAAGAAGCTTCTCGGATACCGCACGCCCTTTGGGTCCGCGCGTGTGCGTGCGGACGGCACGGCCACGAACGAGAGCTACGAGATCACAGAGACGCTGCGGGTCATCCTGCGCGCATGCAATCCGAAGTCAACCAAGGTGCCGCATTTTCTAGTGTTCGATGAGATGAACCTGTCTCATGTCGAACGCTACTTCGCGCCTTTCCTGTCGCTCATGGAAGCTTCAAACATCCTCGAAGATGGAGCCAACGCGCCCATCGTTGATCGCCAGAGCCTGGCAGTCATCAGCGAGATTCTTGATGTCGAAGACAAGGACTCATCCGAAGCAGAATCTGCGCGGTTGCTGGTGAAGAACGAACAGCCGCTGACTTTGCCACCGAACCTGTTTTATGCAGGCACTGTGAATGTCGATGAGACGACATACATGTTCTCGCCCAAGGTGCTCGACCGTGCGCATGTTCTGGAAGTTCGCGCTCTGACGCCAAGCCAGTACGTAGCGGGCGGGAGCGGTGAGCTGACCATCGAGCTTCAGCATGCCAACGACCTGCTGCGTGAGGCGATAGATGACCGTGAGGCCGGTGAGGCCGCAGGCTCGAACCCGTCCACCGTTCTGGATGTTCTGGCGCTGAAGCACGGGGTCGATGCGGCTGCACTCGCTTCGGCCAAAGGCCTGACCCTGAAGGTTCTCGATGGATGCTTTCATCTGCTCGCGCCCACAGGCTTCGAGTTTGCCTACCGGGTGGTGAAGGAGGTTCACGGCTACATGTACGTGTGGATCAGGGCCCAGCTTGTGATGGGGGCAACGCCGGATGCCGCCATGAAGAGCTGGGTTGAAGGGTTGGATCGCGCCTTGTTCCAGAAGGTGCTTCCCAAGATTCACGGAAATCGCTCTGCCCTGGGGGACAGCCTGAAGGCGCTCGCCGCGTTTCTCGGCGGTGGCGATGCCAAGAGCGACCCACCGGCGCGATACAGCCTCGGCGTTGATGCCAGCGTTGAGATCGC
Source organism: uncultured Methylibium sp. (assembly GCA_964408005.1). Classification (GTDB taxonomy): domain Bacteria; phylum Pseudomonadota; class Gammaproteobacteria; order Burkholderiales; family Burkholderiaceae_C; genus Methylibium. The sequence goes on from CAYOXW010000005.1 coordinate 9,690, forward strand.
GCCCGGTGCAGGCATCACCGTTCCAGCGGGGACAGCATTCAAGGCCAGTCAGGCCAAGCTACTCGCCATGCATGAACGGCTTGTCTCGCGGAACTACGTTTCCTTTGTGAGGTGACATGTCTCTGGTCGCGCTGCATCGCGCCCGGTTCGATCTGGGAGCAAACGTCCAGATCGAGATAGAAGCCATCTTGGGCCGAGGGCGTGCGCTGCCAACACTCTGGAGCGCACCCGGCCTCGTGGGCGCAGACGAAGAAATCGATGCCGATGTTCTGGCCTCAGGTGGCATGCCGCCCATGTGTTGGCGCGATAGCGGGCACCTGTTCGAGCCGTTTCAGCTCCGCGAGGACACCGACTATTTTGTCGATGTGATCTTGCCATTCGCTATGGCGGAGGCAAGCCGCAGGGCCGAAGCACATCCGTCATGGCCCTTCAATGCCCGGTTGGCGAATGCATTCACGCGCGAGCCCGTAAAGCGCTGGCGCGAGGTAACGCTCGCTGGCCGCCCGCACACCGTTGTCACGGGGCAGCTTCGCCTCAGGTCGCATGCCGGGCTCATCGACCTCTCGACAGAGCTGGGTGGCGCGCTGCAAGCTGAAGTGGTATGCCGCAAGCTGCGGTACTTCGATGAGTTCAAGGCGCTTCTGGATAGCCTCGCAGAGAAGGCGGCGGAGCTGCTTCTCGCGTATGACACGCCGGTCTCGCTCGCCTTTGACATCAGCAGCGAACAGGCGGACAGCGATTCGGCTTTGCACTTCCTCATGCGCCACGTGATGTCGGCGGCACATCTGCCACTCGCCGCGACAGAGATTCTCGCGAACCCTCACGTGCGCCTGATCGAGCGTTTGGGTGTCATCAGCATCGAAGAAATCGAGGAAGGTCACGCCGATCTGATCGCGGACCACCTTGATGTGTCCGTGCTCGGGAATGGCGGCCCGCTGGCGCGGTTCTTCGGGGGCTACACCCCACGCGAACTGCCACAGCGCGAGATGATCGAATCTCACGACACGCCGGAGAACCGCTACGCAAAGGCACTGCTGGAGCACTGCCGCATCATTGCGCAGCGACTGGAAAACCGAATGGGCGCGCGCGGTCGGCGCGCTGCGGCGCGCGAGGCGCATGGCTGGTCGCTTAAGCTCGATGAGCTGTTGCAGCATGGTCTGTGGCGCGAGGTTGGCCCCCTCGGCCACATCCCGGCGAACTCTCAGGTGATGCTCGCAAAGCGTGGCTACAAAGAGCTGTTCCGGCTCGATGTGGCTCTGCGCATGAGTCTCGACCTCGCTTGGCCGCAGGGTGCGGCGCTTGCGGATGGCCTGGTCGGCGACATCCGTCCGGTCAATCAGGTCTACGAGTACTGGTGCTTTTTCGTCTTGCGTGAGATTTTGCAGAGCCTCTGCACCGAGGTTGGTGGCGGCAATTTCCTGACCGTGGCGAAGGACGGCCTTCGCATCCAACTTGCGAAGGGCCGCCGCAGCGAGTGCCGGTTCCACTTCACCGGCACGAATGGCGCGAAGCTCGTTGTGAGCCTGTTCTACAACAAGCGCTTTGTGCGATCCAAGGTTCCCCGGCCCGACTGGAGCGGAAGCTATACAGCGTCCTTCGATCCGGACTACAGCGTTGCCGTGCGCGCAGCCGGTGGCGCAAGCGCCACACACTGGCTTCACTTCGATGCCAAGTACCGGCTGGAACGAGAGCAGGCTGAAGGTCTCTTTGATTCGCCAGACGATGCTGATGAAGACGGCGTGATGGGGGCAGCGGTTCAGGACTACGAATCCGAGTTGTCACGGGTCCACAAGCAGGATGATCTGTTCAAGATGCATACCTATCGGGACGGCATCTTGAGCACACGCGGCGCGTATGTACTCTTCCCCGGTGATGGCGTGGGTGGCATGACGCAGAACCCCCGTCCGAACTTCTTTGTCCGGCATCCGACCGCATTGGGCGGCAGTGCCGCCATGCCTTTGCCGAGCGTTGGCGCATTTCCGCTCACGCCCGAGGGGAGCGGCGAGCAGGCCGCCGCCATCCGGGAGCTACTGCGTGGGGCACTTGAGGCAGTGTCTGCTTCGTCTCCCTACGCGGAAGAGCGGGCATGGTTCGGACCTCTGCCATAGCGCGCTGATGCATCCGTACCAAGTGCGTGTAGATGGTCTTGCGGCCCTTGCTTGAACGATCCGTGCGCAGTTGGTTCGGTTGTCGTTGACACGCCGCCGTTCCCTTTGCGCTGACTGATCGATTGCACGCACCGTGATCCTGCACGGGGCGCTGCCGTGCTCAACGGGCAAGTGCTTCGCATCGTCCTCGCTTCCGCGCCCCTTCGTTCCTCGTGTCTTGTGCAGCTCCGGGCGACCCATGAGCCCTGTCAGCTTGTTCCCCGTGCTTGTCCCGTTGTGTCGCAACGATCAAACAAAGGAGAACGACATGACGACTACCAAGAAACCTGCCTTCATCGCTTACGCCGTAACCGGCGAGGGCAAACAAGCCTTCTGGACCCGCATCGGGTCAGCCTGGACGCACCAGAACGGCGAGGGCTTCAACATCGAACTCAATGTCCTGCCGATGAACGGTCGCATCATTCTGATGCTGCCGAAAGCAGAACAGAACACCGATGAGGTCGCATCATGACCCCGGGCGTGTTCGTTCAGCAGATCGACTGGAACGGCCTTTCCATCGAGGTCTCCTACGAGCCAGACTGGCTGCAGAACCCCGGTCGCGCACATCTGCAACTCCGCAGCGTTGCGCCCGAACGCGCGCCGCTGCCGATGTCGGAAACCGGCTACCGCTCGCACTTCTGCTTTACCGAGGACATAGTGGCCGAGGGTGGGCCCATCGCTTACACCGTTGCGTGGCTTGACCACGCAGCGGAAGCGCCCGCTTGGAAGGCCCAGCAGCAGAAGGCGCGGCAGTTCACGCTCTTCTAATCCGTCACCCCCGCAGCGATCCTGCGGGGGTGTGCCCTTCCCCTGCTATCGCTCAACCAACTCGATACTGAGTGAGTGCACACATTCTTCTTCGGTGGTCGTCACATGGCGCGACGGCCATAGCGCTTCGTGATGTATCTGAGGACTCACCAAAGCTTCTACAGAATGACAAACGACGTCGGTTGGCACCCGGGTAGCCTTGCTTGTTTGCGTGTCTCCTAGAGGCATCCTTGCGTTTGCGCTTCTTTTTGCACGTCCACCTGCGCATGCTGAAAGTTCTTTCCGCTGCTAGACCTGTTCGCTGGAACTGGAGGATTTCTCCTTCGGAGAGCTGCGAGGGCTTGCCGGGATCGGCTCACCAACCCCGTGTGCAGGCGTCTGCAATCAATTGCAAAACGCATACACGTGAGCCGGAATGAGACGCAGTGAGCGGAGATGAAGAGGAGCGGCCCCACGTGAAACATCCCGTGAAACACCGAGTGCACATGTGTGCACTTGACAGAAAACGAGCGTGCAGCGTATGAGCAGCGCTTGTTTTTCTGACCGCAAGAGTGGTTGCGCTTTCAGAAATGCATGGGTGCATACTTACAAGTGCGCAGGGCTTGCGGTAATCCGCGACTTGTAGTGATAATCTGGGCGTGGAGAATTTCAAGTGACCGATGACATTCTGAAATCCGTTGGCAGGCGCTTAGGCGACCTGAGCGACTTGCCCGAGGCGCTGCGCAAGCAGATCGCATCGATCAAGCTTGACGATCTGGAGGAAATGATCATCAAGACGATCCGCGAGCGGTTCGGCGGCATCGCCAACGTGGACGAGATCATCGTGGGCCTGTACCGCGATCACGAGTACATCACCGAGGACAGGCGGCAGCTCGCGAACAAGCTCTACCGCATGCAGAAGGCAGGACTCGTGGAGAGCGTGCCGAAGCGCAAGGGCATCTACCGGACCCAGCAGGAGGCAGCGCCAGCAAAAGACGATCTGTAGAAAGCAAAAAGGTCAGCCACCGTCTCACCGGTGACCGACCCTTTGCAAGCAATGAGGCCGGAGCCCGCACAGCTTTTGGTAGCACAACGAGTGTATGCGGTGGCCCTTTCCATGGTCAAGGTCGGCTTCTCCGGGCTGACCCTGACGCATCAACGCCTTAAGAAAGGGCAATTCCCATGTTTGAGATCTTCCGCGCCAATGGTGGCGGCTTCTACTGGCATCTCAAGGCCAACAACGGCGAAAAGCTGTGTCACTCCGAGGTCTACACGACCAAGGCGGCGGCACAGACCGGGATCGAGGCGGTGAAGCGCGTTGCGCCGACCGCACCGGTCTACGACCGCACGTAGCCGATCCAGCAAGTTGAAAGGCCACCTTCGGGTGGCCTTTTTTGTGGGCGCTCGGGTGGGGTGGCTGCGCCGTCAGCCGCACATCTGCGGATACAGCAGGCTTTTGCGGCTCGGGCTATAGCGCGCGCCCTCGCGTGCGCCTTCCTCGATGCTAGAGCGCGCGCGGCACGTATGCCGGCACGCCGCGCTCGTAGGCTTGCCTGACCTGATGCTTGGAGATGAGCCTGCCCACGGCGTAGTCGCGCCCCCACTCGATAGCGAGTTCGGACGCGTATCGGCCCGTGTTGTCGGTGAGCAGGTAGTCGCACTTGCCTGATCCGACCAGCACGCGGATACCGGGGCGGGCTCGGCATGCGGCGGCATGGTGCAGCAGTGTCATGCCTCGCGCATCCGGCATGTTCACATCGCCGCCTTCGGCCAGGTAGTCGGCGAGCTGGGCAGCGAAGCCGGGTTGCCCGACCGATTGAAACAGCGATGCGATCTCAACTGACATTCTTGAAGCCTCTGGTTGTTCTTGTTCTCCTTTCGATAGCACGACCACTTCGTTAATTTCCAGAAGATTCTTTCGGGCGAGCCCCCTTCGTGTTGCACACCAAGGTGACCGGGCTCTATCCCTCTGGCGAGGGACCGGGCCTCATGGTCCCGGCCATCCGGTAACGATCCCTCTCGCGAATTCGGAGATCAGCAGCGGAGGCACTTCGACCCCCGCAGAAGGATCGGGCTTCGGCTTCGCCCAAGCCCGCATTCACAAAACGCTCATGACCCAAGGCCCGCTGCACGCAGCGGCCACTTCGTTGCCTTCGGCCATCGCTGTTCCTAAGGGGTCTCCCCTCGCGCCGGTCAAGGGTGAAGCCTCCCGCTGGTCGGCCAGCCAGGCCGGTTTCCCCAACCTTCCTTCGCTGCGCTTCGTGCAGGCCGGGCGATCCCCCTCCGGCCTGTCTGCCCTTGCCCTTTGCTACCCCCGCTCTCGCCGAGGGGCACGGGGTGCATCCGCACCCCCAGCCCTAAAGGAGCAAAGACCATGAGCAAGACCAAGACCAGCAAGACCACCCGCAGCAAGACCCAAGACGCGCCCCGCGCTGATGTCTACACCCGTGTCACTGACCGCATCGTGTCCGACCTTGAGAAGGGGGTGCGGACATGGCTCAAGCCGTGGAGCGCTGAGCATGCATCCGACCGGCTGCCCTCGCTGCCGCTGCGCTCGTGTGGCACGCCTTACCGTGGCGTCAACGTCCTTCTTCTGTGGGGCGAAGCCATGGACAAGGGCTACACATCGCCGCTGTGGATGACCTACAAGCAAGCCGAGGCCTTGAACGCGCATGTACGCAAAGGCGAGCATGGTGCACTTGTTGTCTACGCTGATACCTTCAACAAGACGGAGGCGAACGAGAAAGGCGAGGAGGTCGAGCACTCGATCCCGTTCATGAAGGGCTACACCGTCTTCAATGTCGAGCAGATCGAAGGACTCCCGGCGCAGTACTACACCCCGACAGCACCGCGCGATGACAGCCGCGCCCTTGCGCTGATCGAAGAGGCCGAAGAGTTCTTTACCGGCACAGGTGCAGCCTTCCGGCATGGCGGCAACCGCGCTTTTTATGCGCCGAGAGCCGACTTCATCCAGCTACCGGCTGCCGATGCATTCCGCGATGCCGAAAGCTACGCCGCCACCAAAGCGCACGAGCTGATCCACTGGACCGGCAACGCTGGCCGCATGGCCCGTGAATTCGGGAAGCGGTTCGGGGATCAAGCCTACGCGTTCGAGGAGCTGGTCGCAGAACTCGGCAGCGCGTTTCTCTGCGCTGATCTCGGTATCACGCCGGAGACGAGAGAGGACCACGCCGCCTATCTGGCGCACTGGCTTGAAGTCTTGAAGGGTGACAAGCGCGCGATCTTCACCGCCGCTGCGCATGCACAGCGCGCCGCAGATTTTCTGCATGCGCTTGTCGTGCCGAAGGAGGAGGAAGCCCTCGCCGCGTGAAGCGCGAGAGGTCTGCAAAAGCACCGGGAGCCGCAAGGCTTCCGGCGCTTGATTCTTGATGGACGCTGCGCCCCTGTCCTGCGGCCACCCGCGCCCCCACCCGGCGGGGTATCCGCGTACCGCGTCTGCCCCCCAATCGGTTCCCCCAAAGTGCGCCGCCCTCTAGGCGGTTGGCACTTGCGATAACGAAGCAAGTCAGTTCTTGATTGATTGTTAAGGCATCTCTGATACCTTGGAAAGTGATCAGCTTCGGCTGATTCGGGGCGTCGAAACCCCGCAGATGTAGCGGACGGCATCAGCCGAAATTGATGTCGCTTCTCGGCTCATGGCCGGGGGGGGCGGCACTGTATGTCCAAGCCTCGCGGCGAAAGAGTGCCGCGCCGTATCTACATCGCGGTTTCGAACCTCCGGCCACCAGGGTCTGCGCCCTGAGTGGCTCCACGTCGAGCACGGGAGGTGCCGCATGAAAGAACCCTCGTTACCAGCCTTCGCGGCAACCCTTGTGCTGGGCATGCTCATGGGAGCCATCACCGTGCTCGCACTGTCATCAGCGCGTGCCTCATCTCCTGCCACCGAAGTCGTCGCGAGCGGGTCATCGATCATCTTCATGGTCGATGGACACGAGCAGGCGCGCCTCGACGCCACCGGCCTTCAGGTCAACGGTGACATCGGCTACTCCGGTGCCATCACTGACACGGTCTCTTACCGCGCAAATGGCGGAGCCGCGCCATGAGTAAACGGCTCGTGATCGCATCGCTTGTCTGCCTTCTCTCCTCGCCAGCAATGGCGCAGATGGACAGCGATTTCTCGATCGGCGGTGCCGCGCGCGTGGGCTGGTCCACAACAACGTGCGATGCCGCTGCCACCGGGGCCATCCGCTACAACTCAAACAGCGGCGGGTCGATCGACTTCTGCAATGGCACGGCGTGGGCTAACGTAAGCAGCGGCGGCGGGTCGATTGATGGTTTAAGCGACGGCGCGACCGACTACGTCACCGACCGCAACCTGTTTATGGGTCAGAACGCGGGGAACGGGATCGTTGCGGGTGCGGAGGTAAACCTCGCCATTGGTCAGAACGCCTTCAGCGCCGTCAAGACGAGCGCCGCTGATCAGAACACTGCCATTGGCGTCGATGTTTTGGCTGCGCTTACCTCGGGCACCAATAACACAGGGGTCGGCGCGTTCGCTCTTTCAAGCCTGACCACAGCCACCGGCCTCACTGCGTTCGGAAATCAGGCGCTGATGTGGTCCACGACCGGCATCGACAATACCGCGCTCGGGAGTCAGGCGCTTATGCAGAACCGAACCGGCGACGGCAACGTTGCCGTCGGCAATGGCGCGCTTTGGTCCAACTGGGCCAAGAGCCAGAGCACGGCCGTCGGTAGTGGCGCGATGTTCTACGCCGACAGCACGGCAACGGCGAGCACCAGCTACAACACCGCTGTCGGCTACGAAGCCCTGCGCGGATCAACGACGGCGGCCACCAATACGGGGAGCAGAAACACAGCCGTCGGCCATCAGGCGCTCCGCGACAACACGACAGGAAATGAACAAACGGCTGTCGGCGCTAGCGCCTTGGCGAGGACGACGACCGGTGCACAGAACACCGCCGTCGGCATGTTCAGTCTCTATAGCAACATGACTGGGGGCTACAACACCGCGCTCGGCACCCACGCGCTGGACCTCAACACCGCGAGCAACAACACGGGCCTCGGGTGGTATGCCCTGTACAGCAACGTGGCCGGAGCGCAAAGTGTCGCGGTTGGTTCCGACGCGATGCGCTACGCCAACGATAATCCGACCGGATTTATCACCTACAACACCGCCGTCGGCTACGAAGCCCTGCGCGGATCAACGACGGCGGCCAACAATACGGGCTTAAGAAATACAGCAATCGGCCATGGAACGCTTCGGGTCACGACGTCAGGCCATAGCAACACAGCAATCGGCGCAACTGCTATGGATAGCAACACAACCGGCAACGATAACGTTGCCATCGGCAGCTATAGCTTGGACGACAATACGGTTGGTTTTGAGAACACGGCAATTGGTGGTGTTTCACTCAATACGAACGTCGCGGGTCAGCAATCAACCGCGGTTGGTTTTGGCGCAATGCACTATGCCAATAGCAGCGGCACAGGCGCTGTCACATACAACACCGCTCTGGGTGCCTATGCTTTGCGCGGGAGTACGACAGCGGCGAACAATACGGGCACCCATAACACCGCTCTCGGCCATAGCGCGCTCTATGGCGCAACCTCGGGTGGATCAAATACGGCCATCGGCGTCGATGCCCTCTCAGCCGCCACGACCTCGTCATCCAACGTCGCCGTTGGCCGCCGGGCGCTTCTGAACGTCAGCACCGGAAACGGCGGAAACGTGGCGCTCGGCCAGAGCGCGCTCGAGAACGCCACGACAGACAACAACGTTGCGATCGGCTACCTCGCCGGCGACAACATCACCTCGGGCAACTACAACATCGTCATCGGCTCATCAGAAGACGCGCCCTCGGCTACAGCTAATGGCCAGCTCAATATAGGCGGCACGATCTACGGCGACCTTGCAACGGATTTCATCACCATCGGCACAACCGCAGGGCAGATACGCGCGCTACCGCCAGCGGCGGAAACCATCGGCGCGGGCGCGATCGTGACGGCGGATGCCTGCGGTACCGTCAAGCGCATCACAGCGACCGCTCCCCGCACGACAAATACCACGAACACGTTCACAGCGCCCGCTGCCGCCAATGCCGGGTGTTGCATGGATGTGGTCAACACCGGGGCCAACAACATCACCCTCGATGCTAACGCCAACTTCCGCACCATCGGCGCGGCGAATCAGGTGGTCGGCCAGTACGACGCAATCCGCGTGTGCTCGGACGGCGCAAGCTGGTACCAGGTCAGCGCCGTTGCGGGTAATCAGTAGCTCCTTGATTGTCGCCCGCGTCGCGTAGGCCGCGTGGCCTTGCTACCGGTCGGCTTCGTCGCAAAAAACCACGGCGATATCTCCCCACCATCCACGCGCCTACTTCAGCCGCTATTGGTTCTTCGACCACCCCAGCAGCAGCGCAGCGCTTGTGGGCGACGGAAGCCGGTCACGGAGTGGCACGCTGCGGGAGGCGAATGCAGCCTTCCGCACCTCTTCAATGCCCCTGATGGTTTCTGCATCGTGCATCGTGCCACGCGCGCCGCACGATGCACGGCATTCGAATATTTCAGCGGTGCCGGGATAGGAACGCGTCCGACCGCTACAGACAGTCGTTCCGCACTTGCCGCACGCGACAGTGCGACTGCTGTTCTGACAATAGGGGCAACGCCAGCCGGTCATATCAACAGCACTGACCGGAAGCGTCTTGTTCCCGTTCGTGCTTGCCGATCCTGATGCGGCAACTTCGCCTTCACCCTCTCTGTGAATGCCAGCGATGGTGAAGGGCCGCTCGGCATCGCTGCGCTCGTACACGACAGTAAAGCGCCTGTCGTGTACCGCGCAGGCGCACAGGCTGATGAAGCGCTCTGACCTTCCCGTGGCGACACGGAGTGCGGCGAGCTTCTTCTCGAATGCGTCTTTCGATGCCGCGAGAGTTGCGGTCGGTGTCGACGCCCTTGGGTTTGCAAGTGCCGGTACCGGCGATTTGAAGATCGTGAGTTTCATGTCCATCCCTTTCTCTGCTTGATCAATTCCCGCGCCACGTTGATGGACGTGGCGCTCCCGCTGTGCCCCGCGCGATCCGGATGTGCCTTGCTGATCAGCGTGCGATAGCGCGCCTTCAAATCCGTTAGGGTGAAGTCGCCTGTCTCCGGCAGGCCAAACAGGCGGCAAGCCGCGGCGAATGCCGCACGTTGAGGGTCCGGGGGCGGAGGAGGAGGAGGCTTGTCTTGCTTGCGCTCGTCCTGCTTGCGCTGGCCTGGTTCACGCCCGTCCGTGCGCGGGTCCTCCTCAAATTGAGGTTCCTCGCGTTGCTCGTTGCGGCCCTCGAATGCAGCAACGAACTCGGCAAAGGTCGGGAACTGATCCCGAAACTCCCGCCGCCAGTGATGCCAGAGTTCCCGGCGCTGGCGGAACGCTTCGGTCTTCAGCGCGAGGGCGTCATGCGCGCGCACCGCCGTGTACTCCCACAAGATCGTCAGCGGCCACAACAGCAGATTCACAAGCATCTGCAAGAGCGCCACGCACGCGGCAAAGGCGGCCATGGTCAGGTTGACGAACAGTCCCGCCAGCGATTCCGTTAGACGCACACTGCCGTGCCAGGCCTGTTCTAAAAGGAACGCCAGCGCGGTGAACGCCGCAAAGCCGATGATCAATGTCAGGATGCAGCCCCCGGCAAGGAGCGGCAGGCTGATCCACCACGGCATGAGCGAGAACGTCTCGCTCATGACCCCATCCCGCCCGGTGAATCGTTCCATTCGTCTTCCGGGCTCTTCGGGACGCCACCGCCCATCTCAAGCGCTTTGTCGAGGCAGCGGTCGCAGTACTGCAACCGTGCCACGATGGCAGCCGCCTCGCTTTGCCCCCAGACGGTCGTCAGGTCTACGCGGTGCCCGGCGTAGACCAGCACGAGGTGCAACGACTCGCCGTAGTAAACGGTCGGGCTGACGACGTGCCCGTCGGCAGCCGCCCGTCTGGTCTCATAGTCGATGTCGCGCTGTTCCCAGCTCGTCCAGTCATGGGGGTACAGCGCGAAGCGATGCTCAAGCAAGCGGCTGTAGTGAACCCAGCCCCGCGCGCTGCGCACCGAGATCGCCTCCGCCGTCATCCGAATCTCCGTGGGATGGCGAAACCCCGACTCGCACAGACCAGGCAGGAGGTGCGAGGCGCCTGCGAGCAAAACCACTGCAACGGCGATCTGCGACAAGCCGAGACCAGCCACTGTCCAGAGGTAGTAGGCGACAGCGATGAACAGGACGAAGCTCAGCAGGCTCGCGGTGCTATGCGCGGCCTTGGCGCGACCCGGCGTCAACGGGCGCGGCATGATGCGGAATGAAGGCAACCCGTCTGCGCCGGTCGTCTCGACAGTGTGCGGATAGCCTTCCAGCGGATTCCTGAACACGTTCGACATGGCGGGCCTCCTTCACCGTTATGTGAAGGCTAGGCCGCGCCAACCCGCGACAACCTCGCGCGTTCCTCGCGTTTCTTGAGAAAATCGAACCCGATGAAATTCACGGCCTGGCAGATCGACAAACTCATTCGCGGCCTTCACGCCTACCGCGTGATGAAGGCCGTCAATGGGCGACTGCCGCCATGGAAGAGCGTGCTCGATCACCTGCTGCTGTCACCTGAGACGGCGCATCAGTACCCCAAGGACGGTAGCGAGCCCGAGTTCAAGGAAGAGGCCCTGCGGCGCTTCGCGGCAGGGACGAGCACGCTTGAAGCCGCCAAGATGGCTGATGTCGCAAGCTTCCTGATTGCAGAGCACGTCCTCACGCGTGGCGAGTTGTCCGAGGACGCTGGATTCGCGGCGGAAGGCTCGCTACTTCACACGCACTTCGCTGGAGACCCGGAGCGGGCAGCGCTGCGCTTTTCACGCCTTTCGACAACGTACCGGGCAACGCGCAACGGCGAGGGCCGGGTAGAAGACTTCGAGCTGCAATTCGCGCCGCAGCCCGGTGAAACGCTCGTGCATGCAGAAGAGCGATTGAAGGTGACGGCATCGGGTAGCACGCCAACAACGTTCGAGGGCAAAGATCGGAATATCGCTGGTGTCATCGTCCGCAAAGGCTGTGCACTGATCACGTCTGAGTACCCGACATTGCATGTGTTCCTGCGCGGTGGCAGCCAGCAGGACTTGATTCATTACGTCCGCGTGGGAACGGACGGCATGCAGAAGCTGGATGCCCTTCTGCTCGTAAGGTCCGGCACGGTCACGCCCGAGGTTCTTGGACATGCCGAGGGTGACGACATGCTTGCGCGCTACAACATCGTCCGGTTTACGCCGACCTCAACGCGTACCGTCTTGCAGCCGAAGAAAACGCGCAGTCGGGGGCGTCTATGAAGAAGGGACGCGACCAACCGGACAAGAAGAAAGCTGAAGACGAACCGAAGGTTGCTGCGCCTGTCAAAAAGCGTGTGTCCGGACGCGCCCGGGGCACAGCCAAGCCTTCAAGCCAGCAGCTCGGGAGAGCAGCGGTACAGCGCTTGATCGAAGTGCGACGGGGCCTGTTCCTGGCTGTTGAGCGCTTGTCTGCCGAAGAGCTTGCCCACTGGCTTGAGGAGCCCGGCGTGAACGTCAACGTGCGCGATGAGCAAGGTATGACGCCTCTGCACCACGCAGCGGCGAGGGGCGCGCGCCCGTGCATCCGTCTTCTGGTCGCCTCGGGCAAATGTGACTACCTCATCCGCGATGAGCATGGACGCTACGCCTTTGAGCTTGCGATTGAATGGGCGCGGGACTACACGGTAGGCCGCCTGCTCGCAAAGAAGCAGGTGCAGCAGGCAGCGGCGCAAGGCGTTGCCGCCTTCGAGCCGCGCGCCTGACATTGCCTGACCTCACAAGTAGGGTGCGAGGGGTCCGGATCGGTCGTGGTAGACCACCCGCTGAATCATCAGCGGATGTCGGCCCGCCAGCATCACGAGTTGGCGCTTGAGGCGGTCGTCGCGCGCAAACTGCCGGGTGATTTCATCAGGCGTCAGAAGGTCGTACAGCTCAATCGTTTCCGAACGTCCCGATAGTCCCTTGCTCTGCTGATCCTGTGCGACCTCGCCCATGCGCGCGACTTCGACTTGAGTCTTCCCGAGCCGCTTTGAGATGTACTCGGTCGTGGTCTGGTCGTTGTTGCCGAAGAACTGCATCAGACCGGCGTTGCCTGCAAAGGTCTCCCAGCGTTCGCCGTACAGCGCCTTGCCCTGATTCCAGTCCTGCAAGATCACCCACAGCTTGACATCGAACGATGCAATCTGGCCTGCAGCGGTTTCAAGCTGCTTCATGTAGCCGAGCACCGGAAACTCATCGAGGCAGGCGAGGACCGGCACCGCAGGCTTGGTCTTCTCGCGTTCCATGGCATCGAGCATCTGATTGACGAACAGACGCATCCATCGCTTGGAGAGTTCAACACGCGTGGCCGGAAAGCACAGATAGACGCTCCTGCCTGCCGGGTCGGCTTTCAGTGCGCGCAGATCAAAGTCGCTGCGTTGCAGCACTTTGCGAAACGCCGAGTAGTCCAGAAACTTCGTGTGCCGGTTCACCGTTGAGTGAACGCCGGAAATCTCGGTTTCACTCTTGCCGTAAAAGTCGAGCGCCGCCGCCATCACCGCACTTCCGATGTCGGCTGTTTCAGGATCAGCTTCAAGGCGCTCGGCGTTGTGGATCATTTCAAGGAAGAGGACCGGCTTTGCCTTGCGCTTGCCTGGCTTGCTGTGTTCCTCTTCGGTCTCAGGCGGTACCCAAAGCGCTTTCTTGAGCAGCTCCCGAACCCGGATCAGATGACGCGTGGCAGCATGCTGCGGAGATGTGGCCACATGAACGATCACGCCCTCGATAAAGTTCTTGGCGCTGTCGTCCCAATGTGGGTCCTTCTGGTCGGGGGACTGCACGACGATTGACTCAGCAATCAGGGCGGCGTCCTCAAGGAAGGTCGCGCTACCCGTCTTCAAAACATCGAGAGGGTTATAGGAGGCGCGCCACTTTTCGGTGCTCGGTCCAGAAATCCCGAATGGGTCCAAGACATGAATGCGCTGGCCCATGGCTTCACGACGCTTTGCCGTGAGGGAGGCAAGTTCACCCTTGGGGTCGGTCGCCAGAATGCTACCCCTGTAGAACATCAGATTGCTGATCAGGCCGACCGACTTTCCTGATCGTGACCCTGCCACGGTCAAAAGATGACGGTCGTCGGCAACCCCTAAAAGCGTTGACCCGAGCGCGCCGATCAGAATCTTTGCACCAGGCTTCTTCGGGTCGTAGGCGAGATCAAGACTGGCCACCATATCGGTCAGGCGCATCCATCGTGCCTGCGGTACTTTTTGCGCGCGCAAGTACCGGGTACTGTCACCACGCGGCACGTCCTTCATGAAGTCCTTGAAGAATGCTTCCATGGTGATCGCCTCGTGAACAGTTGTGGTGAGGAGATCGTGGCTTTGTAGAAGGCGAGTCTTCCTCTTCCATTCCTCGCGTGGAAGTTGTCTGATAGCCCGCCACGCACCGCAGCGACCTTCGCTTGTCCGGTGTGACCCTGCTGTGCTACTGATGCTTTAGAAAACTCATCGGCTTTTGCCGATTCAGAAAGCCTTCTTTAACCAGTCGAGTGCCAGACTGGGAAGGAGGCGACATGCGAACGATAGTGAGCACAAGGTGTGCGTGGTAGTACCACGCCCACCTTGCCAGGGGGACCGTCCCGTCCCCCGTGGACCCCCTCGGGCAAGGTCATCGCCATTGCATTGCGACCAGGAGCCTTCGTGCTCCGTGGACCATGAGCAAAGTGCTTTCGCGCCCCTTGCATCCACGACCAGGGACTTTCGCATCCCTGGACCCACGACCGGTGTTTCGACACCGGCTTTCGACCAAAGCGGAGATGTCAGCTCTCCCTTTGGAAACCCATCGACCAGCGACTTGAAAGCACGTGGGCTTTCGCGCTGGACCCGCGAGGAATCTGCGGGGAAACGAGGCGCGCTGGCCGCCTACCGTGTGCCACATGGCCCGCAAGAAACGAGGAGCACCCATCTCATATCGTCCCCCCGAGCGGATGCGGGATGAGTTCCGTGCGCGCGTCCGGGAGTCGGGGCTTTCGACCAGCGGCTTTATCACGCGCGCTGTGTTCGGCATGGCAGCACCGCGCTCACGGCCCCGATCTGCGCTTCGTGAAGAGATGGCCGCGCAGCTACTTTCGCAAGCCGCGCGTCTGGCGGACTTGCTGGGGCAGGCTTCTCCGGGCAGTCCCGCGCACGCAGCGCTTCTGCAAGAGGCGCGCGCCGAACTCGTTGAAATCAGAGCCGCACTTCTCGCCGTGCTCGGGAGGGAGCCTTGATCCCCTTCGCTTCGCAGCGCGGCGGCGGGCAGAACCTCGCCACCCATTTGCTGAATGAGTACGACAACGAAGTTGCGGCGCTCGATCAGCTTCGCGGCGCGGTGGCTTCCGACCTGCACGGCGCGCTCAAGGAATGGGAGGTGCTGGCACGCACGCTCACCCGCTGCGAAAAGTATCTCTACAGCCTCTCGATCAACCCCGATCCGCGCCAGAAGCCGCTCACGCGCGAGCAGTACATGGACTACATCGGACGGACCGAAGAAGCGCTCGGCCTTTCCAGCCAGCCGCGCGCCGTTGTCTTTCATACCAAGTACGGGCGCGAGCACTGCCATGTCGTGTGGTCGCGGATCGACGCGCAGGAAAAGAAGGCTGTGCATCTGGCGTTCGATCACGAGAAGCTCATGCGGGTGACGCGCAGCTTTGCGCGGGATCACGACCTGAAGTTACCGCCCGGCTACGAGAAGTCACGCGGGGCCGGGCAGGAGACCCTTTATGAGCGGGAACAACAACGCCAGACGGGCCTTTCCAAAGCGGATCACATGCGGCATGTCACACAAGCCTGGCAGCACAGCGACGACGCCCGCTCCTTCGTGCAAGCCCTCAGCGAAAAAGGCTACATCCTCGCCACCGGCAAGCGTCCCTACATCCTCGTGGACATCTACAGCGGCATGAATGCGCTCGCCAAGCTCATTGATGACAAGGAAGTTAGAACGGCTGACATCCGAAAGTTTCTGGAGCGCGACTTCCCGGCAAAGTCTTTGCCAACCGTCGAGGAGGCACAGGCGCTTGTCGCTCGGCACCGTGCGTTGCTGGAGCGGGAGCAGAAGGCTGATCAGCGTGCCGATGGCCTCGCGCAGCTCCAGCACAACCAGCGGGAGCGCCGCACAGACATCACCCGCACGATCCGACTTTTGAGCAACCGTCAGCAGGCGCAGCGGCAAGTACTTCTTGGCGAGCATCGCGCGCAGCGCTCGGTCCTGCGGCATGCGCATCTGGAAGGCGTGCGTGCCGTACGGCAGGCCCGCCATGAAAACCGCCCGACCGGCCTGGCCGCTTTCCTCGGGCGCGTGACCGGGATCAATCACATCCGGAAAGTTCTTCATCGCCGCGATGACGCAAAGCGCCTGACGCGGTACGGAGAGCAGCGCAAGGCCTTGCAGACCGAGCAGCGATGGAAAGAGCAGGCGCTTGAGCGCCGCCTCACATTGCAGATGCGGGAGCTGACCCGGCAGCAGGCCGCCTTCGAGAAGATCGACCGGCGTGAGCTGGCTGCGTTCTTGCGCGATCAGCGTCGGGCTTTGCGCGAGCAGCAGCGGGGTGGGGGCGATCAGATGCCTTCACTTGAGCACAAGGCACGCATCGAGACGCACGAGAGGAGGCCTGTGCTCGATGTGATCGAGATGTTCGAGCGGGCCGTGTTCCGCTCCCCGAGCGAGCCTCCTGATTTGTTGTCTGCCTTCCGGCGGGCTGCAAGGCGCGGCGAGGAAGCAGAACGCGAAACCCGTGAGACGGAACAGCACGTACACGTTGAGGAGCTGCGTCCTTCAGTCCCTCCCGACCACGACGGCCCTCAGAAGCCCCGCGACCGTGGCTGACCCACACCCTTTTTCAGGTTTCTCAACCGGGCGATCTGCCCACGCCAAGGAGTCATTGCTATGGACACCCAAACCACCAAAGCGGCCCATTCTGCGGGCGCACCGGCGCTTGATCGACGCATCGCCGACCTGCGTCACGAGCTCTCGCTTCTAGAGGCAGAGCAGCGAACGCAGGAACGACAGCACCGTGCGGAGGTACTGCGCGCGATGAAGGACCTGCTGCATCAGCACGGCTTTAAGCCCGCAGAGCTGAGCGCGGTCCGCAGCGGCAAAGCCACCGGCGGACGCGCTCACGTGGCACCGCTCTACCGTGATCCTGCGACGGGGGCGACCTGGTCCGGTCGCGGGACCGAACCGGCGTGGATCAAAGGCCGCGATCGAGAGGCTTTCAAGGTCGCTGGATAGGTTCTGCGAACCTTAGGCTCCGGCTCTATGGGCCGGAGCGTGGCTGCTGATCATCAGAGCTTGTGCCCATTGAGCAAAGCCGAAGGGCTGTATAGATCGGTCAACATGAGCACGTGATGTCGCGCCCGCGTGATTCCAACGCGGAGGAGCTTCCGGCAGCGGGGATGCGGTGCATCCTCCTGACTGAAGAGAAGCGGACTGCTGTTCGGGTCATCAAAGATGATCACGGCGTCGAACTCTTTGCCCTTCGCCTTATGCACCGTCATCACATGGATGCCGCGCAGGTCGTTGCCGCCAGACAGAAGCTGGTCTTCTGCCAATGCAAGATCGAGTGTTGTTCGGGCATTGCGGTAGTGGCCCTGCGTTTGCCACAGCTCCGCGAGCCCGGCTGCGATCCGGTGCCCGCGCTGGAAGGCGATCAGTTGTTCGGCGTCTTTGGCAATGTCCTGCAAAGGGTTCGCACCGGCCTCGCCGAGCATTCGTCGGGCATTGATCCAGTCGCGCTTGGGTTCTCCGGAGAACGAATGGGCGCGCAGCGCGCCCATTGCACCAAGAAGCTTCGAGGACACGCCGTTTGCGCGGGGGGCCTTGCCGGTACGGCTCTCGTTGGCACTGATGGCAAAGCGCTGCGCCTGCGCTAGGTTGGTATCGCCGCCGCGCGCCCGAAACACCGATGCCGCCAGTTCCAGCGCATCGGCCAGGTCTAGTAAGGCACTGCCTTCCGGGCGACGCGGCTCCATCAGGAAGGCAACCATCCGGCTTGACAGGAGGACCGACGCCTCGTCGATCATCACGCGATGGGGAATGGCTTTGTATGTGCCGTTGCCTGTGAGCGCCCGCGAAAGCACGTTCACGCCACGCCCCCACGTCGCCAGAAGCGCCAGGTTCTCGATGTCTTGGGGCGCAGCGGCTGTCTTCGCGCTCTGAAGCGCCATACCAACAGCCGAGCGAATCTTCGCATCGCGCTGGTCGGCATTCGCGCGGAAACCCAAGCGCGAGACACCCTTGTAAGCCGCGCCACGCGGGGTGCCAAGCAGGATGTCATTGGCGAACGCGACGATCTCTGAATTGGGGCTGCGATGGTTCTGCCCCTGGAGATCAACGCGCAGCGGCTGCAAGGCCTCCATGATGTGCGTGACACGCTCCGAGCTGACACCCGGGCGAAAGTCGTATATCTGCTGATCGAGGTCGGCCAGACAGACCAACTGCGTGCCCTTCGACAGCAGCCGCACGCACTGCCATTGATCGTCAGCGGTATCTTGCGCCTCATCCACCACGATCATCGGGTGACGACTGGAGAACAAGGCCCGGATTCGTTCGCTCCGGGTGAGCAGGTCGAGGGCTTTGGTCGAGAACAGATCGAAGGCCACAAGGCCTTCCTCTCTGAACAGTCGCTCACGCTCGCCGGGCCAATCGAAGCCGAGACTCTCAAACGGATGGCGCATGGCCGCCTCGTCGTGCGGCAACAGCAGCCGCAGAGTCTTCGGTGCCCCCAGCAGGTAGCCGTAGCCCTTGAGAATTTCCCAGAAGAACGAGTGGAACGTCTGGATTGAAAGCTTGCTTTGCAGCGCCTTTGGCAACTGCGACTTGCTCGCTTCGATCACCCGCGAAACCGCCGCGCGCGAAAAGCTCAGGAACAGGACCGATTGCCCTGGAGTCAGGCCCGCCTCAATGACGCGTTGCGCCTTCGCAAGAGCAATCGTCGTCTTGCCACTTCCGGGGCCGCCCGTCACCAGCACCGGACCTGCCGCGTCAAGGACGCTCTGTCGTTGCGCGCAGATAACCAGCGCCACGACTAACTTCCTGCCGCGATGTCAGCCGCCGGGGCCGCCGCCTCGGCGGCAACCTGCTTTCGCTTCGGCTTCGGGTAGCGCTGGTATATCTCGTTGAGGAACGCCGTGATCGTTGCGGGCAGTTCGCTGACCGCGCAAGACTCCAGCAGCCTTGCCGCGCCACCATCACCTTTGAGGCCCTTGAGTGTCGAGATCGTCAGTGCGCGTACCGCATCGTCAGCGGGTCGCGCAGGCGGGATGCCGAAGTGACCGTCGCCATCATCGTTCCGCAGGGCTTCGAGGTACTGCCACTGGCGATCAAGCGGAACCTCCTGCGCCATCAACGCCTCGGCCCCTTTCTGGCTGATTTCCCGGGCGACGACGTACAGGCCTTGCAGGGAGGTGATGTCTTCGGCTGTGCGCTTCTTGCGGTCGAAGAAGGCAAAGGCAGGGACGCCGATTTCCTTGAAGAAGGCTCCCATCTTTTCGAGGTTGCCGTCGCCGTCCGCGTTGATGACGCTGACACCGGCAACGTCCAGTTGGAAGAGGTCCGGGTTGCCGTCCTCCATCTTCTGCGCGGCAACGAGCAAGGCGTCTTGCTCAGTGATGCCTTCACCAACGATCACGCCCTGGCCGAGCATGGCTTCCGCGATGGCACGGCGGAAGTTCTGGCGGTAGTTCTTGGCCTTCATTCCAGTCGGCAACTTGATTGCCGTCCCGGAAAGGTCTCCCTGTTCGTCGCGCTTCAGCTTGACGATGCCGTCGGGCTCAAACCGCTCGATGACATACGGTGAGTGCGACGTAACGAAACACTGCGACGTTTCCTCCAGCAGGTAGTTGGCGATGCGGCGCTGCGTGTGCGGTGGCAGCGCGATCTCCGGCTCTTCCATCGCGAAGATGACGTTGTCCTTCTTGAGATCGGCGATGAAGGTCAGCAGCGCAAGCACCAGGGTGTTGAGCGTCCCCGTGCCTGCCTGTTGAAACGGGACGGCAGCTTCGCCCCGGCCCATGGTCAGGAAGAACGAAATGGTCTTGCGCAGGTGCTCACGCGTGAGCTGCGAAACAAACAGGCGCGTCGAACGACCATCACCGCCCGGCGCGATGTACTCGGCAAGCCGGGCTTCAATCTCTTCAAGGATGGGGCCAAGTTCGGTGGCATCCGCGTCAATCGGCGGGTCGAGAGTAGCGAGGCGCGTGCGGATGCTTTCCCACATGCCCTTGCGCGCCTCTTTCATGCGCAGAATGTTGTCGAGCAGCGTGCCGCGCTCCAGGCTGAGCGCGCGTGATCCCGTGCGGATCGTGCGCAGATACAAAAAGCCGATGGCCCGCTTGACGCGTGCAGGGATGGGTTTCGGCTCGCCTTCAGCGTCTTCTTCACCGCGACCGTAGACAGTGCGCGCGACGAACTGATCATCGTCCACGTCGTACTTGGCGACGGTGATCAGGCGCAGACACAGCTCGACGTTTGGATCATCCGCCCCAGCGATCTCGCCTTCGGCGAGCAGGCGTTTGTCGGCTTTGTGCCAGAACTCAAGATTGGCGGCGCACATCGTCTTGATGTCTGTCGTCAGGTCGGTGAGGATGGCCTCGATACGGATCGGCACGACCGTTTCGCCATCCTCCGCCAGATAGCCAGCGTTACGAAAGTCGAACTCTTCGACCGGCGGCGTGCGGTTCAGGCGGTCAGGCCCAAGGACAAGATCGAGGGCTTCGCAAATCGTGCTCTTGCCGACGTTGTTGCCGCCGATCAGGAGGGTGTGCCCGGAGAACTGCAGCGTGGCCTTCCGGATACCCCGGAAGTTGTCGATCTTCAGTTGAGATACCTGCATCGGTTTGCTCCCGTCCCTCTAGCCTTGCTCGGTTTTCTGGTTGAACCCGGGGTAGGCGAAGGCCCGCGAAATTTGCTCGCAGTCCTTCTCCGAGACGCCAGCACCGCGCGCCGTGGCGTACCACGTGCTGCGCACCTTGTCTTCCATGGCAGCGATGGCGGCAGCAGCGTCTGCGCGCGCGAGCAGGAACCGGGCGCTTTGCGACAGCAGATTGCCCGCATTGGCAAAGCGGCCCGCATCGCCGCACTCCATTGCCAGGTCGCGGTGCTCCATGCTGACGGGCACGGCAGGTGTCAGGTCATAGGCGGGGGAAAGCTTCCAGTCGGATTCCTTGGCGATCAGCGCGTGGTTGCGCGGGTGATCGTCGATGTTCGAGATCAGCGCGTTAAAGCACATGCGCCGGAACAGCTCGGCTGCGTTATGCGCCGGTTCGGCGCAGACCCGACGAATTTCTTCGGCGAGCAGTACATAGGACCACTTGTCGCGTGACTGGTAGTTGTCTTCTGCGCGCAGCAGCGTCAGGGCCGAGATCATGCGTGTGCGCAGGTATCCGGCTTCTGACTTCTCGCGGTCGAAGCGTTTGACAAGCAAGACATCCCGTCCGCCGACGCCAACGACCCGGCTTTCGGCTGTCGTGAGCCCGCAGGCCCGCGCAAGAACCAACATCGCGTGCTCGACCCTTGCGCAGTTCCATGTGTCGTCGGGCCGGTTGAACTTCGCAATCCACAGCCCGGCCTCATCTTCGACAACGGCCTTCGGGCGCGCGCCGCCCATCGAGGTGCCGATCACCATCAGCTTTTCGACCTGATCATGATCATCACCAGCGACAGCACCGGCAGGTAGGTCCTCGTCGGCCATGATCGCATCGGCGATGAGCTGCACCTTTTCAAGATCGAGGGTCTGGTTGAAGGTGCGCTTCGGCGCAGGCGGTGTCTGGTTCAAACCGAAGCCGAGTGCCCCGGCGCGGTCATCCGGCGAGTACAGCAGGTACTCCATCTCGCCCGGCTGCGCCTTGCCAAGATGGCGCTGGATGACGCGGCGGCCCCAATAGTCCGGGCTCGCATCACGCAGCGCGCCGAAGACACCGCCGAGCGCTACCGTGGAGTAGGTGCGCGGCGCGAGCTTCAGCTCGATGGGATCGAGCGCGACCGCATTCGGACGTTCAAGGTAGCTGCGGCCATAAACGAAGCGCCCTTCGGGTGTTCCCCTGCGGTCCACCGAGAGCGCGAAGCGGCCAGCCGTCACCGGCTCGGTCTGTCCGGGCAGGGTGATGTAGACGAAGCACTCGGTGGGGGCTTCAGAAGTCATTGTCGAGCCCTGTTTTTGCTCCCGCCGTTGGGCGGGCGCGAGCGCGTTCGCGGGACAATGCGAGGGTCTGACCTTCGTCATCCCTTTCAGGCGCTGCCACGTCGGCGATCTGGTCGAGCAGATCGAGCGCCCACAGCATCGCCGCATAGACAGCGATACCGGTTGAGGGCTTGCCTTTTTCAGCGTCGGCAACGGCGCGTGTGCCGGTGCCGATCTTCTCCGCCATGTCATCGAGGGTGAGGTTCCGCCGCAGGCGTGCCGTGCGCAGGTTCGCGCCCAGCCGCTTGAGCGTCTGTTCTACGGCGTAGGGGGGTGCGGTCAGCAGCTTGTTGCGGGCGGTCATGGGTCACCGATGAAAATGAGCACTCCCCAACAGATACCATGCTGGCAGAGAAGAGTCAAAGAAAAAAGCCTTCAAGGGCATTCTAACTTGATCAACGTGCTCTTGAGAGCTGTTTTATGCTAGAGTCTAGTCTGCTGAAGGCCTTGAGGCTTTCAGGGGCGACGAGGCGGGTGTGCAACAGCTATGAGCACATCGGGAAATGAGTACATAGCTGAGTACATATCGGGCATGGTGAGGTGATGGCAGACAGTCCAATCGCAGAGCAGGTAAGGCGTAGACGCACTTTTGCCATCATTTCCCACCCCGATGCCGGCAAGACCACGCTGACCGAGAAGCTGCTGCTGTTCTCGGGCGCGATCCACATCGCCGGCTCGGTGAAGGCGCGCAAGGCCTCGCGCCACGCGACCTCCGACTGGATGGAGATCGAGAAGCAGCGCGGCATCTCGGTGGCCAGCTCGGTGATGCAGATGCTCTACCGCGACTGCGTCATCAACCTGCTCGACACCCCCGGCCACAAGGACTTCTCGGAAGACACCTACCGCGTGCTGACGGCGGTCGACGCGGCGCTGATGGTGATCGACGCGGCCAACGGCGTCGAGCCGCAGACGCGCCGGCTGATCGAGGTCTGCCGCCAGCGCGACACGCCCATCCTGACCTTCGTCAACAAGATGGACCGCGAGGGCAAGGAGCCGCTCGAGCTGCTCGACGAGATCGAGCAGGAGCTCGGCATGCCCTGCGTGCCGATGACCTGGCCGGTCGGCCAGGGCAAGGCCTTCGGCGGCATCGTCGATCTGCGCAAGCAGCAGATGCGGCTGTTCAAGGCCGGCGCCGACAAGCGCGACGAGGAGGGCGACGAGATCGTGCCGCTGAGCGAGGCCGCGACGCTGCGGGCCCGCTTCGGCCACGACTACGAGCTCGCCGAGCAGAACATCGAGCTGCTGACCGAGGCCGCGCCGGCCTTCGACGCGGCCGCCTTCGTCGGCGCCAAGCAGACGCCGGTCTTCTTCGGCTCCGGCGTCAACAACTTCGGCGTGCAGGAGGTGCTGGACGCGCTGGTCGACCTGGCGCCGCCGCCGGCCGCGCGCCATGTCACCAAGGCCGACGGCAGCGATGTCGAGATCCCGCCCGCCTCGGCCGGCTTCTCGGGCGTCGTGTTCAAGGTCCAGGCCAACATGGACCCCTCGCACCGCGACCGCATCGCCTTCGTGCGCGTGAACTCCGGCCGCTACGAGTCGGGCATGAAGCTGCGCGTGCAGCGCACGGCCAAGGAGCTGCGGCCGACCTCGGTCGTGACCTTCCTGTCGCAGCGCCGCGAGGCGGTCGAGGAGGCCTACGCCGGCGACATCATCGGCTTCACCACCCACGGCGGCGTGCAGCTCGGCGACACCATCACCGATGCCGACGCGCCCGCCAGCTTCGGCACCTACACCGGCCTGCCCTTCTTCGCGCCCGAGCTGTTCCAGACCGTCGAGCTCGCCAACCCGATGAAGAGCAAGCAGCTCCAGCAGGGCCTGATGCAGCTGGGCGAGGAGGGCGCGATCCAGGTCTTCCGCCCGACGGTGGGCGGCGCGATGCTGCTCGGCGCGGTCGGCCAGCTGCAGTTCGAGGTGGTCCAGCACCGCCTGAAGGCCGAGTACGGCGTCGACGCGCGGCTGGGCGCCAGCCGCTTCCACGGCGCGCGCTGGGTCACCTGCGAGGACGACGCGGCGATGCGCAAGTTCACCGACGAGGCCGCGAGCAAGCTCGCGCTCGACGCCGCCGACACGCTGGCCTACCTGATGACCTCGCCCTACGACCTGCGGCTGACGCAGGAGCGCCACCCCTTGGTCGTGTTCCACCCGCTGCGCGAGCACGCGGGCCTGGCGCTGCAGCAGGCGGCCTGAGGCGGCGGCCGTGCGCGGGTGAGCGTGGCCGCCGGCCTCGGCGCGGCCGTGGCCTTGTGCTACACATCGGCCGGCCATGCCCCACGACGTCACCCTCATCACCACCATCGCCGCGGCCTTCGGGCTGGCGCTCGTGCTGGGTTTCCTGGCCGCACGGCTCGGGCTGCCGGCCCTGGTCGGCTACCTCCTCGCCGGCATCGTGATCGGGCCCAGCACGCCGGGCTTCGTCGCCGACCAGGCGATCGCCGGCCAGCTCGCCGAGATCGGCGTGATGCTGCTGATGTTTGGCGTCGGCCTGCACTTCTCGCTCGACGACCTGATGGCGGTGCGCAAGATCGCGCTGCCCGGCGCGGTCGCGCAGATGGGCGTGGCCACGCTGCTGGGCATGGGCCTGGCCCACTGGTGGGGCTGGAGCCTCGGCGCCGGGCTGGTGTTCGGCCTCGCGCTGTCGGTCGCGAGCACCGTGGTGCTGCTCAAGGCGCTCGAGGGGCGCGGCGCGGTCGAGTCGGTGAACGGCCGCATCGCGGTCGGCTGGCTGATCGTCGAGGACCTCGCGATGGTGCTGGTGCTGGTGCTGCTGCCGGCGCTGGCCGGCGCGCTCGGCGGCACCGAGGCCGGCGCCGGTGCCGCCGGCCTGTGGCTCACGCTCGGGCGCACGCTGCTCGAGGTCGCGGTCTTCGTCGCGCTGATGCTCGTCGTCGGGCGGCGCGTCTTTCCCTGGCTGCTGTGGCAGGTCACCAAGACCGGCTCGCGCGAGCTGTTCACGCTGTGCGTGATCGCCGCCGCGGTGACGATCGCCTACGGCTCGGCGGCGCTGTTCGGCGTGTCCTTCGCGCTCGGCGCCTTCTTCGCCGGCATGGTGCTGCGCGAGTCCGAGTTCAGCCACCGCGCGGCCGACGAGTCGCTGCCGCTGCGCGACGCCTTCGCTGTGCTGTTCTTCGTCTCGGTCGGCATGCTGTTCGACCCGCGCGTGCTGCTCGAGCGGCCCGGCCAGGTGGCCGCGGTGGTCGCGATCATCGTGCTGGGCAAGTCGCTCGCCGCCAGCGCGGTGGTGCTGCTGTTCCGCTACCCGCTGAACACCGCGCTGATCGTCTCGGCCGGGCTGGCGCAGATCGGCGAGTTCTCCTTCATCCTCGCGGCGCTGGGCGTGTCGCTGGGGCTGCTGCCGCCCGAGGGCCAGAGCCTGATCCTGGCCGGCGCGCTGATCTCGATCGCGCTGAACCCGCTGGTGTTCTCGGCCATCGACCCGCTGCGCCGCTGGGTGCTGGCGCGCTCGGCCACCGCGCGCCGGCTCGAGGCGCGCGACGACCCGCTGGCCGAGCTGCCGATGGACACCGAGCAGAAGTACCTGGCGCGCCAGGTCGTGATCGTCGGCTATGGCCGCGTCGGGCGGCAGGTCGCCGCGGCGCTGGCCGAGGCCGGGCTGCCCTTCGTCGTGGCCGACCAGAACCGCGAGCGCGTCGAGGCGCTGCGCGCCGAGGGCCATGCGGCCGTGCTCGGCGACGCCACCGATGCGGCGGTGCTGATCCAGGCCCACATCGCGCAGGCGCGCATGCTGGTGATCGCGACGCCCGACTCGATCGACGCGCACCGCATGATCGAGACCGCGCGCACGCTGAACCCGGCGATCCACGCGGTCGTGCGCGGCGGCTCCGAGGACGAGGCCCGGCGCCTCGAACGCGACGACGGCGCGCGCGTCTTCGTCGGCGAACGCGAGCTGGCGCTGGCGATGGCGCGGCACGTCGTCGCCGAGGCGCCGCCGGCCGCGCGGCACTGAGGCGGCGGGGGCGAGCGCGCCCGGGGGGCGCGACGTGACGAAGCGCACGCGAGCGCCCGGGCCGCGGCCGAGGCCCGGCCTACAGAAGGCCGGGCGCGCGCCGAAGACCGGATCCGCAGGCTGCGTCGCCTGGAGGGCCCGAAAGCCGACGCAGCGGAAAGTGCCGGCGGCTCCCTAAAGTTCCCCGCGCCACATTCCGATAAGCCTAGCAACGGGGCAGGCGCAAGTCGGCTCCGGGGTCCGGAGTAAGCGACCGAGGGTTCGACGAGGGCACACCCAAACGCTCCTCGATTCGAGATCAAGCGGAAGACTCACGCCGGGCGCATGCAGGCCCAGATGCACCGAGGCGATCCACCGGTCGCCGAGATGACGAAGGGCCAGGGCGGGGCGAAGCCAGTCAGTCTGGCTGGCCCAGTTCCGTCAAGGCCGGCGTCCTTTGCCGGGAGTCTCTTAACCGAATGGAGTTACATCATGGCAATGACCATCAACACCAACTCGATCTCGCTGAATGCTCAGCGCAACACCGGCGCGACGCAGAACGTGCTGGCTACCTCGATGCAGCGCCTGTCCTCCGGCCTGCGCGTCAACAGTGCCAAGGACGACGCGGCCGGCCTGGCGATCGCCGAGCGCATGAACGCGCAGGTTCGTGGCATGAACGTCGCGATCCGCAACGCCAACGACGGCATCTCGCTGGCGCAGACGGCCGAAGGCGCGCTGGGCAAGGTCGGCGACGCGCTGCAGCGCATGCGTGAACTGGCGGTGCAGTCGGCCAACGGCACCAACAACGCCGAGGACCGCGACAACCTGCAGGCCGAATTCGACCAGCTGAGCCAGGAAGTCGACCGCGTCGTCTCGGCCGCCAAGTTCAACGACACCGCGCTGCTCGACGGCTCGACCGCCACCTTCACCTTCCAGGTCGGTGCCGGCACCGATGCGACCGACACGATCGACGTCGACACCGCCGACCTCAGCGCCACCGTCACCGCCGTCACGGCGCTCGACATCAGCGGCGCCGACGCGACCGGCGCGACCGCCGCGATCACGGCGCTGGACACCGCGCTGACCGACGTGACGACCGCGCGTGCCACCTTCGGTGCGGTGCAGAACCGCTTCGACTCGGTGATCGGCAGCCTGCAGGTCTCGGCCGAGAACCTGGCCGCCGCCCGTGGCCGCATCATGGACGCCGACTTCGCGTCGGAGACGATGAACCTGTCGCGTGCGCAGATCCTGCAGCAGGCCGGCACCGCGATGATCTCGCAGGCCAACCAGCTGCCGGGCCAGGTGCTCTCGCTGCTGCGTTGATCGAAGCCTGAACCGAGGCCCTCGAGGCCCCGCCCGGCAGCCGCCGGGCGGGGCCTTTTCATTGGGGCGGCGCGGAACTGGCGCGTTTTCGCGCCGCATTTCGGCCTTAAGCCGGGGAGGCGGCTGCTGAAGAATGAGTCCCAGCAGGTTCGAGTGAATCTTCTGCACTCCGTCCGGGCGCTCACCGACCGCCCTGGGTGCAATGACTTGCCGGGCCGAGCGGCGGGGGCCGTCCTTGACGGGGCGGTCCGCCTTTCTGCCCCCTGGTCCGGCGCTGCCGCCGGGAGTCCTTGATTCTTGTAGGAGTGCCTCATGCCTCAGACCATCAACACCAACCTGATTTCGCTGAACGCGCAGCGCAACCTGAGCGCGTCGCAGACCTCGCTGGCGACCGCGATGCAGCGCCTGTCCTCGGGCCTGCGCGTCAACAGCGCCAAGGACGACGCCGCCGGCCTGGCGATCGCCGAGCGCATGCACGCCCAGGTGCGTGGCATGAACGTCGCGATCCGCAATGCCAACGACGGCATCTCGCTGGCGCAGACGGCCGAAGGCTCGCTGGGCAAGGTCGGTGACGCGCTGCAGCGCATGCGCGAGCTGGCGGTCCAGTCGGCCAACGGCACCAACAACAGCGACGACCGCGACAACCTGCAGGCCGAGTTCTTCGAGCTCAACGAAGAGGTGGCGCGCATCGTCAACGGCGCCAAGTTCAACGACACCCAGCTGCTCGACGGCACCAGCGCCACCTTCACCTTCCAGGTCGGCGCCGGCACCGACACGACCGACACGATCGACGTCGACACCGCCGACCTCAGCGCCACGGTGACCGCGATCACGGCGCTCGACATCAGCGGCGCCGACGCGACCGGCGCGACCGCCGCGATCACGGCGCTGGACACCGCGCTGACCGACGTGACGACCGCGCGTGCCACCTTCGGTGCGGTGCAGAACCGCTTCGACTCGGTGATCGGCAGCCTGCAGGTCTCGGCCGAGAACCTGGCCGCCGCCCGCGGACGCATCATGGACGCCGACTTCGCGGCGGAATCGGCGGCGCTGTCGCGCGCGCAGATCCTGCAGCAGGCCGGCAACGCGATGGTCGC
>CAYOXW010000006.1:0-37442 GCA_964408005.1 uncultured Methylibium sp.
CATGGCGCGCACGCAATCGGCGACCAGTTCGGGTTCGGCCATCAGGCAGGCGCCGAAGGCGCCGCGCTGCACCCGCTCGCTCGGGCAGCCGCAGTTCAGGTTGACCTCGTCGTAGCCCCAGCGCTCGCCGAGCTTCGCGCAGGCGGCCAGGTCGGCCGGCTCGCTGCCGCCGAGCTGCAGCGCGAGCGGGTGCTCGGCGGCATCGAAATCGAGGTGGCGCGGCACGTCGCCGTGCAGCAGCGCGCCGGTGGTCACCATCTCCGTATAGAGGCGCGTGCGGCGGGTGATCAGGCGGTGGAAGACACGGCAGTGCCGGTCGGTCCAATCCATCATCGGCGCGACCGACAGGCGCCAGGGGCTGTGCATTCGATTCACAAACAAATTTTTACAAATTAAGTGCTAGGGCGGCGCGGCGCATTCTGCGTGCCGGGACACCACCCGCACGCCAGCTGCGGTCACGGTGTCGCAAGCGGTGCAGCGTATCGAACTCAGCCGCCCACCGACCTGCTTCGGGACGAAAGCTGTCGCGTTCCGCGGCGCACCCTGTGTCATGTCGCGTTTGGATCGGCTGTCCGCGCTCCGGCAGCGTAGTGCACGGACACCACGCCCCTCGGTCTCTGTGCACCGCAGCAGCGCTGCCGCACGCCGGCGCGAGCCCGAACCGCTCTTGATGCAGCTCAAGTTCGCGCGACGGCCGACGATGACCCAACCCGCGAGCTTCGTTCCGTCCCATACCAACACCCTGATCCAGGAGACACCATGTCCGACATGTCCGTTCCGCAGCCCGTGGCCGACGTCGTCCACACCGACGTTCAAGCCCAGCTCGAGGCTGCCCTCACCCGCTTCGACCTGGTCAACCAGAGCGCCAGCGAGGGGCTGTGGGACATGGAGTATCCGGCTGACGGCGACATCGGCCCGCAGACGCCGTTCTGGTGGTCGGACCAGTTCCGCCAGCTGGTCGGCTACAACGACGAGCGCGACTTCCCGAACGTGCTCGACAGCTGGGCCTCGCGGCTGCATCCGGAGGACAAGGACGCGACCTTCGCCGCCTTCGGCGCGCACCTGACGGACAAGACCGGCAAGACGCCCTACCGGCTCGAGTACCGGCTGCAGATGAAGTCGGGCGAGTACCGCTGGTTCCGTGCCCGCGGCACGACGCTGCGCGACAAGGACGGCAACCCGCTGCGCGTGGCCGGCTCGCTCAAGGACATCAACGAGGAGAAGCAGCGCGCCGAGAAGCTCGACCAGTCGATCGGCACGCTGGTGCAGCGGCTGTCCGCGCAGACCAAGGAGATCCTGAGCCAGTCCGGCGAGGTCTCCGGCGGCGCCCAGGCGCTGTGCGCGACCACCGAGGAGATCAACGCCTCGGTCGAGGAGCTGACCGCCTCCATCCACTCCATCGCGCAGAGCGCCCGCAACACCGACACGGTGGCGCGCAAGACCCAGACCGAGGCCGAGGCCGGCTCGGCGGCCATCTCCAAGGCGATCGAGTCCATGGAGATGCTGCGGCAGTCCTCGGAGGACATGTCGGAGATCATCAAGGCCATCAGCGAGATCGCCAGCCAGACCAACCTGCTCGCCTTCAACGCCGCCATCGAGGCCGCGCGGGCGGGCGAGCACGGGCTCGGCTTCTCGGTCGTGGCCGACGAGGTGCGCAAGCTCGCCGAACGCTCGGCCCAGGCGACCAAGGAGATCTCCAAGCTGATCAATGCCTCGGTCAAGCAGATCGTCCAGGGCAGCGACGTGTCGCGCCAGGCCGGCGAGGCCTTCGGCAAGATCGTCGACGGCATCCGCCAGACCGGCCAGGCCATCGCCGAGGTCTCCAGCGCCGCCGAGGAGCAGCTCGGCGCGGTCCGCATGATCGGCGACTCGGTGCAGAGCATCGCCGAGCGCACCGAGACCTCGGCCTCGGCGGCCGACGGCATCGACCGCGCCTGCCGCGAGCTCGACGACGGCGCCCAGCAGCTGAGCGCGGCCTTCCAGGACTTCAAGGCACGGGCCTGAGCGTGCGCTGCGACCACCAGGAGATCGCATGAGCACGGATGCCGTCCCGAAGCCGGCCGCCCCGGCCATCTACGCCTCGTTCCGTCTGGGCGAGGAAGAGTTCGCGGTCGACGTGCGCCACGTGCAGGAGGTGGTGCGGCGGCCGGGTGCGGTGGTCGCGATGCCGCTGCAACCCGATTTCGCCCTCGGGGTCTTCAACCTGCGCGGCGCCATCGTGCCGCTGCTCAGCATGGAGCGCCTGCTCGGCGTGCCGCCCCGCGAGCCCGCCGCCGATGCGAAGGTCGCCATCGTCCACCACCGCGGCGTGCGCCTCGGGCTGACCTGCGACGACACCAGCCGCGTGCTGCGACCGCGCGGCGAGGAGCTGGCGCTGTTCAGCTACGAGGACCGCTCCGCGCAGCCGGTGGTGGCCGGGGTGCTCAAGCTCGCCGACGGCCTGCTGCGCGTGCTGGACCTGGAGCGGCTGCTCGCGCTCGAGAGCGTGCCGCACACCGCCGCGGCCCTGGGAAGCGACGTGCGTGCCCGGGCCAAGCTGCAGCGCCTGCGCTGCATCACCTTCCGGGTCGGGGAGACGCGCATGGCGTTCCCGATCGGCGGCATCCACGAGATCGTGCTCGCCGAGTCGATCGAGCGCTCGCCGATCCAGGACCCGCTGTGCGCCGGCGTGATGCGCATCCGCCAGCGCGTCGTGCCGGTGGTGCGCTTCGCCACGCTGCTGGGCCGCGCCGCCACCCCGCAGACCGAGGCCGGCGGCGACAGCCGCGTGATCGTGCTGGCCACGCCCAGCGGCCATGTCGGCCTGCTGGTCGATGCGGTGGAGTCGATCGACAGCTACACCGAGGACCAGCGCATGGCCGTGCCGGTGCTGTCACGCCAGCGCGCGGCCATGTTCGCCGGCTGCATCGACTTCGGCGAGCGCGGCCACGTGTTCCTGCTCGACGCGCAGGGAGTGTTCCTCGTCGACGAGATCGCCCGCATCACCGGCCAGCACAGCGCGCTGTTCGCCAGCAGCACGACCGCGGCCGGCGCCACGGCGGGCCGCGCCGGCCACCGCCAGGCCTATCTGTGGTTCGGCGCCGGCCAGCCCTTCGCGCTGCCGATGAAGGAGATCCGCGAGATCGTCGACGGCCGCAGCGCGCTGATCGAGGTGCCGGGCGCGCCGCCCTTCGTCGCCGGCATGATCAACCTGCGCGGGCGGCTCGTGACCGTGGTCGACGTGCGGCGCTTCTACCGGCTGCCGCCCGAGAGCGGCGAGGCGGCCGGCGAACCCAAGGTGCTGGTGATCGACCAGGACGACACGCTGATCGGACTGCGCGTGGACAGCGTCGACAGCATCCTGCAGGTGCCGCAGGACGACCGTTTCGCGCTGCCGCAGGTCATGCGCATCGCGCTGCCGCCGGCGCTGCGCAACGACATCCGCGAGGTCGCGCGCGCCAGTGGCGCCGACGGCCAGCCGGTGCACCTGCTGGTCCTGAACGTCGCGCGCGTGTTCGACACCGTGCGCGCGGAGCTCGAGCCGAGCGAGGCGGCCCATGCCTGAGCTGATGGACATGGATGGCGCCACGCTGCAGCAGGCGATGGCGCTGGTGCACCGCTACACCGGCGTCACGATGGCCGAGGGCAAGAAGACCATGCTGCAGGCCCGCCTGCGCACGCGCATGCGACGCCTGCAGCTGGGCTCCTATGCCGACTACCTCGGCCGCCTGGCCGAGGACGCGACCGAGCGCAGCCACTTCATCGACGTCGTCACCACCCACCAGACCAGCTTCTTCCGCACGCCGCGGATCTGGCATTACCTGCGCGAGCACTTCCTGCCGGACTGGGCGGCCGCGCACCCGGGCCAGACCCTCAGGGCCTGGTCGGCCGCCGCCTCGACCGGCGAGGAAGCCTGCAGCCTGGCGATCAGCTGCGAGGAGTTCCGTCGCGCCCGCCCGGGCTTCGAGTACGAGATCTTCGGCAGCGACATCAGCGAGGAGGTGCTGCGGCAGGCCCGCGCCGGCGTCTACGAGGGCAGCTCGGTAGCGCCCTTCCGGCAGGCGCTGCCGGCGCTGTTCGAGCGCTACAACGAGTCCGGCAACCCCGAGCGCTTCGCGCTGCCGGCCGCGCTGCGCCGACGCATGCGCTTCGAGGCCGGCAACCTGATGGAGGCGCCGCCCCGCCAGCCGCCCTTCGACCTGGTGCTGCTGCGCAACGTACTGATCTACTTCACCCCCGACGACATCACCGGCATCGTGCGCCGCGTGGCCGGCGCGCTGCGACCCGGCGGACAGCTGATCATCGGCGAGTCGGAGTCGCTGAGCGGACAGGATCTGCCCTTCGGCTTCGTCCAGCCGCAGGTGTACCGGCTCACCCGGCCTTGAGCGCCCTGCCCGTGGAGGTGCACGTGCGCATCGGCCGGCTGGCGCTCGGCCAGGGGGCGATGCACCTGAAGGCGACGCTCGGCTCCTGCGTCGGGATCGCGCTGATCTGGCGCGAGCGCGGCCTGTGCGCGCTCGCACACTGCCTGCTGCCCCAGGCGCCGCTCGGCGCGGACGCTCGCCCCTCGTCGTGTCTGCCCGACGGCGGCGAGACCAGCGAGGGCGCGCGCTACGTCGACCAGGCGGTGCAGAACCTGCTGGCGCGCCTGGGCGCCGGGCCCGGCGACCGCCGCCAGATCCGGGCGCATCTGGCGGGCGGCGCGAACATGCAGCGCCGCGTGCCGGGTCACGGCGCCGCGCGGGCGATCGGCGACCTGAACATCGAGGCGGCCCAGCGGGCCCTCGCCAGCGCGGGCATCGAGGTCGCGACGCGCGACGTCGGCGGCTACTGCGCGCGCCAGATCCGGGTGCACTGCGCCGCCCCGGAGGTCGCGGTGACGCAGGTCTCGGCGCCCGCCGAGACCTAAAGCCCCGCGGCGGCTCCCAGGGCCAGGCCCCAGGCGATCAGCGCCACGCCGGCGATGCGCCCGATCCAGGGGCCGCCGGGCGACAGCTTCTCGACCGCGACGAACAGCGCGATGCCAGCGATCCAGCCCAGGTTCATGACGCCGACGACGAACAGCAGCAGCATCAGCAGCCCGCAGCAGCCGGCGCAGACCCCTCCATGCCGCAGCCCCATCGCGAACGCGCCGCGCGTGCCGGGGCGCCAGTGCGAGAGCACGAAGTCCAGCGGCGAGCGGCAATGGCGCAGGCAGCGCTGCTTCAGCGGCGTCCACTGGTAGACGCCGGCCGCCACCAGCACCGCGGCGGCCAGGACTTGGCTGCTCGCCTGCATCATCGGCGACAGCAGCGCGGCCCGCTCCAGCGCGTACTGCAAGACGGTGGCCCCCAGGCTGACGCCCCCCCAGACCCCCAGGTAGCCGGCGGCCGCGGCCGCACAGGCCAGCGTCGGGTCGCCGCCGTCGGCGCGCTTGCGCGCCAGGGTCCCGTGCAGCAGGATCATCGGGGCCGCGCTCGGCAGCATCATGGCCGCCATCATCACGGCCCACATTGCCAGCACGAGCAGCGCATGGCCGAGGGACCAGGGGCCGCTGCTCATCGGCATGAGCATGTCGCCCATCTCTTCCATCATGCCGGCGCCGCTGTACAGCCAGGCCCAGGAGAGCCCGATCGCGAGCAGCAGGCAGGCCGCCACCAGCAGGCGGCTGTGGCGCAGGGCCCGCTCGAGCAGCGCGCCGCGCCTCACGCCTCAGGCCAGCACGCCCTGCGGCCCCTGCGTGACATGCGCGAGCGTGCTGTGCGAGCCGTAGGTCTCGAACTCGATCGCGCCGTCGCAGAGGATGTCGGCCGAGGCGATCTCGCCGACGCGGTGCTCGAAGCCCTCGGGCATCACCACCTGCACGCGATGCGGCAGTCCGGTGACCGGGTTCTTGATCGGCTCGATCTCGGCCTCGAGCACGCCCGGGACCACCAGCCGGGCGTGGCGGGACGCCTCGTCGAAGCGGAACTGGATCGGCGCGAACACCGGCTCGTGCGTCTTGCTCACGATCAGGCTGCAGATGTGGAACAGCGTCCCCTCGTCCGAGTGCTGCCCGGACAGGATCTTGAACAGCGCCTCGCGCTGCTCGGGCGTGGCGCTCTGGTCGATGATCGGCTGCAGCTCGCCGTTGCCCTCGTGCAGCGGTCCGGGAAAGGACACGACCGCGAAGAAGCTCAGGCCGTCGAGCCGCGTGTCCTCGAAATGCCCCCGGATGATGCGCATGCCCAGGAAGCCCTTGCACCAGCCGTGGGTCGGCCTCGCGTTGAAGTCGCAGGGGCAGCCATAGGCACAGCTGCAGCTCTTGATCCATTCACCTTCGAGTTGCCAGTCTGCGTGGGCCATGACTTCCTCCTCGGATGGGGTGACAGGGAACGCCGAATGTGCGCCGATTGCCGGCACGGCGCAAGACCACGACCGCGTCGCTCGCGGCCGGTCGGACACGGTCGCCTAAGGGCTGCGCGGTGAGCGGGCCGAGCCCGGGTCCTGGCGTGTTGAGCAGCCGCAAGCCTGCGCCGTGGCCGCGGGCCTCGAACTCGGCGAGAGCGACCTGTCGGGCGGGGGCGTCGAAAGGCGGCTCGCGGACAGCCCCGGCTGCCGCGTACGCCCCCGCGGCAGGGTTCCACCTCACTGGAGAGATGATTTAGCTATGGCTATAGCTGCTAGCTGAGGGTTTAAGTGATCGGAAGAGATCCCGGACCGATGGCTCGTTCCCCCCGCATCGGGCCGGTGGTGGCGCCGCTGGGTTGTGCCCCAGCCTTGGCCGACGCGCCCGCCCGCAAAGCCGAATACGCGTTCGACACGGACGCGAGCATCGACATCGAAATCGACATCGACGCCACGCTGCGGCTCTCGCACCGGGCCCACGATGTCACGGCGTTGGCCGGCGGCGCTCTCCGGTTCCAAGGAAGAACCGCCATGTCCGAAAGCATCGTTGCCAGCGTCGCCCCGTCGCCCGGATGGCGGCGCGCCGTCGCGTCCCCCTGCCTCGCGGGCCACCGCGCCGCGCGCTACTTGCGTCTGAACAGCAGGGTGACGCGGGCCAGGGCATCGAGCGTCTCGTCGCTGACATGGTGCTCCATGCCTTCGGCGTCGGCCTCGGACGTTGCCTCGCTGACGCCGATCGCGCGCAAGAACTCGCGCACGATCTGGTGGCGATGCCGGGACGCATCGGCCACCACCCGGCCGCGCTCGGTCAGGAACATCGATCGGTAGGGACGGCTCTCGATCAATCCTTCGAGCTGCAGCCGTTGCACGACCTTGGACGCGGTCGCGGCCGACACGCCCAGGTGCGCGGCCAGATCGGTCAGGCGGGCTTCGCCCGTGGCGGCGATCAGATCGCCGATCAACTCGACGTAGTCTTCGGCGGCTTCGTTCTGGTGCGCCTCACGCATGCGCCTGAAGGCAGCTGCGCGCCGTTTCGATTCCGTCACCTCTGACATCTCGTGCTTTCCTAGGCGTTCGATACTCCGCCGCAACCAAGGGCGCGGCCAGCACGGCCGAGCAACGCTTGGCAGTCTACGCCAGCACCATCGAGCCCGCGGCCTGGCGCTGCCCGCGCTCGTCCGACAGCGCCGGCAGCGTGATGCGGTGGCGCACAACGGCCGCCGCGCTACGGCATCGAGCGGCATCGCCGCCGTCGAGGATCGGCTCAGCCGGCGGCGGCCTCGGCCTGCATCGCCCCCCAAAGCTCGGCGACATGGCGACGCTCGGTGGCCTCGGTGCCGACCGACACGCGCACCATCCAGCGCCCGTCGAGCATCGCCGGCGTCACGTAGGCCAGGCCCGAGCCATTCAGCCGCTCCACCCAGGCCAGGGTGTGCGCGTCGAGCGCCTCGCCCTCGAGCCCCGCCGGCTCGTAGCGCAGACAGACGGTCTGCAGCGGCACCGGCGCCAAGACGCGCCAGCCAGGCGTCGCGCGCGCCTGCGCGGCGAGCCACTGCGCGTTCGCGAGGTCGCGCCGCAGCCGCGCCTGCAGGCCGCTGACCCCCTGCTCGCGGATCAGGAACCACAGCTTCAGCGCGCGGAAGCGCCGGCCCAGCGGCAGGCCCCAGTCGCGGTAGTTGGTCACCGATCCATCGGCGGCGGTCTGCAGGTAGCTCGGCCGCGTCGACATCACGCGCACCAGGTGCTCGACGTCGCGCACGTAGGAGACCGAGCAGTCGAACGAGGCCCCCAGCCACTTGTGAGGGTTCAGCACCAGCGAATCGGCCCGCTCGATGCCCTCCCACATCCAGCGGCACTCGGGCAGGATCATCGCCGAGCCGGCCATCGCCGCATCGACGTGCAGCCACAAACCATGCTCGGTGGCCACGGCGGCGAGCGCGCCGAGCGGGTCGAGCGCGGTGCTCGCGGTGGTGCCAGTGGTCGCGACGACGGCGCAGGGCCGGCACCCGGCGGCCAGGTCGGCGCGCACGGCCGCGTCGAGCGCATCGGCGCGCATCGCGTAGGCGGCGTCGTGCGCGACCACGCGCACATGCTCGCGGCCGAAGCCGGCCAGCAGCGCCGCCTTCTCGACCGAGCTGTGCGCCTGCGCCGAGGTGTAGACGCGCAGCGGCGCATGCGGCTCCTGCAGACCGCCCCGCGCCAGCGCATAGCCGCTGCTGCGCTCGCGCGCCGACAGCAGCGCGACCAGGGTGCTGCTCGAGGCGGTGTCCTGGATCACGCCGCGCCACCCCTCGCTCAAGCCCACCATCTGGCGCAGCCAGTCGGTCACCAGCTCCTCCAGCTCGGTCAGTGCCGGGCTGGCCTGCCAGGCCAGGCCGAGCACGCCCAGGCCGGTGCTGACCA
Source organism: uncultured Methylibium sp. (assembly GCA_964408005.1). Taxonomy (GTDB): domain Bacteria; phylum Pseudomonadota; class Gammaproteobacteria; order Burkholderiales; family Burkholderiaceae_C; genus Methylibium. The sequence goes on from CAYOXW010000006.1 coordinate 8,749, forward strand.
GATCGCCGAGCACGCTGGCGTACAGGCCGTTGGCCGGGAAGTAGCCGAAGAAGCGCGGGTGCTGCCACAGCGTCAGGCCGGGCACGATCAGCGCGTCGAGGTCGGCGATCACCGCCTCGAAGGGCTCGGGCGACTCGGGGGGCCGCTGCGGCAGCCGCGACCGGACCTCGCCCGGCGCGCTGCGCGCCCTCACCGGCCGCGCCTCCTGATGAGTGCGGTAGTCGGCGATCCAGTCGATCAGCGCATGGCCATGCCGGCGGAACTCCTCGGGCGTCATCGGCCGATTATCCGCAGCGCCCGCAGCCGGCACGCTCAGACGTCGAGCGTGTAGACCTGCGCGGCGGCGCGCTCGGTGGCGCTGTGGCCGGCCAGCGGCCGGTCCCAGACCGCGGCCAGGGCGCCGGCATCCGGCGCGAGCCCGGTGGTCATCACCACGACCTCCTCGGACGTGGCGTCGAACTCGGCGCGCTGCACATGCTGGGCGTCGAACAGCCGCGCGAGCATCGCGCCGTCGGACGCGATCAGGATGAGGTAGCGGGCCGGGCTCTGCATGACTCGACGCCAGTCTAGCGGCAGCGCGCCTGCGCCACCAGGGAGCGCCGGCGCGGACAAGACGGTGGGATCGAACCGCTGGCGCGCGTCAGGCGGCCGCGCCGAGGGACTCCACATGCCGCTTGTGCGCGGCGAGAGCGGCAATGATCTTCGAGATGTCCTCGTCGCTGTGGGCCGCGCTGAGGCTGATGCGCACGAGGCACAAGCCGGCGGGCGTGGCCGGCGGGATCATCAGGTTGGTGTAGATGCCGGTGTCGAGCAGGCTCTGCCACAAGGCCAGGGCCGCCGCACGGGTGTCGAACACGACGGCGGCGACCGGGCCGGGCGACGTCGTGCCGAGCCGGTAGCCGAGCCGGGCCACCTCGGCATAGAGGCGCTCGGCATGGCGCCACAGGCGCGCACGCAGGTCCTGTCCTTCGAGCACCCGGCGCAGCGCCTCGTGGGTGGCGGCGATCACCGGTGGCGCCGGAGAGGCCGTGAAGATGTAGGGGCGGCTCGCCATGCGCAGCAGCTCCGTCTCGGCGTGCCGGCCGAGGCAGAAGCCGCCGATGCTGCCCAGGCTCTTCGAGAACGTGCCGACGACGAAATCGACCTGATCGAGCAGCCCCAGCTCCTCGCACAGGCCAAGTCCGCGCGGGCCGAACACGCCAAAGGAATGCGCCTCGTCGACCAGCAGCCATGCGCCGTGGCGCCGTGTGACCTCGGCGATCTCGCGAAGCGGTGCACGGTCACCCAGCGTGCTGTAGAGGCTCTCGACGACGACCAGCGTGCGGCGGGCGGCATCCCCCAGGCGCTCGAGGCGGCGAGCGAGGTTCTCCGGGTCGTTGTGGCGGAAACGGATCGTCGTGGCGTAGCTCAGCCGGCAGCCATCATGGATGCTGGCGTGGCTGTCGGCGTCGACCAGCAGGAAGTCGCCCTCGCCCGCCAGCGCCGACAGCGCGCCCAGGTTGGCCTGGTAGCCGGTCGAGAAGACGATGCAGGACGGCCAGCCGAAGGCCGTGGCAAGGGCCTGCTCGAGCGCGCGATGCCCGGCGTAGTTGCCGCTGGCCATGCGCGAGCCGGTGGTGCCGGTGCCCAGCGCCTCGATCGCCTCGACGGCCGCGGCGCGGCACGCGGCGTCGTAGGTCAGGCCGAGGTAGTTGTTGGTGCCGGCCAGGATCACGCCGCGGCCGTCGATGGTGGCCGCCGTGGCCGACTGGATGCGATCCATCGGCGTGGCGATCGGTGCCACACGGCCGCTCTCGGCCAGCCCTGCCTGCAGCGCCCGCTGTGCGGCAAACTTGTCGAGCAGGCTCACGGCGTGCCGAGCTTGAGCTTCAAGATGCCGGCACAGAGCTCGTCGATGGTCCGGGCCTGCGCCACCGTCTCGACCGGGATCGAGAGGTCGAGGTGGTCTTCGATTTCCATGACCAGATCCATGACCTCGGCCGAATCGAGGTCCGCGGCCTGCGCCAGGTCCGCATCCCCCGCGAGCCCGACCGCACCGGGACGGATGAGGCCGAGCGCCTCGCGAATGGTCGCCTCGATCGAGGCCGCCAGCGCACCTGCCGTCGACGACGCCGGGGCCGCGCTCATGGCGTGACCCCCACGGCCTCGGCCTGGGGACGCCGACCATCGCCGACGTAGCGACTGCGCGACGCGTCCTGCGACTCGGCTGCCGCACGGCGCTCCAGGAACTCCTTGCGCGCCGAGCTGCGCGAGAGCTTGCCCGACGAGGTGCGCGGCAGCGTGTGCGGCGGCACCAGTTCGATCAGGCAGTGGATGGCGAACTCGGCATGGATGGCCTGCTGCAGCCGCTCGGCCAGGCTGGCCAGCTTGCGCGGGTCGGTCTCGCGGCATTGCACGACCAGCACCGCGGTCTCGTCCTCATCGTCGTCGGGGATCGAGAACGCCGAGGCGTCGGAATGCCGCACCTCGGGCTGCTGCTCGGCCAGGGTCTCGAGATCCTGCGGCCAGATGTTGCGCCCCTTGATGATCATCAGGTCCTTGGCCCGCCCGGTGATGTGCAAGGTACCGCCCGCCTGGTAGCCGATGTCGCCGGTGTCCAGCCAGCCATCCGCGGACAACACCTCCCGCGTGGCCTCGGCGTTGCCGAAATAGCCCGACATGACGCTGGGGCCGCGCAGGTGGATGCGACCGCAGCGTCGCTCCGGCAGAGGACGACCGCCCTCGTCGCGGATCTCCATCTCGTAGCCCGGCAGCGGCATGCCGCAGTCGATGAAGGCCTTGCCCTTCAAGGCCTCGTCGTCCGCCCGCACCGGGACGGCCTCGCCATCGTGCGCCAGCCTGTCGAAATCGACGACATCGCTGCGGGCGCCGCTCTCGAGCGGCGCGAAGCTGACCGCCAGCGAGCATTCCGCCATGCCGTAGCAGGGCAGGAAGGCACGCTCATCGAAGCCGGCCGAGGCCAGCGTGGCGGCAAATTCGCGCAGCGATTCGGGGTGGATCATCTCGGCACCCACGCCGGCGACGCGCCAGGCCGACAGGTCCAGACTCTGCGTATCCCCGGGGCGCACGCGGCGCGCGCACAGCGTGTAGCCGAAGGGCGGGCTGAACGACACCGTCGCGCGGTTCTGCGACATCAGCTTGAGCCACAGCCGCGGGCGCATCGCGAAGTCGCGCGTCGGCAGGTAGTCGACCGAGCGCTGCGTCGCGACGCAGCCCAGCACGATGCCGACCAGCCCCATGTCATGGTAGTAGGGCAGCCAGGAGCAGAAGCGGTCGCTCGACGTCAGGCGAAAGCCGTGGTTGAAGATGGCCTTCAGGTTGGCCATGACCGCGGCCTGCGTGATCATCGTGCCGCGCGGGAAACGGGTGCTGCCCGAGGTGTACTGCAGATAGGCCAGATCGGCGGGCGCCGGCGGCACGGGCATCGCGTCCGCGGCCGGCAGGGACGAGAACTCGTCCAGGGTTCCGGCGAGCGCCAAGGGCAGGCCCTCGCCCGCCTCGCGCAGGAAGCCGATGAAATCCGGCGGCGCGAAGGCGGCCACGGCCTCGCAGGCCAGCAGCAGCTGACGCAGGTGGCGCACGAAGGCCTCGCGGCCGCCCAGGTGCACGGCGGCGGGCAGCGGCACCGGCACCAGCCCCGCGTACTGGCAGGCGTAGAACATCACGGCAAAGTCGACGTGCGTGTGCGCGACGAGCGCCAGCCGCTGGCCCCGCCCCAGGGGCGCCAGGCGCCGCGCCAGCTCGAGCGCTCGCTCGCGCAGTTCCCGGTAGGGCAGCGCGGCAACCAGCTGCCCCCGCCCATCGTAGAAATTGAAGCCGGAATCACCGCGCGCGGCGTAGTCCAGCGCGTCCGCAAGGGTCGCGAAATCCGCACTGCGCAATTCGATGCCGCTGTCGGTCGGGGTCGGGCGATCGTGGGAGAGCATCGGTCCGTTCACTGGACGCCGCCCTTTCGGCCACGCTGGCCTCGCAAGTGAGCCATCAACCTCTGCCCTTTCCTTCTACAAACCATCGACCACCGGCCATGCAATGTGTATGTCGTCGCGCTGCAATCGAGCCGTCACGGAAACAGTATCTTACGTAGCGCGGCGGGGCGTTGCGGATTCAGGCACCGGTCGTGTCCAGGAACTCGGCGAGTTGCTCCAACGTCGGGTAGTCAAAGAGATCGGTGACGTCGATGCGCTGCGGGAATTCTCGTTCAATCGCCTCATGGATCCGGGCCAGGGTCAGGGAGTTCAGGTTGATCTCAAGCAAGTTGGTCTGTAACGTCAGCCTCTGGTCAGCGACAAGTCCGGCACAGATCTCCTGCAGGCGCCGGGCCGTCGGCCCCGCTCCGGTTTCCTCGGTACCGCCGCTCTGGGTCGCCGCCAGCAGCGGGGCCAGTTCGGCCAGGACATCGTCGAACTCCCCCTGCTCGAACGCGGTGGCCAGCGCGTAGCGCTGCAGCTTGCCGCTGCTGGTCCTCGGAATCTGCCGGACCGGCACGACATGAGCGAGCTCCAGGCCGGTCTGCTGCAGCAGTGCGCGACGCAGCTCGAAGACCTTCGGCACGAAGTCGGCCAGCTCCGCGCGGTGCTGAACGAACAGCGCGAGCGCCTCGCTGTCGGCCGCGCCGCGGCGCACGCCGGCGGCGGCGACGCGATGGGCCTCGATCCCCGCGACCTGCTCGGCGATGCGCTCCAGGTCGTGCGGGTAGTGGTTCTGGCCGTTGACGATGACCAGATCCTTGGCACGCCCGGCAATGACGAGCTGACCGTCCCAGAGCAGCCCGAGGTCGCCGGTGTCGAACCAGCCCTCGGGGCTGCGCGACGCCAGCGTGCGAACCTCGTCGCGGTAGTAGCCCGCGGTGACGTTGTCGCCACGCATCTGCACATGGCCGAGCACGCGCTCGCCGCAGACCGCGCCGTCCTCGTCGGTGATGCGCAGCTCGGTGCCCGGCACCGGGGTCCCCAGCTTGACGAACTCGACCACGGCCGGCTCGCCCGGCTCGGCACGGCGCTGCGTCGCGCCCACGCGCAGTCCCGCGCGGGGCAGCTCGAGCGTCTCGAGCGCGCTGCCGGGGCGCGGGAAGCTGACCGCCAGGCTCGCCTCGGCCAGCCCGTAGACCGTGAACATGGTGTTCGGCTTCAGTCCATGCGCCGCCATCGTTCGAACGAAGCGGCGACAGGTCTCGGCCGAGATCGGCTCCGCGCCATTGAAGATGAGCCGCACGGCCGACAGATCCAGCCCGCGGGGAGGCTTGGTCTCGTACTGCCGCAGGTAATGCTGGTAGCCGAAGTTCGGCGAGCACAGCACCGTGGCGCGGCGGCGGCTGGCCTGCTCCAGCCACATCAGCGGCCGCCGCGCGAACAGATCGGTGCGCATGAGGCCATGGCCGACGCCGCAGGCCAGCATGTTCAGATGGAAGCCGATCAGCCCCATGTCATGGGACAGCGGCATCCAGCTCAGCGCCACGTCACGGTCGGAGAACGCCCCCGCCTCGCGGATGGCGGCAATGTTCGCGCACAGGTTGCGGTGCGTGAGCATCACGCCCTTGGGATCGCCGGTGGATCCGGACGAATACTGGATGAAGGCCAGGTCGTCCGGCTGCACCGGCCGCACCTGCCCGGGCTCACCGATGTCCAGGCCGCCGGGCATCAGGGCGCAGGTCCGCAGGCGCTGGCCTTCCTCGATCAGCCCGTGCGCGAGGACAAAGCCTTCCAGTCGCTCCAGCGCGGTGGCGTCGATGTAGACCGAGACGCACTCGAACTGGCCGAACACGCGCAACAGCTTGCGCCGGTGTTCATCGGCGCTGGCGGGCGCCAGCGGCACCGGGACCATGCCGCCCAGCACGCAGGCCCAGAACATCTCCAGGAAGCGTTCGTTGTCGTCCACGCACAGCAGCATCGCGTGGCCGGGCCGCAGCCCCAGGCGCTGCAAGGCGCCGAGCAAGCCGATCGCGCGCTGGCGCAGCCGCGCGAAACTGAGGACGCGCTGCTCGTCCTGTCCGTCGATGAGGGTGATCTGGCGGTCCTCGCGCGCGTCGGCCGGGAGGATGTCGTGGAGCGTCTGGAATCTCAGCATGGTCTCAGCGGGCGACGACGCGCATCGGCAGATCCTGGCGGGTCCGCAGGTTGATCTGGAACTCCGCCTCCGGCGCCGCCTCTGCGGCGTACACGAGCCGGAAGCGTCGCGCCACCATCGCCAGGTGCGTCGTCATCTCGGCCATCGCGAAGGCGGCGCCGATGCAGTAGCGCGGTCCGGCGGAGAACGGCAGGAAGGCAAAGCCGTTGCGGGCATCGGCCACGGCGGGCGCGAAGCGCTCCGGATCGAAGGCTTCGGGCCGCTCCCAGTGCGCCGCATGCCGGTGCAGCAGGTAGGGGCAGATGAAGATGTCGGTGCCGGCCGGCACGTGGTAGCCGCCGAGCCGGTCGTCGCCCAGCGCCCGGCGCGTGAACAGCCACACCGGCGGATACAGCCGCAGGGCCTCCTGCAGCACCTGCTGCACGTAGGCGGGCGGCGTGGCCGGCTCCTCCCCCGGGGCCTCGGCGGCGAGGGCCTCGTGCAGCCGGGCCTCGACCTCGGCGTGCTGCGACAGCAGGTACCAGGTCCAGTTGAGCGTGCTGGCGGTGGTCTCGTGGCCCGCGACGATGAGAGTCATCACCTCGTCGAGCAAGGCCCGGGGTGGCATGGCCTCGCCACTGTCCTTGTCACGCGCCTCCATCAGCATCGACAGCAGGTCCATCTCGACGCGTTGCTCCTTGCGGCGCGCATCGATCATGGCCAGCACATGGCGCGTCAAGGCCCGGAATTTCGCCGCGAACGGCAGGTCGCGGCGGGTCTCGCGGGTCAGCAGGTCGAAGGGGCTCCCCCCTTCGGCCTCGATCAGGCGGTCCAGGTCGGTGCTGAACAGCGCCTGCAGCACGACGTTCAGCGCGACCTCGCTGAGCTCGCGCGTGAGGTTGATCGGCTCGCCGCGCGCGGCATGGCCGGCCCAGCGCTCGACGAGCTCCTGGTTGAAGCGATGCATCAGCACGGTGAAGCCGCGGATCACCTGGCTGTGGAAGGCCGGCTGCATCATGCGGCGCTGGCGCGACCACAGCTCGCCCTCGCTGACGATCAGGCCGTTGCCGAGCAGCACGCGCACGCGCTCCAGACCCACACCCTTGACGTAATTGCCACGGTTCGTCAGCAGCACGCGGCGGATGCACTCGACGTCGTGGATCACCAGACCATCGTTCGCGCGACTTGCTGTCGGTACGCGGCAGATATCGCCATAACGCCCCTTCAGGGCCTGCAACAACGACAGGCTCTCGTCGTTGGCGTCGAGGTCGTAGCGCTCCTGCGGGCCGGGGGCCAGCACTTCCTGAACCATAATCCGGTCTCTGTTTCGGCCTGCAAATTGTGTCATGCGCAGGCCAGCCACCGCCTCCATGTCCGTCTCGGTTCTGGTCACGTCCGACTTCGTCCCTGCGCCCGCGATCGAGGCCGGCTGGCTGGCCCGTCTGCCGGCGGCCCGGCGTGACGAGCTCGGTCGCTGGCCGGATACGCGGGCGCGGCAACGCTCGCTGCTGGGCAGTCGCCTGCTTGCCGAGGGCCTGCGCCGCCTGGGCTACCCGGCCTCGGTGCTGTCCTCGCTGCGCTACGCCCCCCGGTCGAAGCCGACCCTCGACGTGCCGGTGGACTTCAGCGTGTCGCACTGCGAGGGACGCGTCGTGTGCGCGCTGTCGACGCGAGGGCCGGTCGGCATCGACGTCGAGCGACTGGGGCAGCTGCAGGCCGGTGAATTCCAGCTCTACCTCAGCGCGGCCGAGCGCGCCTGGGCGGGGCGCAGCGCACGGCGCTTCTATGCCCTCTGGACACGCAAGGAGGCGGTCGCCAAGGCCGCTGGCCGCCAGGGCTTGCGCGACGTGGCCCGCGTCGACACGCTGCCGTCTCGCCACGATGCCGCCTTCGAAGGGCGCCTGTGGCGCACGCCGGCGGTCGCTGTCGGTCGCCACCACGTGGCCCACCTCGCGCTCGCGGACGGTGCGAGCGACGTGACCGTCAGCCGGCTCGGGCCACGGGCGCTCGCCGAGCTGGCCCGCCCGGCCCGGTAAATTCCAGTTCCTTGACCCTTTCGCGAGAGCTTCCACCGTGGCCCTACCCCAACGCGCGCTGATCCTCGGTGCCGGCCAAGGCAGCCGCCTGCTGCCCCTGACCGAGAAGATGCCCAAGTGCCTGCTCGACCTGAGTGGGCGCAGCATGCTCGAATGGCAGCTGCGCGGGCTGGCCCGTGCCGGCGTGCCCGAGGCCGTGATCGTGACGGGCTTCCACCCCGAGCTGGTCGAGGCCGAGTTGCAGCGCATCGCCCCGCCGCAGATGCGGGTGCGCACGCTCTACAACCCCTTCTACAAGCTCGCCGACAACCTCGCGAGCTGCTGGATGGCGCGCACCGAGCTCAGCGGTCCCTGCCTGGTGCTCAACGGCGACACCCTGTTCGAGCCCGCCATCGCCGCCCGGCTCGTCACGGCCGCGGACGCACCCATCACCGTCACGATCGACCGCAAGCCGGGCTACGACGCCGACGACATGAAGGTCCAGACCGAGGGCGATCGCCTGCGCGCCATCGGCAAGACCTTGCCGATGGACAGCGTCACCGGCGAGTCGATCGGCTTCCTGCGCTTCAACGCCGAGGGAGCCGCGCGCTTCGTCGACGAACTGGAGCGCACGATGCGCACGCCCGACGGGCCGGCGAAGTGGTACCTCTCGGCGATCGACCGCCTCGCCCGCTCCGGGGCCGACGTGCGCGTGCTCTCGATCGAAGGGCTGCAATGGGGCGAGCTCGACTTCCCCGCCGATCTGGCGCAGGTGCGGGCGCTGGCCGGCAGCTGGCAGGACGCCCCGCAGCCCGCGGCTTCCGCCGCGGCCTGAGCGCAGGGCGTCAGGCCGGCGCGGTCGAGCGCTGGGTCGCGACGAGCCGGCGGACCAGCGCCAGGTCCTCGGGCTTGTCGACATCGATCGCGGCGCGCCCGTCGCTCATCTCGACGATCGCCAGCCGCGCACCGCCGCCCAGCGCACCGAGCCGCGCGGTGGCCGCCGCCAGCGGCAACCGGCCGAGCCGGTAGCGCAGTGCGAACGTCCAGCCCAGGCGGCGCATCATGCGCACCGGCCGCTTGCGTTCGCCTTCCAGTTCACGCCACAGCGCCACCACACCGGCAGCGGCCGGTCGTGCCAGCAGGAACAGGTTGCAGCCCGAAAACTCGCCGTCGGCAAAGCGCAGCCAGGTGCGCCGCGTGTCGGGGGCGGCGCGCTCCACCACGTCGCGCCGGCCCAGCGCCACCGCCACGTCGGCGTCGAGCGGACAGGCGGCCAGGAACTCCTGCAGCCACGCCGCCTCGAGCAGCGCATGGTCGGCGGTCGTGACCAGCAGCGGCGCGCCCTCGCCGGCCAGCGCCGCGGCCACCGTGGCGCTGGGTCCATCGGCGGGCGCCATGATCGCCACCGGCTTGTCGCAAGCCGGTGCCTGCAAGCCCGGCAGGCCGTTCAGCAGCTCGGGGCGCTCGATCGCCACGACGATGCGCGCGACAGCGGGCGCGGCGGCCAGCGCCGCGACCACGCGCTCGATCATCGTGCGCCCGCCGATCTCGATCAGCGCCTTGTGACTGACGCCGGCATGCCGGGCCAGCGGATCGCCTCCCGCGCGCGTGCCGGCAAGGACCAGCGCGGTGAGCGGCCTCACGCCCCCAGGGCCTTCTCGTAGACGCGGTAGGTCTTGTAGGGGTCGGCGCCCAGCGCTTCGATGACATGACGCATGGGCCGGTTGTCCTCGAGGATCCAGGACAGTTCGACCTGGCGCACGCCCTTGGCCTGCAGGCCCTTGCGCAGGGTGTCGATGACGAGGAAGGGCGCCATGCTGCCCGTCAGCCCGCCGCTGAAACTGCGCCGGATGCCCATCAGCGGCACGCGCGCCGTGCGCGCGCCGCGCTGCAGGCGCAGCAGCAGCTTGAGCCAGTTGAAGGGCAGCAGGCGGCCGCCGAAATCGGCGATGAGCTCGTTGAGGTTGGGCAGCGCGATGCCGAAGCCGACCGCCTCGCCGTTCATCTCCACGATGGCGACACACTTCGGGTCGATCAGCATCTTGAGGCTCTTGGCCATGTGCGCGATCTCGGCCGGCGTGAAGGCGATGAAGCCCCAGTTGCGCGACCAGGCGTCGTTGAAGATCGCGGTGACGGTGTCGAACTCCTGCACGTAGCGCTTCGTGTCGAGGTTGCGCACCGTCAAGCCGGCGGTCTTGCCCGCGTCGATGCGACGGCGCACCGCGGCGGGCAGCTCGTGCTCGATGTCGTACAGGTAGGCGATCAGGTCCTTCGCCTTCGCATAGCCCAGGGCCTCGATGCGCGCTGCGGCATAGCGCGGGTCGTGCCCCATCAGCATCACCGGCGGCGTGTCGAAGCCATCGACCAGCAGGCCGGTTTCCTCGTTGATCGACAGGTTGAACGGCCCGAGGATGCGTCGCTTGCCGCGCGCGCGCAGCCAGGCTTCGGCGGCCGCGAACAGGGCGGCGAACACGTCGGCATCGTCCTCGGCGACGATCATGCCGAAGTGGCCGACCTCGGGGTCCGGCACCAGCCGGTCGATCTGCGCGCTGATGCGTCCGACATCGCGGCCGTCGCGGCGCGCGAGCCAGAACTGCGTTTCGGCGTGCTGGAAGTACGGGTTCTTGGCGGGCGACAGCGCTTCGCGGCGCTCCAGCTGCAGCGGTGCGACGAAGGCCGGATCGGCGGCATACAGCCGCGACGGCAGGCGGATGAAACGATCGAGTTCGGCCGACGTGGTGACTGGAAGGATGTCGATCTTGCTCGTCGTCATGCTGCCGGTCGTGCCTGTTCGCGTGCGAGAAAGCCGAGCCACACCGTGCGGGCACTGTGCCAGGCGAAGGTCAGCCCCTGCCACGCGGTGATGATGTAGAGCCCGGCCGGGCCGGCCCCCAGCAGCACGCTGAAGGCCATGATGGTCATGGTGATGTTGCGCCGGGCGATGAAACCCCGCACGACGCCGTCGAGCCGGCTCGCGGCATGCAGCGCGAAGCCGAGGCGGCGCTTGGCGATGCTGAGCACGATGCGGTCGGCCACATAGAACACGATCAACCAGACGGCGGCCTGGTAGAGCGCGTCATCGGGCGTGCGCGCGCCGAGGCCCCAGGCGAAGGCGAAGTACCAGAAGGGCGGATGCACCACGTCGGTCCCGTGGTCCAGCACGTTGCCGAAGGGCGAGTCGGTCAGGGTGAGCCGCGCGAGCTTGCCGTCGACGCTGTCGAGCACGCTCATGCCGTAGGCGCACAGGAAGCCGAGCAGGAAATCGCCGCGCGCGAACAGCGGCACGGCGGCGATCGTCAGCACGATCGACAGCAGCGTCACGGTGTTCGGGTGGATGCCCAGACGCACGCACAGGCGCACCAGCGGCCAGACCAGCGGCGGGTAGACGTAGCGCGTCAACAGGTCGGTCGAGCCCTTGTAGTTGTCCCAGAACATCTGGCGTTCCAGGCGGCGGCGCGTGGCGGCACTGTCGACGGCGTAGATCCAGTACGGCAGCGAGCGCCGCAGCTTGTGGATGTAGGCCGGGAATTCCTGCTCGTCGAGCGGCGCCAGGCGCCCGGCCGCGACCAGCGCGTCGGCCACCGCGCGCAGGTCTTCGGCGTCGTCCGGGATCGCGTCGGCGAGGTCGGGTTGCAGGCGCAGCGCGACGGCCCGCTGGGCGCCCTCGCCGCGCGCCGCCATGCAGGCGCTTGTGCCGCGCAGCAAGCATTCGATGAGCCGCGGATCGATCACGTTGGCCCCGTCGAGCGCCACCAGCGCGCCTTGCGCCAGCGCGCGGCGCAGGCGGCTGCCCAGCGGCGCGGCGTCGGCGTCGGCCTGCGCGCCCGGCCAGGTCTGCGGCGTCACCGCGGCACCGGATACGACGATGGGCGTGCCCGCGCCGAGCTTGCCGGCGCTGCGCCGCAGGCGCTCGATCGGCGGCACGCCGAAGAGTGTTTCGGCGCACGCGGCACCGGCCACGTCGATCCAGAGTTTCATGGCCGTTCGCAGGCACGCAGCCGCAGGAAGCCGATCGCGATGAACAACAGCGGCGCAAGGAGTGCCGTGACCTGCGGCGACAGCTGGCCGCTGGAGCCGAGTGCCGCGACAACGCCGTCGATCAGCAGGAAACCCAGGCCCAGCACCAGCGCCATCAGCATCGCGCCGCCGCCCGCCGAGTTGCGTCCGCGCGTTGCCGCCGTCGGCAGCGCCAGCAGCAGCATGATGAACACGCCGAGGGGCGCCGTGAAGGAGCGGTACAAGGCGGTCTGGTAGTAGCTGAGCGGTTGAGATCCGACGCGCGAGCCGGCGATCACGTCGGCCAGCATCATACTGGACAGGTGTGGCCGGGCGAAGCCCAGCCGCAGCACTTCGTCAGGCTGCAGATTGCTGCGCCACTCGCGGCTGTCCTCGTGGAGGCGACGGATGCCGTCCGCCTCGATGCGCAGCTCCGTCACGTCCTCGAGCTGCCAGGCCCGCCCGTCCCAGCGCGCCCCGGCGGCACGCACGCGCGACGTGAGCAAACCCGCTTCGCGCACATACAGGCGCACGTCGCGCAACTGCCGGCCATCGGCGCTGACGATCTCGAACGACACCGGGCCCCCGCGGGTGTGGGCCCACAGCGGCGCCGCCGTCTGATCGGCCGCGCGCGCGCCGGCCGCCCACCACTGCTTGAGCTCGATCTCGACCCGCGGCAGCACCATCTGGAGCAAGGCGACCTGGAGGGCCGCGAAGGCCAGCAGCACCGGCATCAGGTAAGCCAGCATGCGCGTGAGGCTCACGCCGCTGGCGCGCATGCTCGTGATCTCGGAGGCACGCGCCATCGCGTTCATGGCGACCATCGTGCCGAGCAGCACCGCCAGCGGCAGCGCCAGCCCGAGCTCGGCCGGCAGGCGCAGCAGCGCGTAGTACAGCAGGCCGCCGACGCCCTGCCCGCGTTCGAGGATCTCGGTCGTCACGTCGAGAAGCTCGAGCAGCTGCATCATCGCCGTGAGCAGCGCCAGCAGGGCGAGGATCTGCCCGCCGACGCGGCGGCGCAGGTAGGCGGCCAGCTGTCTCGTCATGCGCCAGCCGCGCGACGCCGCCTCGTCCGGGCGCGATCGACCAGGGCCTCGATGGCGATCACGGCGCGCAGCACCGGGTTGTCGCCGGGCCACGCCATGCTGCCGCGGAAGATCCACAGGCTCAGGGCCGCGAACACGGCGAACGGCGTCCACACGGCGGCGGCCGCCGGCAGGCGGCCGGTGTCGCCGAGGCTCTCGCCGAACTGCAGCAGGTGGTGGATGGCCAACAGCGCCAGCACGGCGAACACGACACCGGGCATGCGGCGGCCCCGCTTGGAGGCCATGCCGAGCGGCAGCGCGAGCAGCGGCAGCAGGGGAAAGACCAGTGCACGCGCGAGCCGGCCGTGGAACTCGGCCGCCGACTTGGGCGGGCTGCCGCCCTGCTGCATGTCCTGCCAGAGCTCGGCCAGCGTGCGTTCGCGCACCGAGTCGCCCCGCGCGGCCAGGGGCGGTGGTCGGTTCGACAGGCCGCGCTCGATGACGCCCTGCGCGAAACGCGAGACCGAGGTCGTCGCATCGGCGGCCGCCGTGGCGCTGCGCTCGCGCACGACCTGGCCGTCCTCGAGCTGCAGCTGCAGGCCGGTGGCCTGGTGCTCGAGGCGACCGCGCGCCGCGGTCAGTACGTCCTCGCCGTCGGCCCGGCGGCGCTGGATGAACACGCCACGCAGGTCGCGGCCGTCGCCCTCGATCACATCCGCCGTGAAGGTGAGGCCCTGCCCGATGTCGATGAAGCGGTTCTCCTCGACCTTCGCATCCCAGCCGGTCTGCAGCACCCGGTTGACGGCGACGTGATAGCCGTAGCGCGCCAGCGGCTGCAGCTGGCCATACAGGTAGAGGCTGAACAGGCCGAGCAGCACGGCCAGCATGAAATAAGGCGCCGCAATGCGAGCGATCGAGCGCCCGGTGATCAGCATCACATCGAGTTCGTTCTCGTCGCACATGTGGGCCGCGGCCGCGAAGATCCCCGCGGTGAAGGCCATCGGCAGCGCCAGCCCCAGGTAGTGCGGCACGAGCGTGGCCGCCATCAGCAGCACGCTCGACGGCGCGGCGCCGGTGGAGGCCGCCAGGTCGAACAGGCGCAGCAGGCGCTCGAGCAGTTGCGCCAGCAGCAGCGCCATCAGCGACAGGGCCATGGGGCCGGCGATCAGGCGCAGCGCGTAGCGGTCGAGTCGATCGAGGGGCAACCGGGGGATCAAGGCGCGCGATCCCCGTCGGCCTGGCGCAGCCAGGCTTCGCGCAAGCGCGCCAGCACGGCGTCGGCCGTCAGGGCGTCCGGCGAGACCGCGGCGTCGAGTGCCGGCGGGCCGGGCCAGCCGGCGTCGGGGAAGGCGACGTTGCCGACATGGCGCACGCCGTCATAGCGCGGGATCACGTGAAAGTGGACGTCCGGATCGACCATCATCAGCATCAGATAGTTGATCCGTTCGTAGGCGACGACCTCGCGCAACACGGCCTCGACACGGCTCACGATGCCGCGCAGGTCTGCATAGGCGGCCGCGCTCACGTCGGCAAAGGCGGTGACGGGCTCGCGGCAGACCAGCACCAGCGAGCCGAGCGTGGGCTGCTTGGGCCGCAGCAGCACGGTCCAGTGCGCCGTCTGCGCGAGCCGCGTGCCCGGATCGCCAAACTTGGTCTCGGTCGCGTTGCCCATAGTCGGTTGCGTCGGATTCAGCCGGGCAAATTATCGCCGGCCGCCCGAGCACGCCCGCGCGGCAGGCACAGCTCGTAGCGGCCGCCGTCCGCGAAGGCCCCGGCCGCAACCGACCAGCGCCGCACCATGACCTCGACGCGCCGGTCCCGGCCCTCGCCGAGCAGCCGCAGCCGGTGCCAGCGTGCGCCCTGATCCTTCGGGTTCGGCAGCGCCGAGGACGAGGGCACGCACAGGCAGGGGATCGGCTCCTGCGGCCCGGCGATCGCGTCCAGGCGCGCATCGCGCGCATGCCCGCACAGCACGAGTTCGGCGCCGGCACGAGCAAGCACCGCGCGCAACGCGTCGCCATCGGCCAACGCCTTGCGCCACCGGACGGCGCCCGCGGCCGGCGGATGGTGGAGCATGACGATGCGCACGCGCCCCGCAGCGCCCTCGGCGATGAGCAGCTCCTCGAGCCGCGCGAGTTGCTGCGGGCCCAGCCGCCCCCGCGCCAGCAGCGGCGCCGTCGGCAGCGCCGAATTCAGGCCGATCAGCGCCACCTCGCCCACACGGTGCAGGAAGGGCCAGCCGTCCGGCTGCCGCGTCCACGCCGCCCAGCGGCCGAGCCCCTCGGCCGCCGGCACGCTCACCAGCGCGTCGTGGTTGCCGGGGACCAGGCTGATGTGCTCGGCCGGACCGAGCGCCGTCAGCCAGTCGGCCGCCTGCCGGAACTCGGCCGGCAGCGAGAAGTTGGTGACGTCGCCTGTCACCAGCACATGGTCCACCGCGTGGGCACGCAGATCCTGCCGCAGCGCGTCGAGGATGTCGTCTCGATGCAGGGCCCGCCGCCGGCGCCAGGACCAGACGCTCAGCTGCCGCTTCGACAGGCACTGCCGCAGCGACAGCCGCGGCTCGAACGGAAGGTGCAGATCGGAGATGTGCGCGAACGTCGAGGCGCTCATCGATAATGCCGGGCTGCTGTTTCAGATGCCATAGGGTGCTCCGCTGTCGATGATGCCAAAAAAGCTTTCGCTTTCGCGCGAGGACCCGTGCCGGTGAGCCGCTCGTCGCACCCTGCCCGCCCCGTCGCGGGCGTCATCGTCGGTGAATCGCCGCTGCGGATCTGGGGCTTGACGTCGGACCAGCGGCTGCGACGACAGCTGGCACGGGCAGGCGCCCGCGAGGTCACGGACCAGGCGCAGCGGCTCGTGATGCTGCGTGCCGACTGGGTCTATGACGACGCGCTCGTGCGCGGTCTGGCAGAGGCCCCCGACGACGTGGCGCTCACGGCCGTCGACGGTCGCGTCGTCGCGCTCGGCGTCGCGGCGCCGGCGCCGGCGCCGGATGCGGCCGCGCGGCTCGCCGAGGGGCAGGCTCCGGCCAGCGCCCGCCGCGTCACGCCGGCCCAGTTGACCGACGGCTACAACGACGCGCTGCGCAAGCGCGAGCCGCCCTACCTGCTGCCGCTCACCGCCGGCGAGCTGCCCGCGATCGAGCAGCGCATCTTCGCCGGTTCCTACAAGGGCGTGACCGATCTGGTCACGCTCTACGCCTGGCCGCGACCGGCATGCGCGGTCACGCGCCTGTGCGCGAACAACGGCATCACGCCGAACCAGGTCACCTCGGCGAGCCTGCTGCTCGTGCTCGCCGCGATGGCGCTGTTCTGGAACGGCCACTACGGCTGGGGCCTGCTCGCGGCCTGGGTCATGACCTTCCTGGACACCGTCGACGGCAAGCTCGCCCGCGTGACCCTGAGCTCCTCGCGCTGGGGCAATGTGTTCGATCACTCGATCGACCTGATCCATCCGCCGTTCTGGTGGTGGGCCTGGATCGTCGGCCTGTCGGCCGCCGGCTTCGAGCTGCCCCACGCCGGTGCGGTGCTGAGCGTGATCGTCGCCGGCTATGTGCTGCAGCGCATCGAGGAAGGCCTCTTCATCGCCTGCTTCGGCATGGACATGCACGTCTGGCAGCGCTTCGACAGCCGCCTGCGGCTCATCACCGCGCGGCGCAATCCGAACCTGCTGATCCTGAGCCTCGCGTGGCTGCTGGGGCGCCCCGACCTCGGCATCGTCGCGGTCGCGTGGTGGGTCGCGATCTGCCTCGCCATCCACGCGCTGCGCCTCGTGCAGGCCGCCTGGGCGCGCCGGCGCGCCCCGCTGCGCTCCTGGCTCGCGGCCTGACGTGCGCGCACCGGCGCTGTTGCGCGAACGGCTCGATGCCGAGTCGCGCCGCAGCCCCGTGGCGGCCGTTGCCGCGCTCGCGGCGCGCCTGGCCGAGCGGGCCGAAGGCCATGCCGCCGTCGTGCTGTTCTACGGCTCTAACCTGCGCGCGGCCGCCCTCGACGGGGTGCTCGACTTCTACGTGCTCCTCGACCGCGTCGGTGACTGGCCCGGCGCCCGCGCCGCCGCCGTTGCGCTGCGCCTGCTGCCGCCCAACGTCGGTTATCTCGAGTGCGAGGTCGACGGTGTCACGCTGCGCGCCAAGATCGCGGTGATGACGCTCGCGCAGTTCCGTGCGGGCATGCGGCTCTCGGCACTGGACACCACGCTGTGGGCGCGTTTCTCCCAGCCTTGCGTGCTCGCCTGGACCCGCAGCGAGGCCGACCGCGACCGCGCGCTCGACGCGCTGGTGGACGCCGTGCGCACCGCGGCGCACTGGGCGGCGGCCCTGGGCCCCGAGCGCGCCAGCGCCGCCGATTTCTGGCGCGCGCTGTACGCGCGGACTTACGCCGCGGAGCTGCGTGTCGAGCGCGGCGGACGCGCCGCCGACCTCGTCGAGCGCGACGCCCTGCGTTACGCGGACCTGCTGCCGCTGGCCTGGGCCGCGGCGGGCCTCGCCTATGAGACGCATGACGATGGCACGCTCGCGCCCCGCCTCACGGCCGCGGCGCGGGACGCCGCGCGGCGCCGCTGGCAACGGCGTGCCCGGCTGGGCAAGCCGCTGAACCTGCTGCGCCTGCTCAAGGCCGCGTTCACGTTCGAGAACGCGGCCGACTACGCGGCGTGGAAGGTCCAGCGCCATGCCGGCGTGCGCCTGGAGCTGTCGGACTGGCAGCGACGCCACCCGCTGCTCGCCGCGCCCGGCATCTGGTGGCGGCTGCGCCGACTCGGCGTGCTGCGCTGATCGGCGCGCGGCACCTCACCCGTTCGCACCGGCCCGCCTGGCGGGCCGCGGCGCGCGTGAACCCGCCGGCCGACCGCTCAGGCGCCGGGCAGCGCGAAGCCTTGCGCCAGATCGCCCGCGTCGTCGTGCCAGATCGGGTGGCTGCGCAGATCGATCCGGGCGGATCGCTCCAGCGCGACGGACCAGGGCAGCGGGCTCGGCAGCAGACAGAGCGTGAAGACGTAACGCGGCCCGAGGCGCGGCGTGATGCCGCTGTGCAGGACGCGCGCGGGCTGGAACAGCACGGCGTCGCCGGCCCGCGGAAGGTGCTCATGCGCCGCCAGCGGCCGACCCGCGAGCGCCGACAACGCCTCGAGCGATCCGGTGCGACGGCGGCCACGCGCAAACACGTAGCCGCTGCGGGCCACCGCATCGCTCGCCGCGAGATCCAGGTACGAGGTTCCGCCGCCATGTTCGCTGTGGTCGTTGAGGTAGAGCAGCAGCTTCAGGTGCGCGCGCGGCCCGCGATCGCAATGCCACATGAAGGAGACATTCGCCGGACCTTCGGCGGGCGCCGTGCGCGACAGCGTGCACCAGTACACGAAGTATTCGCTGCGGAAGAACTCGAGGCAGTGCGCGTCGATTTCCGCTGTCAGCGCGCCCTCGGCCAGCCGGCGCACCAGCGCCGGGTCATCGAGGTCGTAGCCCTGGAGCTTGGCCGAGTCGAGCTTCAGGCGGCCGGGCTGGCGTTCGCCGCGGGCCTCGGCGAGCAGCCCCGCGGCCGCTTCGCGCGACATCACCTGTTCGACCGCAAAGCCCTGCTGCACGACGGGGCCCGGCCGTTCGCGAACCGGCAACGGCCGCTCGAGCGCCGCCCGGCAGCGGGCATGCCAGGCGGCGTAGCCGCGCTGGTCCTCGAATTCCGCGAAGACCCGCTCGACACGCGCGGGATCGAGGTCCGGCTCGAACCAGCGCCGGATCTTGCGGGCCAAGATGGCGGGGCCACGACGGTTGAGTGGAATCACGCGCCGTTCTCCTCTCGCGTTCGCCTGCTAGTGCTCGCCAGTGGACACGAGCTGCGCCCGGATCAGATCGGCGACCTCGCGCACCGCGCCCTCGCCACCGGCCGCCTTGCAGACGTAGGAGACCGACTGGCGAACCTCGGGCACGGCATCGGCGGGACAGCAGGACAGTCCGACCGTGCGCAGGCATGCCAGGTCGTTCAGGTCGTCGCCGATGTAGGCGGTCTGCGCCGCAGCCACCTGGAACTTCTGTCCGTGCTCGGCGAGCCACGCGGGCTTGTCCGCGACGCCCGGGAAGTAGTCCGTGAGGCCGAGCTTGCGCATGCGCGCGTGCACGACCGCGCTGTTCTCCGCGGTGACCACGCAGACGCGCACGCCCAGCTCGCGCAGCAGCAGCAGGCCCTTGGCGTCACGCGTGTTGAATTTCTTCAGCGCCTCGCCATTGCCGTCGTAATACATGCCGCCGTCGGTCAGGGTCCCATCGACGTCCACGACCAGCATGCGGATGTCCCGGGCCACCGTCAGACGCCGCTGCAGCAAGGCTTCGATGAGCGGCCAGTCCGCGGGCTCGTCGAGCTCGGCCGCGCAGTCCTCGTGCATCCGGTGCACGCCGATGCGGCCGCCGAGCCGCGATCCGGTCTGCTGCAGCAGCGTCGTGCGCGTGAAGTAGAACGCGCCGTTCTCCATCACGGTCCCGGCGAAATCCTGGCGCCGGGGGCGCCGGGCCGGGTCGTAGTTGAGGGGCTGGCCGTCGTGCGTCCAGAAGAAGCGCTTCAGCTCGACGCCGGTGAGCAGCGAATCGAGACCCTCGCGCTCGAAGCGCGCGCGCGCGGCACGGAAGTCCTCGGCACGGGTCAGCGGCGACGTCGCCTGGACGAGCGCGAGCACATCGGAGCCGACACGTGCCGCGAACTCCAGCATGACCGACTCGCTGCTCGCCGTGTCGCTGGCGTTCTCGGGCGCGCGATCGATGACCTCGATGCGCGTGCCGAAGCGCGCGCGCGCGTCATCGCGGATCGCGGCCGCGTCGGAGGCCAGGTAGACCGCGTCGAAGCAGCCGGACGCCAGGGCCGCCTCCAGGCTCCACGCGTACAGCGGCCGCCCGGCGATGTTGCGCAGGTTCTTGCCCGGGATGGACTTCGATCCGCCGCGCAGCGGCAGGAGCGCGACCCAGCGCATCAGCGCAGGTGCACGCCCGGAACGCGCTTGAGCTTCGCGCGCTGCGGAGCCTCGACGTCGAGGATCGCGGTCGGCTTGTAGGTCAGCGCGGTCGCCACCGCGCGCAGGTCCCGCACCAGCTTGCGCAGGCCGTCCGGCTCGAGCGAGGCCGAGTGATCGGTGCCCTTCCAGGTGCGATCGAGCGTGAAGTGGCGCTCGACCCAGGCGGCCCCCAGGGTGACCGCGGCGGCATCGACGGCAATGCCGAGATGGTGGCCCGAGAAGGCGATGTCCTTGACACGGTGGCCGTAGCGCTCCCGCAGGCGCACGATCTCCAGCAGGCAGACCTGGTCGAAGGGCACCGGATAGCCGGAGGTGCAGGCGTACAGCACCACGCGCTCGTGCGCGCCGAGGCGCTCGAGCGCCTGGACGATCTCCTCCTCCTCGGCCGGCGTCGTCATGCCCAGCGAGATGTGGATCTCGCCGGCGTACTCGCGCGCCAGGAACTCCAGCATCTCGAAATGCAGGTTGCAGGCCGACGGCACCTTGAGCATGTAGGGGTTCAGGGCCGCCATCTCGCGCGCCGAGGTCATGTCCCAGACCGAGGTGGAATAGCCGATGCCGAATTCCTCACACCAGCGCATGAGCTGGCGGTGCTGGTCGACATCGAACTCGAGGAACTCGCGGTGCGCGCCGTAGGTCGCGCCGTAGCTGTTGGCCGGGTTGGGATGGGGCGCGTCGTACTCCGCGGGCGTCAGCAGCTCGCGGTTGCAGCGCTTCTGGAACTTGACGAAATCGGCCTTGGCGAAGCGCGCCGCCGATTCGATCAGTTCACGGGCGATGGCCATGTCGCCCTTGTGATTGCAGCCAATTTCGGCGATGACGCGCGGATACGGTCGCTGGCTCAATGCCCTGCTCCTTCGTGCTTGATGCGTGACAGGCCGGCCGCGCCGACGCGCGCGCCCTCGCCTGCATGAGGTTGTTTGGCCTCGGGGTCGTGGATGCGGAAGACGTAGGGTGAGCGGGCCTCGGCCCGCACGCCCTGGAAGCGCCCCAGCTCGGCGCCGAAGCGGGCGATGCGGGCGTTCAGCTCGGACACGCTCACGCCCGGAAAACGGTGCGCATGATAGGCGGGGCCGTTGCGATGCTCGGG
This sequence comes from uncultured Methylibium sp., assembly GCA_964408005.1. Classification (GTDB taxonomy): domain Bacteria; phylum Pseudomonadota; class Gammaproteobacteria; order Burkholderiales; family Burkholderiaceae_C; genus Methylibium. The sequence continues at coordinate 29,913 of CAYOXW010000006.1, forward strand.
CAACAGTCCGTTGAAGCGCTTGCCCAGCGTGCGCATGTGACCGCCCAGCCAGGCCCGCAGCCAGGGCCCGGCGGGCGGACGCGCCGGCGCCTGCTCGGCGTAGCCGCGGGCGACCAGCACGTCCAGCACGCGGTCGCAGGCGAGCGGCCCGCGCATCGAGGCCAGGTGGCGCGCGAAGAACCGCTCGCGCACCGCCGCGTCGACCAGGCCGCGCCGGCCGGCGAGGATCTCGGCCAGCGTCTCGCGCACCGCCTCGGGCGTCGTCGCCTGATGGCTCAGCCCGTTCGGCAGGTGGTAGTCGTAGGTCTCGGAGCTGACCGGCATGTAGCTGACCGCCGGCGTCTCCAGCACGCTGGCCTCGACCGCGGTGGTGCAGCCGTTGTGCAGCAGCACCTTGGCCGCCATCAGCCACGGCACCACATTGCCCTGGTGGGTGACCTCGACCTGCGGGCAGCCGGCGAGGACCTGGCGCCACACCTCGTGGTTCTCCGAAGGGTGGGGACGCAGCACGATGCGATGGCCGGGGAACCAGCCGGCCAGCTGGGGCAGGAGTGCGCGGAAGTGATCGTAGATGGCTTGCTGGTGGGCGGCCATGCCGGTCGCGAACTCGACGCTCATGCCACGGCCGGTCCGGCTGACCTGGGGCTGGCCATGGCCATCGCGCTCGATCAGGTTCAGCGCCGGCACGAAGTTGTTGACGAACGAGAAGTTGGTGTTGACGAGGATGAAGTCGCCATGGCGCCGCCGCAGCTCGGCCACTTCGGGCGCGAAATAACCCCGCACCTCCGGGCGCAGGAGGTCGATGCGCGGATTGCCCGTCACGTGCACCGGCGCGCCGCTGTAGCCGGGGTAGCTGGCGAAGAACTCCGCGTCGTCGGCCCCCCAGGCGAACAGCTGGTCGATGACCTTGAAGGTGTCCTCGGAGTAGCGCCACGCGTAGTACTCGGGCGAGCTGTAGCGCACCAGACTTTCCTCGTCCCAGGCGACGATGTCATGACCCAGCCCGCGGATCAGGTTCAGCATGCGCGTGCTCAGGGACCGCATGCTCTTGGCCAGGAACAGCCCGCGCGGCAGGCTGGGCATCGCGAAATTGACGTAGGGGCGTGAGCCCAGCACCACCGGGAAGCCGCGCTCCGCGGCAACACAGGCCAGCAGCAGTTTCGCGTCGAGCTCGCGGACCTGGTTCTCGACGGGGATGATGAGCGTGGACGGGGCGCCCATCATGAGCGCTTTCGGGATCGGAGCATGGTCGCGGGCAGGAACGTCGCGCGGCGGCACACGGCCGCGCGGGGAACAATTATTGTCGACACCCGGGGTCTGATCCTTGCTCAGACCCTTCGCGGCGGCGGCAGCCAGCCCGCGCCGCGGTACCAGGCGACCGCATCGTCGAAACCACCGTCCAAATCGAATTGCGCCGCCCAGCCCGGCGGCCGGGCCAGCTCGGCCGGCGGCACCGACCAGTCCGGGTGGCGCAGTTCGCGCAGCTTCTGCGAGCTGAGCATGCTGGCCGAGCCCAGCGCCCGGGCGAGATCACCCACCAGCGCGATGCCGCGCAGCAGGCCCGACGGGGCCCGCACGAAGCGCGGCGCCGGGTTGCCGACGGCCCGCGCGGCGGCCCCCAGCACCTCGTCCCAGCGGTAGCCCTCGGGGCGGTGGTCGGCGGCGGCCAGCACCGCGCCGCACGCCGGCGCGGCGGCGAGCGTGGCGATCAGGCGCGCCAGGTCCTGCACATGGATCAGCGCCGCGCGTGCGTCCGGCCCGCCCAGCAGCGGCACCCGGCGCGCCTGGGCCAGCTGGAAGAAGCGCAGCGTTTCCCGATCCCCCGGCCCGTAGACCGCCGGCGGGCGCAGCACCGTCGCGCGCGGTCCGAGGACATCGAGCACCGCGGTCTCGCCGGCGCGCTTGCTGGCGGCGTAGTCGGACAGCCGGGGCTCGCGCGCGGCCAGGCTCGACACCAGCATGAAATGCGCGCCCGGTGCATGACGCCGCGCCGCGTGCGCCAGCAGCGCCGCGGCATCGCGGTTGACCTCGAAGAACTCGGCGCGCCGCGCCGCCTTGATGAGGCCGGCCATGTGGATCACCGCATCGGCGCCCTCGACGAGGCGTGCCAAGGCGGCCTCGTCGCGCAGCGTGCCGGCCACCACCTGCGGCCGCAGTCCCTGCCAGCGCGGCTCGTCCGGCTCGCGCCGCAGCAGCAGGCGCGTGCGCCAGCCCGCCTGCGCCAGGGCCGCGACGACGTGCCGGCCGATGAAGCCGCTCGCCCCCGTCACGGCCGCCAGCGGCGGCACGGCGCCACGCGCCTCGCGGGCCGGGTCGCTCATCGGCAACGGTTCGATGGGCATCGACCGGCCCTCGCGCCTAAGGCTCGCGCGGCGCGTGGCCGGCATCGGGCGATGCCGGCTGCGGCGCCATCGGCAGCTTGCGCCAGCGACGGTGGTGCCAGCTCCACAGCTGCGGCGCCCGCAGCACCTGCCGCTCGGTCAGCCGGGTCAGCAACTCGACGTCGGCCTCGAGGCTGCCACCCCCGAGCGCCACCGGCGGCTCGATCGCGAAGCGCCACACCGGCGTGGCCGCGGTCGTGACGAGCGGCAGCACCGGCGCGCGCGCCGCGCGGGCCAGCTGCGCGGGGCCGGCGGGCATCGCCATGTCCTTGCCGAGAAAGCGCTGCTCCAGTCCGTCTTCGGCCTGCTTGACGCCCTGGTCGAGCATCACGAAAACGACGCGGCCCTTCTTGAGCGCGGCGAGCATCTGGCCGTAGGCACGGATGCCGGCGTTCGCCAGGATGCCCTGGATGCCGTAGTGCTCCAGGCCGGTCTGCAGGAAGCCGGCCGACATCATCCGCGCCTCGCGGTAGACCACGCTGACCGGCCAGCCGGCCCGGGCGATCCGGATCGCCGCCAGCGCCGCATTGCCCATGTGGGTGGCCAGCAGGATCGCCCCGCGCCCCTGGGTCATCGCGGCACGCAGGTGCTCGAGCCCGTCGAGTTCGCAGCGGGCGACAAGTGCCGCCTCGTCCTGGCGACGGTCGAACATCGCCATGATCTCGAGCACCGCGCCGTTGTTCACCCGGTAGGCCTCGCGCAGCAGCGCCGGCACCGCCGGATCGTCGGGGGCGCGTCCGAGCGCCAGCGCGACCTCGCGCTGCAGGCGCCGACGCTCGCGCCAGGCCAGCTGGAACTGCAGCGCCCCGAGGCCGCTGCCGAGCGTGCGCGCCCGCGCGAAACCGACGGCGCGCAGCACGCTGCGCAGGCCCAGGAACATCAGGCGGCGCCGCGCGCGCCGCAGCCACAGGCCGAGTGCCATTCAGCCCTGCACCGCGACACCCGCGGCGTCGATCGAGCGCGGCAAGGCGCTGACCTGCGCATCGGCCAGCCGGTAGACACGGTCGGCGGCCTGGATCAGCAGGTCCTGGTGCGCGACGGCCAGGATCGTCAGGCGGCCCTTGAGGTGCTTGACGGTCTCGATCACGGCGCTCTGGGCGTCCCGGTCGAGGTGGCTGGTGGCCTCGTCGAGGATGAGCAGGCGCGGCTCGTGCACCAGCGCCCGCGCGATCGCGAGGCGCTGGCGCTGGCCGCCGGACAAGCGCGAGCCGCCCTCGCCGACGCGCGTCTGCAGGCCCTCGGGCATGGCCTCGACGAAGTCGAGCGCGTCGGCCGCGCGCAGGGCCGCGCGGATCTGCGCCTCGGCGATGCCGGTATCGCCGAGCGTCACGTTGTAGGCCACCGATTCGTCGACCATCACCGACTCCTGCGGCACGTAGCCGACCTGGCGCCGCCACGGGCCGAGATCGAGTTCGCCGAGCGGCACGCCGTCGACGAGGATGCGGCCGGCCTGCGGCTGCAGCAGCCCCACCACCAGGTCCAGCAGCGTGGTCTTGCCGGCGCCCGAGGGGCCGACGATCACCGTCAGCTGCTGCGCCGGGATGTCGAACGTGGCCTGCTCGACGACCGGGCGGCCCCGTCCGTGGCCGAAACCGACGTCCTCGAAACGGATGCCCTCGACCAGCCCGACCGAGCGCGCGCCACCGCGCGGCTCGACCTGCACCCGGGCGCCGTCGATGCCCTCGATCAGCGACCAGTAGGCGCTCTCGCGCACGACCACCTGCTGGTAGGCGCGCTGCGCCTTCGACAGGTAGCTCACCGTGCGCGCGAGCAGGAACAGCATCACCAGCACCTCGGCCAGCGGCATCTTCAGCACCGACAGGCTGAGGAAGAAGCCCAGGCCGACCAGGATCGCCAGCAGCGGCTCCTGCAGGGCGCTCATCGCCTCCTTGCTGATCACCTGCCGGCGCAGCGCGCGTCGCAACGCGCGTGTCTGGTCGGCCAGCAGCGCGTCGACATGCTCCTCGCGCGCCATCGCCTTGAGCGCCTTGGCCGCCGCCATCTGCCCGCTCATCGCCGTCAGCAGGGACTTCATCAGCGCGGTCTGCTGGCGGCCGGCCTGCAGCGAGGTGCGCACCAGCCGCTGCAGCACCGCCAGCAGCACCGCGCCGGAGACGACGGCCGCGGCGCCGGCCTGCCACGAGAGCGACAGCGCGATGCCCAGGTAGATCAGGGCGTTGAGCAGCATCGCGGCCGTCTCGGCGCTGTACTGGAAGGCCTCGGACGCGCGCTGCGCCTCGGTGGAGACGGCGTTGGACAGCCGCCCAACGGACTGCTGCAAGTAGTGGGCCCAGCGCGCCGCCATCACCGAGCGGATCATCGCCAGCCGCAGGTCGGTCGCGATGTTGGCGACCGTGTAGCCGACCTGCCGGTTCGCCAGCAGCGAGAGCGCGGCCTTGCCGGCGATCAGCGAGGTCGCGAGCCCCAGCAGCACCGGCGCGCTGGGCTGGAGTCCGAGGAACTCGGCCACCCGCAGCGCGAACTGCTCGGGCATCGAGGGCTCGTGCGCTTCGGTGCGGGTGGCGAAGGACAGCATGGACAGCAGCATCGACATGCCTAGCCCGTCCACCAGGCCCGCGACGAAGACCGCGACGAGCGCCGCGGCACTGCGGCCCGGGTAGGCCCGCACGAAGGCGGCGATCATCGGCAGCGCACCGCCGCGCCCGGCGGCCAGGGGGGGCGACACAGTCCGGCTCATGGCTTGAGGAAACGCAGGCGCGGGCCCGCCGTGACGAGCACCGGCCGGCTCGGGTCGGTCTCGACGGGCTCGCCGTCCAGCATGTAGCCCGCCAGGCCACCGATCTCGAGGCGCTCGCAGCGCCCGCTGAGGTAGCCGGCGGCGGGACTCATCGCCGCCGAATACCGCCCGGTCAGCAGGCGCGGCAGCGAGCGCCAGAAGCGCGGCGCCTCGCGGCTCACGGCGGTCACGCGCACATCGCCCCGGCCGCGCGGCGCATAGGGATCGAAGAGACCCGCGCGGTGCATCAGGGTCGTCACCAGCAGCAGACGGCAGGCGCCCTGCTGCGTGCCACAGGCGCCGGCATCGATGCGCAGCGACGGGCAGCTCGGGCCGGGGCGGCCGAACCAGGCGCGCAGGCCGAGCCACAGCAGGTACAGCGGCGTCGGGGCGCTCGGCCGGCCGGCGGTCTGGCGGTCGGCGCGGTGCTGGTGGCACTGCCGGATCACGCCGTCGATCAGCGCGCCGGCGACGAAGAAGCCGTGGCGCGGCGGCGCCGGGGCCTGCTCGATGCGCAGGGCGCAGCGCTCCTCCACCGACTGGTCCCAGCCGGCTTCGCGCGACAGCCGCAGCGCGCGCTTCAGGACGGCCAGCGCGCGGCCACCGGGGAGCAGATCGGCCGCCGTCAGGTTGGTGCGGCCGCCCGGCAGCACCAGCAGATCGGGAACCCAGGCGCCCGGCGGCAGGTTCGAGAGCTGATCGACGATGGCGCAGACCGTACCGTCCCCGCCCAGCACCATGACCTGGCGCTGGCGCCGCGCCAGGATGGCCTCGACGGCGCTGCGCAGGCTGGCCGGGCTGTCGATCGTCACGACCTCGGCCCCCTCCGCGAGCGCCAGTGCCGTCGCTTGCGCGGCGAGACCGCGCGCGGCGCTGAAGCTGCGCGGATTGACGATCAGGCAGGGCGGCGGCATCGCCGGGGCCAGGCGCTCCCCGTCCGGCGACGCCAGCGCCGCGAGGTGCGCGCTCAAGGGTGGCCGGAACCCGACGACCATGCCCGCATCGCCGACTGGCCCGTCGGCGTCTGGCGGGCCGACTGCCACAGCTCGCGCACGGCGGCAAAGAAGCTGTTGCGGCTGCAGGCCCGGTACGGCGCGTCGGGCGGCAGCGACTGCATCAGGCGCCGGTGCGCCTCGCCCAGGTGGTGGTAGGGCAGCGCCGGGAACATGTGGTGCAAGGCGTGGTAGCGCAGGCCGACCGGGAACATCAGCACCGTCAGCCAGGTCTGCCCGGTGATGTTGATCGACTCCTCGACCTGCTCGGCCATCGTCATGCGCCCGCCGTGGTTGCCGTAGCGGTGCGCGGCGAGGTTGCGGACCCAGTTCAGGCCCAGCGTGAAGGCCAGCAGCAGGTAGCCCATGAAGACCTGCGCCGTGCTGATCGACCCGTGCCACAGCAGCCCCGCGACCCCGACGAGGTAGACGAAGCACAACCCCTCGACCCCGCGCAGATGCGCCTCGTCGCGCCGCGGGAAGCGCTTGCTGTAGTAGGGGTTGGACACCGCGGCCGAGGCACGCGTCAGCACCCATTCGCGCAGCCCGGCATGCAGCCACGACAGCGGCCCGAGCACGCCGAAGCGAACGAGCATGAACAGCGGCAACAGCGGCGCCTGGGCGAGGTACTTCAGGGTCTCGATCCGCGGCGACGCGGCCAGCGGCAGGTACTCCCCGTCCGCCGGGGTCCCGAAGTGGCGATGGTTGTGATGCTCGATGTGGTTGCGGTACAGGATCCAGGGCATCAGGAAGGGCACGCCCAGCAGCAGGTTCCAGGCCCGCTTGAACGCCACCATCTGCCCGCCGGGCATGTGCACGATCTCGTGGATGAAGGTGCCGGCGCGGAAAAACAGGATGCTGGCCGCCACGAAGGCCACGATCTGCAGCGCGCTCCATGCCGGCGCGATGAAGTAGACCGCCGTCAGCGCCCAGGCCGCCCCCGCGCTCAGCAGCAGGTCGGTCCAGTAGATCAGGGGCGAGCGACGGAACAGGTCACCGATCTGCGCACGGGCCTGATCCTGCCAGGCCGATTCGTCGGATAGCTTGGGGGTAGTCACGTTGAAACGGGCTGGAAACCGAGCATTTGCAAGCATACCCGGTGCGCGGCGGCCGCCGGCCGCGGCCCCGGTGCACCGGCCCCGTGAGAGCGGCGGGGCCGCGACGCTCTCACGGGATCGTCACCACGCTCGTCGGCGCGGCGACGAGTCGCCGGGGATCAGGCGGCCTCGCGGCTGGCACGCTTGCGCTCGTGCTCCTTCAGGAAGCGCTTGCGCAGGCGGATCGACTTCGGTGTGATTTCCACCAGCTCGTCGTCCTCGATGAACTCGACGCCGTACTCCAGCGTCAGGTCGATCGGCGGCGTGATCTTGATCGCGTCTTCCTTGCCGCTGACGCGGAAGTTGGTCAGCTGCTTGGTGCG